>CAUJJG010000040.1 GCA_963205445.1 Pseudomonadota bacterium
CCGGCTGCGGGGGCGCAGATTGCAGGCGTGCATGGTGTAGCCGTCGCCGGGCAGGCGGTTGCGGCCGTGATCGTCGATCATCGCGGGGATGAAGTGCAGCTGGATATCGGCACGCGCATCGGTTGCGAGGTGTGAGCGGAAAAAGCCAGCCCCCTCGGCAATATTGCTGCTGCCGGGGCCGTTGTGGCCGCCGAGGAAGTATTGCAGGGCCGTTTTGACCTCGCTGACGCGGTCGTAGCTGACGCGCTGGCTGGCGTGCTGCAGGGTGGTGACGTCGAGGTGGTCCTGCAGGTTGGCGCCGACGCCGGGAGCGTCATGCACGACGTCGATGGCGAGCTTGCGCAGCGCGTCCGCAGGCCCGATGCCGGACAGCATCAGCAGCTGCGGTGAATTGATCGCACCGCCGCAAAGAATGACCTCGCGCGCAGCTTCGAAATGGAAGCCCTGCCCCCGAATGCTGCAGACCACGCCGTTGGCGCGACCCTGGTCGAAGGTGATGCGGCTGGCATGCGCATGGGTGCGGATGGTGAGGTTCTTGCGTGGGCGGGCAGAGTCGAGGAAGGCCACCGCCGTGGAGCAGCGGGCCCCTTCCCGCTGGGTGACCTGATACAGACCCACGCCTTCCTGCCGTGGACCGTTGAAGTCCGGATTGAAGGGCAGGCCCGCCTGCTGGCCGGCTTCGACGAAGGCGTGGGTCAGCACGTTGACGTGGCGCAGATCGGAGACCGTGAGTGGCCCGTCGGCGCTGTGGAAAGCATCGCTATCGCGCTGATTGCCTTCTGATTTCATGAAGTAGGGCAGCACATTGTCCCAGTGCCAGCCCGTGGCGCCTTCCGCGGCCCATGCGTCGTAGTCGCCGGCCACGCCCCGGATGTAGCACATGGCATTGATCGAGCTGGAGCCACCCAGCACCTTGCCGCGTGGAACCCAGATCACGCGGCCGCCCAGCTGCGGCTGAGGCACCGTGGCAAAGTCCCAGTTCACCCGGCGATTGCCGGCGATCCTGGCGATGCCGGCAGGCATGTGGATAAAGGGGTGCCAGTCGCGACCGCCGGCTTCCAGCAGCAGGACCTTGGTGTCGGGGTTTTCGCTCAGGCGGTTTGCAAGCACACAGCCGGCTGAGCCGGCGCCGATGATGATGTAGTCGAACACATGCAACCCCGTGGCGATCCCTACGCGAAGCTATGCGGCATGGTTAGAGCAAATGCTCCGTGTCGAGGGTGGCGTTGCCCACGGCATGCGGTTACCGTTGCGCTTCGTCGATTCCTGCAGGCCGCAAGGCGCGTGCTCTCGTATGACAACCCGTACCGTGACCCGCCTTGGCCGACTCCAGGCTGCCCTGCGTGAATCCCCGCCGTTGCTGTGGTCGTTTTTGTACTTCTTCAGTCTGCTCACGGGGTACTACGTGTTGCGCCCGGTACGGGAGGCGATGGGGGCGTCCAGTGACGTCACCACGCTGTTTCCTGCAGCGATGGTCGAGTTTTTCGCCGGTCATGGCATCTCCCTGAAGGACTTGCAGCTGCAAGTCCTGTTCACCTGCACCTTCCTGATCATGCTGGCGATGCAGCCTTTGTACGGCTGGGTGGTCAGTCGCTGGCCGCGGCGGGTGTTCCTGCCGGCGGTGTACGGCTTCTTCATCGTTACGCTGCTGCTGTTCCATCAGGCTTTCGATGCCGGGATGCCGGGGCGCGGGATGGCGTTCTTTCTGTGGATCACCGTCTTCAACCTGTTCGCGGTGGCGGTGTTCTGGAGCTTCATGGCCGATGTCTTCAGCAATGCGGAGGCACGGCGCTGCTATGGCTACATCGGTGCTGCGGGTACCTTCGGTGCGATGCTGGGGCCTACCTTGACCCGTGCGCTCGTGGAGCGGGTGGGCATTGCCAATCTGATGCTGGTGTCGGCGGGCTTTTTGCTGTTGTGCGTGGTCTGCCTGCTGCGGCTGCGTCATTACGCGGTGCAGCGCGAGGTGCAGGGCCAGTTGGCCAGTGGCGAAGTGCCGATGGGGGGTGCCGTCTGGGCCGGCCTGAAGCTGGTGGCGAGTGAGCCGCTGTTGCGCTGGCTGGCGGTACTGTGCGTGTTTGGGGTAGGCGTGGGGACGTTGCTGTACAACGAGCAGGCGGCGATCGTGCGCCATTTTTACCCGGACCCGAAAGCGGCAACCGCCTATTACGCCGCCATCGATCTGGCGGTCAACGCGCTGACCTTGGTCATCCAGCTGCTGCTCACGCGGGCCTTGCTGTCGCGCTACGGCATTGCCCCGGCGTTGCTGATTCCGGCGTTTGCCATCCTGCTGGGCTATGCCGCGCTGGCTGCTTCACCGCTGCCGCTGCTGGTGGCGGTGGTGCAGGTGCTGACCCGCGCCAGCGAGTTTTCCTTGTCCAAACCCGCGCGGGAAACCATCTACACGCGGGTGGCACGCGAGTGGCGCTACAAGGCCGGCGCGGCCATTGATACCGTGATCTACCGCGGCGGAGACCTGAGTTTCGTCTGGCTGCACAAGCTGCTGTCGGGCTTCGGATCCACAGCTGTGTTCGGGGTGGGGGTGCTGGTGGCCGGCAGTTTTGCGTTCGGTGCCTGGAAGGTGGTGGGGGAAGCCAAGCGCCTGCCGGCATCACGTGACCAAACGCCAGACGCCTGAGCCGTGCCCCACAAGCGAAACGGCGGGCCAAGGCCCGCCGTCGATTCGCATTCAACCCTGAAACGGTTTACGCCACGGCGCGTCTGCTTTCTGCAGCATGGCCGTCGTAGTAGCAGGCGGCACGCAGCTCATGGGCGTCGAAATCATCCACGCTGATCGTGTCCAGAGTGATCGCATGCAGCTCTTCCAGTTGCTTGCGTTCGTCCTGGGTGATCCAGCCCTCGCGCACGCCTTCGTCCAGCTGCGATGCGAAATCCAGAGACTCGATGTCCTTGGTCTTCAGCGCCTTCAGGAATTTGCGCTCCACCGGCTCGGCCAGAATGGCCTTTGCCAGGTAGCTGTTGATGCGGCCACCCGGGTTGTGCTCACCGGGCGTCAGGAAGGCGCCGTTGGCAAGCCGCTCGCGGGCTTCGTTCGGCGCCATCAACAGCATTGCCACGCGATGGCACAGACGGTCGCCCGGGGCCACGGCGCGGCGGCCCCACGGGAACACCACCGGCCACAGCAGCCAACCCAGCGGCTTGATCGGGAAGTTGCGCAGCGCCTGTGACAGTGCCAGCTCGATCTCATAAGCGCTGTTGTGGAAGGCCCAGGCCAGCAGCGGCTTGTCCGCTTCCGGGCAGCCTTCGTCATGATGGCGCTTGAGTACTGCCCCCATCATGTACAGATGGCTGAGCACATCGCCCAAGCGGCCTGACAGCGATTCCTTGAACTTCAGCCGGCCACCCAACGCCCCCAGCGAGACGTCGGTCAGCAGGGCAAGGTTGGCGGCATAGCGGTTGAGCTTGCGGAAGAATTTGCGGGTATAGGCATCGCCCACGGTTGATTGCAGGCGCGCGCCAGTCAGGCCGAACCACAGGGAACGGGTGGCATTCGAGATCGCGCCGCCCACATGGGCGTACAGCGCCTCGTCCAGTGCCGCCAGCCCGGCCTTGGCGTCGGGGTCCTGCGCGGCCCGCATTTCCTTGAGGATGTACGGGTGGCAGAGGATCGAGCCCTGACCGAAGATCAGCAGGCTGCGGGTCATGATGTTGGCGCCTTCCACCGTGATGGCGATGGGCGATGCCTGCCAGGAGCGTCCAGCAAAGTTGCGCGGGCCCAGCACGATGCCCTTGCCGCCGATCACATCCATGATGTCCTTGGCGATCTCGCGGCCGGCGGTGGTGCAGTGGTACTTGGCGATGGCCGACGGCACCGAAGGCACATCGCCCCGGTCCACCGCGGCGGCGGTGGCCTGCGACAGCGCGCTGATGGCAAAGGCCTTGCCACCGATCCGCGCCAGTGCCTCTTCCACGCCTTCGAAGCGGCCCACCGACAGGCCGAACTGCTTGCGGATGCGTGCATAGGCGCCGGTTATCACCGCGCCGCCCTTGGCGGCACCGCTGGCGGTAGAGGGCAGGGTGATGGAGCGACCCACGGCCAGGCATTCGTTGAGCATGTTCCAGCCCTTGCCGGCCATTTCCACGCCACCAATCAGCTGGCTGAGCGGAATGAAGACTTCCTTGCCGCGCACCGGGCCGTTCTGGAACGGCGAGTTGAGTGGGAAATGGCGACGGCCCACGTCCACGCCGGGGGTATCGCGCGGCATCAGCGCCAGCGTGATGCCGATATCGCGGGTATCGCCCAGCAGGCCATCCGGGTCATACATGCGGAAGGCCAGGCCGATCAGGGTGGAGACCGGGGCCAGGGTGATGTAGCGCTTGTCGAAGGTCAGGCGGACGCCCAGCACATTGGCGCCGTTCCATTCGCCCTTGCAGACAATGCCGAAGTCGGGGATCGAGGTGGCATCAGACCCCGCATAGGGGCCGGTCAGCGCGAAGCAGGGGACTTCCAGACCGGCGGCCAGGCGGGGCAGGTAGTAGTCCTTCTGCGTCTGCGTGCCGTAGTGGTTGAGCAGCTCGCCCGGGCCCAGCGAGTTGGGCACGCCCACGGTGGCGCTGACCACGGAGCTGATCGAGGCGATCTTCTGGATGACCTTGTGATGCGCCAATGCGGAGAAGCCCAGCCCGCCGTACTGCTTCGGAATGATCATGCCGAAGAATTTGTGCTGCTTGACGAAGTCCCACAGTTCGGGCGGCAGGTCGGCGTGGACGTGGGTGATCTCCCAGTCATTGATGCGCTTGCACAGCTCTTCCACCGGGCCATCGAGGAAGGCCTGCTCCTCGGCGCTCAGTTGCGGCTTGGGGTAGGCCAGCAGCTTGTTCCAGTCGGGCTTGCCGGTGAAAAGGTCACCCTCAAACCCCACCGAACCCGTCTCAAGGGCGATCCGCTCGGTCTGCGACAGCGGCGGCAATGCCTTGCGCAGAAAGCCCAGCGCCGGTGCGGTCAGCAGCGGCTTGCGCAAGGCGGGGATCAGCAGTGGCACGGTCAGGGCCAACAGCAGGCCGGTGGCGACGAGCGTGGCCGTGGGGTGGGTGCCCAGCAGCCAGCAGGCCAGCAGCAGGCAGGCGGCAATGGCCGTGAATACGGCAAGGCGCAAACGGTGATAGGCGGCGAATGCGCCGGCAACAAGGACAGCAAGGAAGGGCAGGGCGAGGCTCATGTCGGGGCTCCCGTTTGCGCGGCAAATCAAAGGGCACGGGCGTTGCGTCGAACGCGGCCCGCGGATACCATACGGGCAAGTATGGCGAATGCGCTGCAAGTGTCAACGCGCAAAAAAGAGCAAAAACTCAGCCATACTGCACCCTTCGGAAACGTATGGCCCCGTCCAAGATGACTGAAACCGCACAACGCAGCAGGCGCCTGAGCGCCGATGACTGGGCCAAGGAAGCGCTCGACCAAATCGCGGAGGCCGGCGTCGCATCCGTTGCAGTCGAGCCATTGGCGCGCCGACTCGGGGTGACCAAAGGCAGTTTCTACTGGCACTTCCCGTCGCGTGACGCCTTGCTGCAGGCTGCGCTGGAGCGCTGGGAGCGTGATGAGCAGATGGCATATGGGGCGCTTGAATCCATCGTCGATGCCGGCGAGCGCTTGCGCACCCTCTTCCATCTGATCACCAATCACAACAAGACCCATGTCATCTACTCGGAATTGCTCAAGGCAGTCGACCACCCGGCGGTTCAGGAAGTGCTGGAGCACGTGCTGGAACGCCGCATCGGCTTCCTGTTCGCCTCGTTCCGTCTGGCAGGAATGCATCAGCGGGATGCGCTCAATCGCGCGCGCATGACGTACTCGGTGTACGTGGGGTTTCTGCAGCTGGAGTTGTCGAAGCTGCAAAATCGCCAACCCATCGACGGCTTCGATGGCTACATCGAGCACATGATGGTCACCCTCATTCCAAAGGGCTGAGCCCCAACGGCACGGCACGGTTGGGTGTGTCTGGCCCTGTTTTGCAAACGATTTCAATCCCAGAGAGCCCGCAAAGGGCCGAGGAAGTACGCCAATGTCCAGCAGTCTTGAAACCCTGAACCAGTGGGTGGAGGCGGTCGCACGCCTCACCCGCCCCGACCGCATCCACTGGTGCGACGGCAGCGATGCCGAAAACGCCGCGCTGATCGCGCAGATGCAAGCCGACGGCACCCTGTTCAAGCTCAACGAGCAGACCCACCCCAACAGCTATCTGCACCGCTCGCACCCGGACGATGTGGCCCGGGTCGAACACCTGACTTTCGTCTGCACCCCCGAGCGTGAGGACGCCGGCCCCAACAACCACTGGATGGCGCCGGCCGACGGCCATGCGCAGATGGATGCGTTGTTCGACGGCTGCATGGCCGGCCGCACCCTGTACGTCATTCCCTATTGCATGGGCCCGATCGACTCACCGCTGTCGCGCTGCGGGGTGGAGATCACCGACTCGCCTTACGTCGTCGCCAATATGCGGATCATGACCCGGATGGGCGCGCCGGCGCTGGCGCGGATCGAGCGCGAAGGGACGTTCGTGAAGGGTCTGCATTCGATCGGCGAGCTCGACCCGAACCGCCGCTACATCATGCACTTCCCCGAGGAGCTGACGATCAAGTCGTTCGGCTCCGGCTACGGCGGCAAC
Organism: Pseudomonadota bacterium; assembly: GCA_963205445.1. GTDB lineage: Bacteria > Pseudomonadota > Gammaproteobacteria > Xanthomonadales > Xanthomonadaceae > Thermomonas. Next base: position 6,624 of record CAUJJG010000040.1, read on the forward strand.
GCCCTGCTCGGCAAGAAGTGCCACGCCCTGCGCATCGCCAGCCATCAGGCGCGCAGCGAAGGCTGGCTGGCCGAGCACATGCTGATCCTCGGCATCGAAAACCCCAAGGGCGAAACCCACTACATCGCCGCCGCCTTCCCCAGCGCCTGCGGCAAGACCAACCTCGCCATGCTGATCCCGCCGGAAGGCTATCTGCAGGACGGCTGGAAGATCACCACCATCGGCGATGACATCTGCTGGATGCGCCCCGGCAAGGATGGCCGCCTGTACGCGATCAACCCGGAAGCCGGCTTCTTCGGTGTCGCGCCGGGCACCAGCGCCAAGTCCAACCCGAACGCGCTGGCCTCGATCCAGGCCGACACCATCTTCACCAATGTCGGTGTCACCGCCGACAACCAGCCGTGGTGGGAAGGCCTCGACAACGGCCAGACCCCGGTGACTGATTGGCAGGGCCAGCCGTATGACCCGGCGGTGCGTCCGGCCGCGCACCCCAATTCGCGCTTCACCGTCAGCGCCAAGCGCTGCCCCAGCTATTCGCCGATGGCCGAAGACCCGCAGGGCGTGCCGATTTCCGCGATCGTGTTCGGTGGCCGTCGCGCCTCGCTGGTGCCGCTGGTGTTCGAAACCCGCGACTGGACCCATGGCGTGCTGGTCGGCGCCAGCATGGGTTCGGAAACCACCGCCGCCGCTACCGGCGCGGTGGGCGTGATGCGCCGTGACCCGATGGCGATGAAGCCGTTCTGCGGCTACAACTTCGCCGACTATTTCGCCCACTGGCTGTCGTTCGACCAGCCCGGGGCGAAGCTGCCGAAGGTTTTCCACGTCAACTGGTTCCGCAAGGGCGACGACGGCAAGTTCCTGTGGCCGGGCTTCGGCGACAACCTGCGGGTGCTGGAGTGGATGCTCAAGCGCGTGGACGGCAGCGCCGGCGCGCAGGAAACCCCGATCGGCAACCTGCCGTTGACTAGCGAGCTCAACCTCGACGGGCTGAGCCTGAGCGAAGAAGCCCGCAACAAGCTGTTCGGCCTCGACCGCGCCGGCTGGCAGGCCGAGTTCGCCAGCATCGGCGAGTACCTCGACGAATACGGCCCGCGCCTGCCGCAGGCCCTGCACGAGGAGCAACAGCGCATCGCCGCTCGTCTCGCCTGACCCGGTCAGAAGCAATGGCTTTAGACCCCGGTGCCGCAAGGTGCCGGGGTTTTTCATGTCCGGCGCATGAGGAAGCCTGGCGCCTAGCATGGAATTACTGAATGCTTGGTGACGGGCTTGTTAATGTTTTGTGTGGATGCTACCGTCGGACTGTCGGGCTAGTGAGGCCGGGCGCGCTAGGTTTACATAGCTAGGGGGCCCACCCTGCAATCGGGGGGGCAAATGCGTTTACACAATGGGGAGAAGTTGAAAATGACTGGTTCCAGGAAACAGAAGTTGGCCAGCGCGATCCAGTGCGCGCTGTTCATGGGTGTCGCGGCGATGCTGTCTGGCAATGCGCTGGCGCAGGATCAGAATGAGGCAGAGGGTGACAAGAAAGCCGAGGCCAAAACGCTGGATGCGGTGACTGTCACCGGTTCGCGCATCAAGCGCGCAGAGATCGAAGGTGCCCTGCCGGTCACGGTCATCAGTCGCCAAGAGCTGGAAGTCAGCGGCAAGGTGATGGTGTCCGACTTCCTGCGTGAAACCTCGTTCAACTCGTTCGGTTCTTACCAGACCACATCGGGCAGTTCGGGC
>CAUJJG010000041.1 GCA_963205445.1 Pseudomonadota bacterium
GCAAGCACCTTGTGCAGGCGCTCGCTGATTTGCGGCGTGGGTGCCGCGGTTTCGCGCTTCAGGCTCAGCGGGCGGCGGGTTTTGGATTCTTCATTGCTCATCATCTTGCTCCGACGATGCGGGAATCGCGTCGTCTCCAGGGGTGTCTTGTTGGGTGGTTGTTGAAATGGGGTCAGAGAACATTTCCCCCCCATTCGTATCGTTTGCTTGAGTGCCAGTGTCGGAAATGTTCTCTGACCCCATTTCCGCCGACTCTGACCCCGCTTTTTCGGCGTTTGATACGGCGGCCGGAATCGCTGGTTCGAACGGCAGTTGCGGCTCCAGCTCGCCGATGTCCTTCAGTTCCGACAGCGGCGGCAGCTCGTCGAGGCGTTTGAGGCCAAAATAATCGAGAAAGGTTTTGGTGGTGGCCAACAGTTCGGGCTTGCCTGGTACATCGCGATGACCGACCACTCGGATCCAGTCGCGCTCTTCCAGTGCCTTGATGATGTTGCTGTTCACCGTGACGCCGCGGATTTGTTCGATCTCGCCACGCGTGATCGGCTGTCGATAGGCGATCAAGGCCAGCGTTTCCAGGGTGGCGCGGGTGTATTTGGTCTGGCGCTCGCTCCACAGCCGGGCCACCCAGGGGTGTACGTCGGCCTTGACCTGAAAGCGCCAGCCGCTGGCTACTTCCACCAATTCCACTCCGCGGTCGCCGCAACCTGCCTGCAGGCCCAGCAGGGCCGCTTCCACCGCATTGTCAGGCAGCGGTTCGTCGAGGTTGAACAGGCCCTTGAGCTGGGCAAGGCTCAAGGGCTGGTGGCTGGCCAGCAGGGCCGCTTCGACGATGCGGTTGACGAGGGTTTGGTCGATCTCGCTCATGCGTTGGGCTCGGTTGCGTCGTCAAACTCGCTCGACAGTTCATCAACGTTCGGGGCGTCCTCGCCGGCAGCAAGGGATTTCACATAGATCGGTGCCATCGGCGCTTCCTGCACGATGTCCACCAGCTGCTCCTTGGCGAGAGTCAGCAGGCCAAGGAAGGTGACCACCACGCCCAGCCGGCCCTCTTCGGCAGAAAACAACGATTCGAAACGATGGAAGACACCATCGGCCAGACGTTCCAGCAATTCGCCCATGCGCTGGCGGACGCTCAGGGCATCCCGTTTGATCGCGTGCTGGGTATAAAGCTCGGCGCGCTTGAGCACGTCGTGCAGGGCCAGCAACATGTCCCGCATCTCCACCGGCGGCGGCAGGCGCACCGCGGCGCGCTCGGGGACGTGGGCGTGCGCCGGGCTGTTGTCGCGATCGAGGCGGGGCAGGGCATCGATGTCCTCCGCCGCCTGCTTGTAGCGCTCGTATTCCTGAAGGCGGCGCACCAGATCGGCGCGCGGGTCGTCTTCCAGCCCTTCCTCGCTGGGCGGCCGCGGCAACAGCATGCGCGACTTGATCTCGGCCAGAATCGCGGCCATTACCAAATATTCGGCGGCCAGCTCAAAACGCATCTCGTGCATGGCCTGGATGTAGTCCACATACTGCCGGGTGATCTCGGCGACGGGGATGTCAAGGATGTCCAGATTCTGGCGTCGAATCAGATACAGCAGGAGATCCAATGGGCCTTCAAAGGCGTCGAGGATGACCTCCAGTGCGTCCGGCGGGATGTACAGATCCTTGGGAACCTCCACCACCGGCTGACCAAGCACCACCGCCAGCGGGATCTCCTGCTGCATGGGTGCGGCCTGTTGCTCAGGCCGATGGCTCGGGTTTGGGATGGGGGCATCGGCTGTCACGCCGTTGCTGGTTTCGGATGTCATCGGTGGGCGGCCCCTCCGGGCCACACGGCATTGCGATGGCCACGCGGGCCGGGACACGGTGCAGGAGATGCCAATCGCCATGCCGGTACGCACGCAACCGATGCATCGGCACGTTGGAACAGGGAGGCGTAAAAGGGTCGACTCGATGTGCTCGGTGCCGCAACGGCGGGCGGTACGTAGCGCAGGCCGTTGGGCCGAGACATGGAAACGACCGTACTAGACTACGCATTCACCTGCAAGCTGTCCACACTCTGCCACTACAATGCAGGAAGGTGATTCATGCGGGGTAAGGCATGTGGTACGCAATTGAAGGATATGACGGTGCGGGGGTTCTGGCGCGCCGGCAGGCGGCACGCGCCGATCATCTGGCACGGCTGCACGCATTGCGCGACGCCGGGCGCCTGCTGCTGGCCGGCCCATGTCCAGCCATCGATGCCGAGGACCCGGGCCCTGCGGGCTTTTCGGGAAGTATCGTCATTGCCGAATTCGCTTCGCTGGAGGAGGCCCGCGCCTGGGCCGATGCTGACCCGTACTGTGCGGCAGGGGTCTATGCGCGGGTGGAGGTGCGTCCTTTCCGCAAGGTCCTGCCATGAGCGCTGATTGGACGGAAGCAGATCTTCCCCAGCTCAATCCGGGCCGCATCCTTCGCATGCGCGCCTTGCTTGAAACCGCCTTTGCACCAACCCGACTGGAGATCACCGACGACAGCCACCGTCACGCGGGGCATGCGGGCAGCCGGCATGGCCAAGGCCATTTCAGCCTCGTCATCGCCAGCGCGGCCTTTGCCGGCAAATTGCCGGTGGCGCGACATCGCATGGTGTATGCCGCGCTTGGGGAGATGATGCAGACGGACATCCATGCCCTTGCCATCGACGCCACGCTGCCGGGCGGCTCTTGAAATTGCCCGTTATACTCAAGCTCCATTGTTCACGCCACCGCACTATTGTCCCTATAAAAACAAGTGGATAGAGTGAGGTCTTAACCCAACGTCATAACGAGGCGGCGCGCCATCCGCCCAGGTTCGCCACCGCCGCATGCGTCTTTCCACCATCAAGCTGTCCGGCTTCAAGTCGTTCGTCGACCCGACCACGTTGCACCTGCCGACCAACATGACCGGCGTTGTTGGTCCGAACGGCTGTGGCAAATCCAACATCATCGACGCGATCCGCTGGGTGATGGGCGAATCCGCCGCCAGCCGCCTGCGTGGCGATTCGTTGACCGACGTGATCTTCTCAGGCAGCAGTGCACGCAAGCCGGTGTCACAGGCGATGGTCGAACTGATCTTCGACAATTCCGATCACACCATCACGGGCGAATACGCGGCGTTCAACGAGATTTCCGTCAAGCGCACGGTCAGCCGTGACGGCCAGAGCGGCTATTACCTCAACGGTGGCAAATGCCGTCGCCGCGACATCACCGACTTGTTCCTCGGCACCGGCCTCGGCCCGCGCAGCTACTCGATCATCGAGCAGGGCATGATCTCGCAGGTGATCGAGGCGCGTCCGGAAGAGCTGCGCGTCTATCTGGAAGAAGCTGCTGGCATCTCCAAATACAAGGAGCGGCGCAAGGAAACCGAAACCCGCATCCGCCATACCCGCGAGAACCTTGATCGTCTGGGCGATCTGCGCGAAGAGGTGGACAAGCAGCTCCAGCACCTTGCCCGGCAGGCGCGCCAGGCCGAGCAGTACACCGCGATTCAGGCCGAGCGCAAGATCAAGGACGCGCAGTGGAAGGCGCTGGAGTTCCGTGCGCTGGATGGCCGTCTGCAGGGCCTGCGCGAGAAGCTGGCGCGCGAAGAAACCCGGTTGGAGCAGCTGATTGCCGAGCAGCGCCACGCCGAAAGCGAATTGGAATCCGGGCGCGAGCGCCGCGAAACCGCAAGCGATGCGCTCAATACCGCGCAGGCCGCTGTTTATCAGGTCGGCAGCACCTTGGCCCGGCTCGAGCAACAGATCGCGCACCAGCGCGAATTGTCGGTGCGGTTGTCGCGCGCGCGTGACGAGGCGCAGGCGGCCTTGCATGAACTCGGCGGCCATATCAGCGACGATGAGCGGAAGCTAGAGGTGCTGCGCGAAGCGGTGGCCGAAGCAGAACCCCAGCTGGAACTGTTGCAGGAAGCAGACCTGGAACGCCAGGACAGCCTGCGCGATACCGAGGCGCGGCTGGCCGATTGGCAGCAGCGTTGGGACACGCACAGCCGCGATCAGGCGGAAGCCGCACGCGCCGGCGACGTCGAACGCACCCGCATTGAACACCTGGATCGGCAAATCCTTGATGCCGACCGCCGCCGCAGTCAGTTGCACGAAGAGCGCGCAGGGCTCGACCTCGAAACCTTGGACGATGCCTTCGAGCAACTGCAGATCCAGCACGAGACCCAGAAAGAAGCACTGGACGTACTGACCGAGCAGGTGGAAGCCCGCAAGCAGGCCAGCGCGGCCGCGCAGGAGCGTCAGCGTGAAGCACAGGCCGAGCTGGCCGAGCTGCGCAAGCAGGCGCAGGCGGCGCGCGGGCGGCTGGCATCGCTGGAAACCTTGCAGGCAGCCGCACTGGGGCAGGAAAAAGGCGCGGCCAAGCAGTGGCTTGAGCAGCAAGGGCTGCATGACGCCGCGCGCGTTGGTGAGCGCTTGCGGGTCGAGGCGGGTTGGGAAAATGCGGTCGAAGCCGCACTCGGCCAGTTGATCGAAGCCGTGCTGGTGGATGCGCCCGAGCAATTGGTCGATGCCTTGGGCGAGCTTGGCGATGGCCGCTTGGCGCTGGTGGCCCCTGCGGAGGATGACGGTTTCTATGCCGCCACCTCGCTGGCCGCCAAGGTGCAGGGGCCGCGCGCGATTCGTCGCCTGCTGGCGCGGTTGCATGGCACCGATGACTTGGGCGCCGCCCGCACATTGCAGGCCAGCTTGGGCGAGGGCGAATCGGTCATTACCCGCGCGGGTGAACGCTTGGGCGATGGCTGGGTGCGGATCGCCCGCAGCGGTGCGGCCAAGCAAGGTGCGCTGCTGCGGGAAAAGGAAATCCAGACCCTGCGCGCCGAGATCGAACAGCATCAGGTGCGTGAGCGCGAACTCGATGCGCTGCTGACCGAGCTGCGCGACACGCATCTGGCGGCAGACCAGCAGCGCGAGGATGCCCAGCGCCAGCTGTACATGGCGCATCGCAGCGTTTCGGAACTGGCCGGCCAGCTGCAGAGCCAGCAGGGGCGGCTGGAAAACGCGCGCAACCGCATCGCCCGCATCGACGCCGAACTGGCGCAACTGGGCGAAACGCTGGAAGCCAGCAAGGAACAGGCCGCCGAGGCACGCATCCGCATCGACGACGCCCTCGGCCGGATGGGCAATCTGGAATCGGCGCGGCAAACGCTGGAAAACGAGCGCCGCTACCTCACCGACAAGCGAGAAACCGCCCGCGCCGCCGCCCGCGAAGCACGTGATGCCGCCCATGCGTTGGCGCTGGCGTTGGAGTCGCAGCGTGTGCAGGTGGTGGCACTGTCGCAGGCGCTGGAACGCATGGGGAGCCAACGTGGACAGCTGGACACCCGGCTGGGTGATCTGGCTGCACAGCTGGCCGAAGGCGATGCGCCGGTGCAGTCACTGGAAAACGAGCGCCAGTTGGCTTTGGAAGAACGCGTTCGGGTCGACCGCGAGTTGGCGCAGGCGCGTTCGCTGCAGGAAGGCATCGACGCCGAGCTGCGCCAACACGAGCAGGTGCGCCAGCAGCGCGATGCGCAGGCGCTGGAACAGCGTGAAGCCATCGGCCAGCGACGGCTCGATCAACAGGCGCTGGTGCTCAAGGCCGAACAATTCACCGCCGCCGTGGTCGAAGCCGGCTTCGTCATGGACGAGGTGCTCAGCACATTGCCGGACGAGGCGGATGCCCTGTCTTGGGAGCGCATGGTTGCCGAACTCGACGGCAAATTGCGGCGGTTGGAACCGGTCAACCTGGCCGCGATTGCCGAACATGCCGAAGCCGCCCAGCGCAAGGAGTATCTGGACGCGCAGAACACCGACCTCAATGCCGCGCTGGAAACGCTGGAAGAGGCGATCCGCAAGATCGACCGTGAAACCCGCGGCCGCTTCAAGGACACCTTCGACCGCGTCAACGCCGGCGTGCAGGAGCTCTATCCGCGCCTGTTCGGCGGCGGCCACGCCTATCTGGAGCTGACCGGCGAAGACCTGCTGGACACCGGCGTGACGATTATGGCGCGGCCGCCGGGCAAGCGCGTGTCCAACATCACCCTGCTGTCCGGTGGCGAAAAAGCGATGACCGCGGTGGCGTTGGTGTTTGCCATTTTCCGCCTCAATCCCGCACCGTTTTGTCTGCTGGACGAAGTGGATGCGCCGTTGGACGAAGCCAACGTTGGCCGCTTCACCGCGATGGTCAGCGAGATGAGCGAGGCGGTACAGTTTTTGTTCGTGACCCACAACAAAGTGACGATGGAAGCCGCACGCCAGCTGTCGGGCGTGACCATGCGCGAACCGGGTGTTTCGCGTCTGGTGTCGGTGGACCTCGCCGAAGCGACGCGCCTGGTTGGCGTTGCATGAAGGAGTGCATTGAATGACCGATATGACCTTGCTTCGCGTCGGTATCGCCGTGGCGATGTCGTTGCTGCTGGGCGCCATCATTTTCTTCGGCCGCAGCCGCAAGGACCGGCAGGGACGACGCTTGCCGCGTGAAGGCGGCCGCGACGAGCCCGCACGCAAGGAGCCGTCGCTGGGCGAACAGCTTGCCGACAGCTGGGGCAGCCCTGAAACCATGCAGCAGGAGGAACTGCCGCTGCCTGCCAACACCCCCGGGAAAGACAAGCTGGGCATACGCCCTACCGATCAGTTCGACCGAATTCTGACCCTGTACGTGGCCGCCAAGGCCGGTACGCTGCTGCGCGGCCAGGACATCGTGGTGGCCGCCGAGAAAGCCGGGCTGACCTTCGGTTACATGAATGTTTTCCACCGCTTGGTGGATGGGCGCCCGCAGGCCGGCCCCATCTTCAGCGTGGCCAACATCGTCAAGCCCGGCAGTTTCGACATGGCCACCATTGCCGAGCTTGAAACCCCCGCAATCGCCTTCTTCCTGACCCTGCCGGCACCGGTTCCGGCGCTGGATGCCTGGGAAACCATGGCGCCGGCCGCCCAGCGCATGGCCGACCTGCTTGATGGCGTGGTGTTGGACGAAGAACGCAGCGCGCTGGGCCGCCAGCGAATCCAGCACATCCGTGAAGAGCTGCGTGCCTATGACCGGCAAAATGCCGCACCGCCACTAGGCAAGACATCTCGCTGGTAATCAGGATCGCTGCAGGCCGCGCCACTGGCGCGGCACAATAGCGGCATGGAAAACGCCGACCGCATCGCCGAACTGCGCCGACAAATCGAGG
>CAUJJG010000042.1 GCA_963205445.1 Pseudomonadota bacterium
CTGGGCAGATTCCCATGTATTCCTCACCCGTCCGCCACTCGCCACCCACAGAGCAAGCTCTGCTGTGCTGCCGTTCGACTTGCATGTATTAGGCCTGCCGCCAGCGTTCACTCTGAGCCAGGATCAAACTCTTCACTTAAAGTTTTCGAGGACGAATCCTCTAATGCTTCGAAATGCAAAGTCCGCCCAACTCCATTACTCGCTGTACGTGTACTTGCGTACGAATACTTTTGAATTGATGGTGTTGATCGAACGTCTGCTATGGACAACCGTCCACTACCAGACGCCCGCACAAGTCACCTGCGCACACTGTCAAAGATCTTCAGGTCCGGCCTCAGCGCCTTTCCCTTTTCCCTCAGCGCCGTAGCGTCCGAGTGAGCCGCCCATCATACCGGAGTTTCGACTGCTGTCAACACCCCGCGGCGGATTTTTTTCTTCCCACCCAACCCGCCGAAGCGCGTCTGGTGAGCCGGCTATCTTAGCGAAGTTTCGATGTCTGTCAACACCAATCTTCAACCTTTTTTCGCCGCCTCCCCGGTGAGCAGCAAGCCGTCGCCGGGAAGGGCGCGAATCATGCACCCCTTTTGCGGGCTTGCATAGTCTTGATTTTAATTTCTGAATGGGGCAATTGCGCGCGCATTCAGTTATCTCTACCGCCTCAACCCATGGCCCGCAGGCGAACGCGGGCAAAATTGCGCTTGCCCACTGCCAGCACACCCTCGAAGCCGGGCGCAAACACCCGCCCCGCGTCCTCGAACACTTCGCCATCGACCCGCACCGCACGCTCCTTGAGCTTGCGAGTGGCTTCTGAATTGGAGGCGGTGATCCCCGCCGCGGTCAGCAGAGCGGCGATCCGCACGCCATCGGAAGGCACCTCCACTTCCTGCAGCGGCAGGGCCGACAGGTCGCCCTCGCCTCGCACTGCCGCATGCCAGCCGGCAACGGCTTTCTCCGCCGCAGCCGCACCATGGAACCGCGCAGCCAACTCGCGCCCCAGGCGCAGCTTGATGTCGCGCGGGTTCAGGCCTGCAGCCACGGCCTCACGCAGCTTTGCTGCTTCCGTGATGCCGATCTCGAAGCTGAGCAAGTCGATCCACTTCCACATCAATGCGTCGTCGATCTTCATCGTCTTGGTGACGATATCGATGGCCGACTCGGCGATGCCGATGTAATTGCCCAGCGACTTGCTCATCTTTTGCACGCCATCGAGCCCTTCCAGCAGCGGCATCGTCAGCACGATCTGCGGCGGCTGCCCATGGTGCTCCTGCAGCCCGCGCCCCATCAGCAGGTTGAACTTTTGATCGGTGCCGCCAAGCTCGATGTCGGCCTTCAGCGCCACCGAGTCATAGCCCTGCACCAGCGGATACAGAAATTCGTGGATGGCGATCGACTGCTGGGCGGCGTAGCGCTTGGCGAAGTCGTCGCGCTCAAGCATGCGCGCCACGGTGTGCTGACCGGCCAGCCGGATCATGTCGGCCGCCGACATCTGGCCAAACCATTCGCTGTTGAAGCGCACCTCGGTACGCTCGCGGTCCAGCACCTTGAACACCTGGTCAGCGTAGGTCTGGGCATTGGCCAGCACGTCCTCGCGCGTGAGCGGCTTGCGGGTCACGTTTTTGCCGGTCGGGTCACCGATCATCCCGGTGAAGTCGCCGATCAGGAAGATCACCTGGTGGCCAAGCTCCTGGAACTGGCGCAGCTTGTTGAGCAGTACGGTATGCCCCAGATGCAGGTCGGGGGCGGTCGGATCAAAGCCGGCCTTGACCCGCAGAGGGCGGCCGAGCTTGAGCCGGGCCTCCAGTTCTTCACGCTTGAGGATTTCATCGCTGCCCCGGGCGATCAGGTCCAGGGCTTGTTGCAGATCAGACACGGACAGGTTCTCCAGCGACAGACGGCACTGCCGCATTCAGGTTTTACAGGGGAGCGTTAATGCCTCGTTAAACCGTGCTGCAGAAAAACATTTGCAGATTCAACGGGTTGACGCACCATCCTTGCATGACTATGTTAGCCCGCTAGGCCTATCGTCACACACGGGGAAGATCATATGACGGATTCGAATCACGACGCGGTGCGTCGAGGGAATCTCGAACGTGCCCGCGTCAATGCCGATCACACCGTCACTTCTCCAGCCTCATCCTCTTCTTTCAGCGGTCGCTGGACACGCCGCCATTGGGCGCATGTCAGCATGTTCACCACCATGGGCGTGCTGCTTGCCGCCATCGTGCCGGGCTTTGCAGGCCTGCAGGACGCACCCGGTGCCGCGAAAATGCAGCGGATGACCTTGTCACTGTCGCTGCCCAAGCTGGGCCAACGCGAGGCAAAATCCACCGACGATCACTGGCAAGCCGTCACGCTCAAGCCCGGACAAACCCTGAGCGGCGTGTTCGAGGAACTGGGCATCCCCTATGACCAGCTTGCCCGTGTGATGCAGCACCCCGCCATCAAGCCGACCCTGCGCAAGCTGCGCCCGGGCACGGCATTGAGCTTCAACCTGCCCGCCGACGGCAGTGTGCGAGGCATGCGCCTGGAAGCCGGCCCCGGCATCGGCGATACGCCCATCGAACTGGAGTTTGCCGGGGACACCCTGCGTGAGCGGGCGGTCCCGGTGGAAATCACCACGCGGACGGTGGTGTTGACGGGAGAAGTGGGCAAGTCGCTCTTTGCGTCCGCCCGCAAGCTGGGGCTTGGCAGTACGCAGCTGAATCAGCTCACCGACGAGATGTTCAAGTACGACATCGACTTCGACTCGGATCTGGGCGAAGACGATCGCTTCAGCGTGGTGGTGGACCAGACCTGGAAGAACGGCCAGCTGGCCAGTACCGGGCCGGTGTTGGCAGCCACCTTCACCGTGGACGGCAAGCTCAAGAGCGCGTTTCGCTCCATGCGGGACGGCAAACCGGAATATTTCACCCCGGATGGCCGCTCGCTCAAGCGCGCTTTCATTCGCATGCCGATCCCGTATGCGCGCCTGAGCTCGGGGTTCGGCGGCCGTCGCCACCCGGTGCTGGGCAGCATGCGCATGCACAAGGGCGTGGACTACGCTGCCGGCACCGGCACCCCGATTCAGGCCGCCGGCGACGCCAAGGTGGAATTCGTCGGGCGCAAGGGCGGTTACGGCAATGCCGTGATCTTGAACCATGGCGGCGGCAAAACCACCTTGTACGGCCACATGTCACGTTTCGCCAAGATCCGCGCCGGACAGCGCGTGGCCCAAGGCACGGTGATCGGTTACGTGGGCAGTACGGGCATGTCGACCGGTCCACACCTGCACTACGAATTCCGCGTCAACGGCGTGCACATGAACCCGTTGAAGATGACCTTGCCCCCGCCAGCGCCACTGACGGGTGATGCCCTGCTGGCTTTCAAGAGTGAAACCCGGCGAGCGCTTGAGAAAATTCGCGAAGTGGAAGACGTAGTGTTCCAACTCGACGACGGCAGCCGTGTCGCCAGCGCCCCTCCCGCAGCCACGCCGGCACCGGCACGCAAGAAAGGCTGATCTTGCGGACCGCGGTGCGATACTGCCGCGCATGAGCGAATCCCTTGCCGGCCCATCCGCAGCCGACCGTTGCTACCTTGGCATGATTTCCGGCACCAGCGCCGACGGCATTGACGTCGCGCTGGTGCGCTTCGATGGCGACCACGCCCATGCCCGCCCCACGTTGGCTTACGGCCACACCTTCGGGTGGGACCCCACGCTGCGCGAACGCTTGGTGACCTTGGGCCAGCAGGCGCAGCTGCTGACGCTCGACGAAATGGGAACGCTGGATGTCCGCATTGGCCACGCCTTTGCGGCCGCCGCTCAAGCTGCGATTCGAGACGCCCGACTGACACCGACCGATGTGGTGGCGATTGGTTCGCACGGCCAGACGTTGCGCCACGCGCCACATGGCGACGCTCCATTTACCCTGCAACTGGGCGACCCCCATTGCATCGCCGAACGCTGCGGCATCCCGGTGGTGGCCGATTTCCGTCGCCGCGACGTGGCTGCCGGCGGACATGGCGCACCGCTGGTGCCAGCTTTCCACGCAGCCACCTTGCACGCGACCGAGGAGGATCGTGCGGTTCTGAATCTCGGCGGCATCGCCAACGTCACCCTGTTGTCCGCGCAGGGCGAGGTGCGCGGCTTCGACACGGGGCCTGCAAACGGCCTGATGGATGCCTGGTGCCTGCGCCATACCGGCCAGGCCTTCGATGCGGGCGGGGCTTTCGCCTCCTTGGGACGGATGGACGCGGCCCTGTTGGCGCGTCTGCTGGCGGAGCCTTGGTTTGCCGCCCCGCCACCGAAATCGACGGGGCGTGACCAATTCCATCTGGACTGGGTGGATGCGGCCCTCACCGGCGCAGAAACGCCTGCCGACGTGCAAGCCACATTGCTGGCGCTGACCGTTCACAGCGTGCGCGATGCCCTTCGAGCCACCCAGCCGGAAACGCGCCGACTCATCGTCTGTGGTGGCGGCGTGCACAACACGCAATTGATGTCCGCCTTGGCCGCGGCCTTGCCTGCCATGACGGTTGTCTCCAGTGCCGCGCACGGGCTGGATCCGGATTTCGTGGAAGCGATGGCATTCGCCTGGCTGGCGCGCGAGCATCTCGCGGGGCGTCCTGGCAACCTGCCGGCCGTGACCGGTGCCGCTGGCCCGCGCGTTTTGGGGGCGCTCTATCCGGCTGCCTGAACTTGCGCCTGCTGGCTCCGCATCCGTTGTGCCAGCCACAGGCAGAGCAACAGCGCCGGCAGCCCGGCAAGTGCGGTACCGAGGAAGAACAGCGCATAGCCGTCAATCAGCGTGCGCCCCATCGCGAGCTGCTCCACCGCGACCCCTGAAAAGCCCTTGAGCAGCTTGCCCAGCAGGGCATAGAACGAGCTGAGCAAGGCGTACTGGGTTGCGGTGTAACCAATGCTGGTCAAGCTGGACATGTAGGCCACCAGCGCGGTGCCGGCAAAACCGGTGGCGAAGCCATCGACCGCCATCGCCGCCACGAATACGCCGTGATCGCCACCCGCCATCGCCACCCATGTGAACGCCGCATTCGAGCCGGGCCCCAGGACGGCGCCTGCCAGCAGGGTCGGGATGAAACCGAAGCGCACCGCGCTGATGCCGGCGGCCGCAATGCCAAGCACGGATGCCGCAAGCCCGACCGACGCGCGAACCTCTCCCACGAACGCCTTGCTGATCCCGATGTCGGCGTAGAACGGGTTGTTCATCGGCCCCATGACGAAATCCGGCAACCGGTACAGGCTGATTGCCGCCAGCATCAGCAGCGCCCATCGCCCATGGGTCCTGAAGAATGCGAGAAACGGCCCGGCGATTGCATCGAACAGGCCCGACAGCGTCCACAGCGGCACATGCGCGGCCACCTCGGGCCGTTGCGAGGCGGCGGGCTCGCGCGCCAGGAAGAGTACAGCCCCCACGCCCACCGCCATCAGCGCCGCCATCGCCCAGTACGACAGCGCCCACCCCACGTAGGTGGCCAGGATCAAGATCAAGGCATCCGTCACCAGCAGGGCGCTGCGGTAGCCGATCTGCGTGCCTGACGTGAGCAGGCCCAGCTCTTCGGCATCGCTGGCGATCTCGATCCGCCAGGCATCCACCACGATGTCCTGGGTTGCCGAGGCGAAGGCCGCCACCAGCGCCAGTGCGCCAAAAACCAGCAGGTGCTGGAGCGTGATGCCGGCCAACTGGATCTCACCCCCCTGCGGCTGCACCACGGCCATCCCAGCCAATGCCACCGCCACCACCAGCTGCGAGGCCAGCATCCAGCCACGCCGATGACCCAGCCGGCCCAGCAGGGGTACGTCGGTCTTGTCGATCAGCGGCGCCCACAGAAATTTCAGGGTGTAGGCCAGCCCCACCCAGGACAGGAAGCCGATTGCCGACAGCTCGCTGCCGTTCTCGCGCATCCAATAGCCCATGGTGTTGCCGACCAGATACAGCGGCAGCCCGGAGGAGAAGCCCAGCAGCAGCATCGCCAGCACCTTGGGCTGGCGCAACGCGCGCAGGACATCGCGGGAGGTCTTCTTCGTCGCCGCGCTCACCCGGCGTACTCCACCAGCAGCGGCGCATGGTCGGAGAATTTCGGCTCGGGAAAGATGTCGGCGGCACAGGCAGTGGCGGCGATGCCGGGCGTAGCGATCTGGTAGTCGATCCGCCAGCCGACATCGTTGGCACGGGCGCTGCCCCGCTGCGACCACCACGAATAGGCCACCGCATCGGGCTTCACCACGCGGAACGCGTCCTTCCAGCCATGTGCTGGCGGTACGATCAGGCCATCATGGCAGTCATCGGCGATCAGCCCGTTGAGCCAGGCACGTTCGTGCGGCAGGCAGCCGGAGTTTTTCTGGTTGCCGGCCCAGTTTTTGATGTCTGGCTTCGCCCGGACGATGTTCCAGTCACCGCACAGCACGTAGTCACGCCCGCTGGCCAGCCAGCCGTCCATGATCGGCTGCAGCCACGCCATCACCTGCTCCTTGAAGCTCTGGCGCTCCTCGCCGGAGCTGCCGGATGGGATGTAGAAGCTGACCACCGACACATTGCCGAAGCGCGCCTCGATATAACGCCCCTCATCATCGAACGGCGCCCAGCCCAACGCGGTAAGCACCTCGTCCGGCTCGCGTCTGCTGTAGATGCCCACGCCGCTGTAGCCCTTTTTCTGCGCGTCCTTGAACCAGCATTGATAGCCAGCCAGCCGATAGGCGTCGTCATCGAGCTGGTGCGCCTGCGCCTTGGTTTCCTGCAGGCACAACACGTCGATGTCACGGGACCGGAACCACTCAAGGAAACCCTTGCTGGCCGCCGAACGCAGGCCATTGGCGTTGAAGCTGAGTATGCGCATGGCGCAGAGCATAGCCGCTCCTTGGGTTAACCTTGGCATCCTTTTTCATCACGATGCCGCGATTTTCGACATGAGCGACCACCGCCGCCGCTTCCTCCAGCTGGCTCTACGTGCAGACGCACTGCGCTTCGGCGAGTTCACCCTGAAATCGGGCCGCGTCAGCCCCTATTTCTTCAATGCCGGGCTGTTCAACTCCGGCGCGCTGCTGGCCGATCTGGCCGCCTGCTATGCCGATGCCGTGGATGTTGCCGCCCTCGATTTCGACCTGCTGTTCGGCCCGGCCTACAAAGGCATTCCGCTGGCCACCGCGCTCGCCTGCGAGTACGCCCGCCGCGGCCGCGACCTGCCGCTGGCATTCAACCGCAAGGAGGCCAAGGCCCACGGCGAGGGCGGCAGCCTGATCGGTGCGCCCCTGCATGGCAAGCGCGTCCTGATCGTGGACGACGTGATCACCGCCGGCACCGCGATCCGTGAGGCGCTGGACATCATCGCCAGCGCCGGAGGCACCGCCTCCGGGATCGTGATCGCGCTCGACCGCCAGGAACGTGTACGTGAGGACGCGACGGTTTCGGCGGCACAAGCGGTGGCTGTCGAGCACGATATCCCGGTCATTGCCGTGGCCGGCCTTGCGGATCTGCTGGCCTTTTCGGAAGACGGCGCCGCAATCGCGCCACATCGTGATGCGCTGCTCACTTATCGTGCGCGTTACGGGATTGCCTGATACGCTGAGATGCAGCCACGGGGGGCCGTCATGCCGTTTCACAGATACATCGCCTTTGCATCTCTCGCCGTTGCCCTGACGGGTGCCGCCGCCTTGGCCAATGCGCAGAACAAAGGCCCCACGGAAAAGAAGATCTATTGCTGGAACGAAGGCGGCCGCAAAGTCTGCGGCGATGCCCTGCCCGCCTCGGCCGTGGACAGCGCACGCACCGAGTACAGCCTGAAGAGCGGGCTGGCGACAAGCGACGTGAGCCGCGCGCTGTCTGGCAGCGAGCGCAGCGAAGCACTCGCCGCTGCCGATGCGGCACGCCGCCAGGCCGATGCAGAAGCCACCTTGAAGCGCCGGGATTTGGCGATGGTGGAGTCCTACATGACCGAGGCCGACCTGCGCAAAGCCTACGGCGAACGCACGATCCTGCTGGATGAAACCATCAAGGCCAGCAGCTTGGGCATTTCCAACTTGCGCCTGAGCCTCATCACCCTGCTGCGGCAGGCCGGTGATGCCGAGCTGGATGGCCAGCCCGTACGCCGGGACTTGGTGGCGACCATTCAACAGCAGCATGCGGAACTGATGCGGCAACGCCAGATTTTGGCTGCGCAGAAAGTCGACCACAGTGAATTGGCGCGCGAGCTGGAGGCGTCGGTGCAACGCTATCGCGCCATGCGCAAGCCGGATTCTGGGGCACCCACGCCGGGCAAGGTTTCCCCGCCCGCCCCGGCGCCTGCGGCCAAGCCCGCCGCAGGCTGATCACAGCCCTCCGCGTCAGAAGGGCAGCTGCAGGCCAGGCTCCAGCTGCAGCAGGCGCTCGCGGAACACTTGCTGGATCCGCGCCATCGCCGCACTGCTGTCGGCATCGAACCGCATGACCAGGATCGGCGTGGTGTTGGAAGCACGCACCAGCCCCCAGCCATCGGCCCAGTCCATGCGCACACCATCGATGGTGGTCATGCGCGCCCCATCGAAGGCCGCCATCAAGCGCATGCGCTCGACGAACGCATGCGGATCTTCCTCTCCGGGCATCTCGGCTTTCAGTTCCGGCGTGGACACCCCGTCGGGCAGCGCCGCAAACACGTCTTCCGGCGCTTGGCCGCTGTTGTCGAGGATCTCCAGTAGGCGCGCAGCGGCATAGATGCCATCATCGAAACCGAACCAGCGCTCGGCGAAGAAGAAATGCCCGCTCATTTCGCCCGCCAGTGCGGCATCGGTCTCGCGCATCTTGGCCTTGATCAGCGAGTGGCCCGTCTTCCACATCAACGGGCTGCCGCCATGTCGCAGAACGTGCATCGGCAGGCGGCCGGTGCATTTGACGTCATAGACGATCATCGCGCCAGGGTTGCGCTCCAGCACATCGGCAGCAAAGAGCATCAACAGACGATCCGGGAAAATGTTCTTGCCGGATTTGGTGACCACACCGAGGCGGTCGCCGTCGCCGTCGAAGGCGATACCCAAATCCGCGTCCAGGCGCTGCACCATCTGCACCAGCGCATCCAGGTTGCGCGGGTCGCTGGGGTCGGGATGGTGGTTCGGGAAGTTGCCGTCGATTTCGCAGAACAGCGGGGTCACGTCGGCACCGATGGCTTCCAGCACGCGCGGGCCCAGCACACCGGCCACGCCATTGCCCGCATCGACCACCACTTTCAGGCCCTGTCCCACCTGGATGTCGCCGGCGATCCGCTGCACGTAGTCCTCGCCGATGTCGCGATGATCCAGTGTGCCGGGCACTTCGGCATCGTAGAGGCGATCTTCGGCGATGCGTGCGTGCAAATCCTTGATGGCATCACCCGACAGGGTTTCGCCACCGACCACGATCTTGAAACCGTTGTAATCGGGCGGATTGTGGCTGCCCGTGATGGCTACGCCGCACCCTGTCCGCAGGTGGTAACTGCCGAAATACACCACCGGGGTGGGCACCATGCCAATGTCGATGACGTTGCGACCCGCCTTGCGCAGGCCGGCAATCAGGCCTTCTGCAAGGTCTGGGCCAGACAACCGACCATCCCGGCCCACCACCATGGTGTCCAGCCCTTGATCGGCCATCACCGAGCCAATGGCCTGGCCAATCAGCTCGGCCACGCCAGCATCCAGCGAATGCCCGATCACGCCACGAATGTCGTAGGCCCGGAAAATCCGGTGATCGATGACTACCTGCACCCGCGCGGCGGGCTGCACCGCATCCTTCTCCCGCGCCTTGGCCGGCCGTGCGACAGGTTCCGGCACGGGCATGTCCTGCTGCAGGTCGGACAAGGTGGGCCCCGCCTCCACTGCGTTCAAACCCGCCATCGCCAGCAGGCGGGGGCGCACCAAGAACCAGAGGGCTCCGCAGAGCAGCATCAACGCAAGCCCAAGCCCCATCGACCCCACGCCACCCAAGCCGAACGGTGCTGCAACCGGGTCGGCGATCGCCGCCGAGATCCGCAGGTCACTGTCCGGCACGCGCGCCGACAGGGCCTCCGCACCTCCGCGCAGCGCCAGATCACCGCGCTCAAGCACGCTGTGCTGCCCTTGGCGCAGGGCCAGGTACACGTCGCCGGGCAACGTTGGCGCATCCACACCGCTGGTGACCCGGGCAATGGGAAGCTCGATGTAAGCCAGCCACGCTGGGGCCGATTTCAGCGGTGACGCCAAGGCCAGGTGACGCTTCCCCGCCGTCTGCACGACGCGCACCACCACCACGCCTTTGGCAAGGGCTTCCTCAGCCACCGCGATGGCGCCAAAGCCGCTCCGCGGAAGACCCGAATAGAGCGCATCCAGGTCGGCAGGCCACAGCTCCGCGCGCCCGACGTCAGGCCAACCCTTCTTCAACGCCTCGACAGCGGCCGCCCGATCGCCGGCACGAAGCGCTGCCTCGAAATCGCTGGCAACAACCCGGCCGGCCAATTTCTGGCGCTGTTCATGAATCGTGCGGCGAACACTGGCTACGGCATCATCCCGCGCAAACTCAAGTGCGTGCAAGCGACTGTCATCCCGCACTCGAAAACCTCCAGCCACCAAGCACCACACCGCCAAGATGGCCAGCAACAGCACCAGCCACGGCAGCAGGCGCGCCGTCTGAAGGGGGTCAAATTGCAACCCCGAGGACGCGTCATCCGCGTCGTCTTGTTTCCGCTTTCCCAGTCCAAACACTGCCATTGATGCCCCCTGTCACCGCACACCGGTGTGGCCGAACCCACCTTGGCCACGCGCGCTTTCCTCGAAAGTATCCACTACCTGCAGCGCCGCATGCACAACCGGCAACAAAACCAGCTGGGCAACACGATCCCCGGGGCTGATGGTGAACGCAACATCGCTGCGGTTCCAGAGGCTGACCATCAAAGGGCCCTGATAGTCGGCATCGATGAGGCCGGTGCCATTGCCCAGCACAATGCCGTGCTTGTGACCCAGCCCGGAACGCGGCAGCAGCACCGCGCACAAACCAGGGTCACCGATGTGGATGGCCAGCCCCGACGGCACCAGTGCAGCGTCACCGGGCAGCAGCTCCAGCGGCGCATCCAGTGCTGCGCGCAGATCCAGCCCGGCGCTATGGGCGGTGGCGTACGCGGGCAAAGGCCAGTCGCTGCCGATTCGAGGATCCAGCACCTTCACTTGCAACACATGTGCACTCACGCCAACCGCTCCTTGATCAGATCCAGCAACAGGCCCGCCAATTCGCATTTGGGCGCTGGGCCCAGCGCCTGTTCGCCGGCCGTATCGATGACCAGCAGGGCATTGTCGTCACTCTCGAATCCGCAGCCTGCCACGCCAACGCGGTTGGCACAGATCATGTCCAGTCGCTTGCGCTCCAGCTTGCCGCGCGCATAGCCGGCCACGTTGTCGGTTTCGGCCGCAAACCCCACGACCAGCCTTGGCCGCTGCACATGCGCGGCCACGTCGGCCAAAATGTCGCGGGTCTGCACCAGCTCCAGCACCAAGGTGTCCTGCCCGGGTTGTTTCTTGATCTTGCCGGGCGCGCAGGCACGCGGCGTGAAGTCCGCCACCGCCGCCGCACCGATATAGACATCGCACGGCAGCGCAGCCATGACGGCCGCGTGCATCTGGGCCGCGCTGCGGACATTGGTGCGTTGCACCTCCGCGGGGGTTGCCAGATGTACCGGGCCAGCCACCAGCAGGACCTGCGCGCCACGCGCTGCGGCTTCGGCGGCGATGGCAAAGCCCATCTTGCCGCTGCTGCGGTTGCCCAGAAACCGGGCGGGATCGATATCCTCGTAGGTGGGCCCGGCACTGACCACGATGCGACGCCCCGCAAGACTTGCGCTCATGCCAACGCCCCCAGTGCAGCGACGATCTGCGCCGGCTCGGCCATCCGCCCAGGGCCGGATTCGCCTTCGGCCAGCGGGCCATCGTTGGGCCCGACCATGCGCACGCCACGCGCCAGCAAGGTGGCGATGTTCGACTGTGTGGCCGGGTGCTTCCACATCACGTGATTCATCGCCGGGGCGATCAAGAGGGGGGCCTCGGTTGCCAGACACAATGTGCTGACCAGATCGTCGGCCAGCCCGTGCGCGAGCTTGGCCAAGGTATTGGCGGTGGCCGGCGCGACCACCACCTGCTGCGCCCAGCGCGCAAGCTCCAGATGGCCCATCGCCGCCTC
Source organism: Pseudomonadota bacterium (assembly GCA_963205445.1). Classification (GTDB taxonomy): domain Bacteria; phylum Pseudomonadota; class Gammaproteobacteria; order Xanthomonadales; family Xanthomonadaceae; genus Thermomonas. The sequence continues at coordinate 12,141 of CAUJJG010000042.1, forward strand.
CGCTTGTGCGTCCCACAGCGTGGTGCGCACGGGCCGATGCGACAGCGCCTGAAAGGTCGGGGGGCCAACGAAGCGCTGCGCGGCCTCGGTCATGGCCACCTGCACCTGCGCACCGGCGTCACGCAAACGGCGCACCAGTTCGGCAGATTTGTACGCGGCAATGCCGCCGCAGACGCACAGCAGCACGCGATAGTCGGCATTCGGAAAACTCGGGGCTTGCATTGGGCCATTCCCTGACCACGACACCAGCGGAAAGCTTACCTGATGCCGGGGCGAGCACCGCTGCCACTTGCGCATCGGCGCATGCACGCTGGGCACATGCACATTCGTGATTGGCCCGAAACCGAACGCCCCCGCGAGAAGCTGTTGGCCCGTGGCCCCGGCAGCCTGTCCGATGCCGAGCTGCTGGCGCTGTTCCTGGGCTCAGGCAATGCCGGCCAGGATGCCGTGACCAGTGCCCGCGCCTTGCTGCAGCAGCAGGAAGGCTTGCGCCCTTTGCTGGACCGGGACACCCTGGCCTTGACGCGCTTGCGCGGCATCGGCCCTGCCCGCGCCTGCCTGATCAGCGCGGCACTCGAGCTGGGCCACCGACATCTCGCCGCACAGCTGCAGCGTGGCGAGATGCTGGACGGGCCGGATGCGGCCGGCCGCTACTTCGCCCAGCGCCTGCGCAAACTGGACCATGAAGTCTTCGCAGTGCTGTATCTGGATACCCGCCACCGCACGCTGGCGTTCGAAGAACTGTTCCGCGGCAGCATCGACGGGGCTGAAGTCCATCCCCGCATCGTGGTCCAGCGCGCGTTGGCGCACGGCGCGGCGGCCGCAATCCTCGGCCACAACCACCCCAGCGGCCACCCTGAACCCAGCGCTGCCGACCGCGCCGTCACCACCCGCATCAAGCAAGCGCTGGCCCTGGTGGACGTCCGCCTGCTCGACCACTTCGTGATTGGCGACGGCCCAGCCACCTCGATGGCGCAACTGGGCATGGTATGAGGCCGCCTCGCGTACAATGGTCGGTCGTTCAACCGCCGCTTTCGTCTCGTGAAAACCCAGCTCCGCGCCCTGATCGAACAGGGTTTATCCGCCCTGCGCAGCGCAGGCACCCTGCCTGCCGACCTTGCCACGCCCGACTTCGTGATCGAGCGACCCAAGGAGCGCGCGCACGGCGACTTCTCCTGCAACGCGGCGATGCTGCTGGCGAAAGCCGCGCGCAGTAATCCGCGCGCGCTGGCGCAGCAGCTGGTGGACGCGCTGCCGGCCTCGGATGCGATCGCCAAGATCGAGATCGCCGGCCCCGGCTTCATCAACGTCCACCTCAACGCCGCCGCCTGGCAGCAGCAGGTCATCGCCATACAGCGCGCCGGCAACACGTTCGGCCACAACGCCAGCGGCAACGGCAAGGTGGTGGGTGTGGAGTACGTTTCCGCCAACCCCACCGGCCCGCTGCACGTCGGCCACGGCCGCGCCGGGGTGATCGGCGACTGCATCGCCCGCGTGCTGGCCGCCAACGGCTGGGATGTGAAACGCGAGTTCTACTACAACGACGCCGGCGTGCAGATCAACAATCTGGCGATCTCCACCCAGGCCCGCGCCAAGGGGCTCAAGCCCGGCGATGCGGACTGGCCGACCGACGCCTACAACGGCGACTACATCGGCGACGTCGCCGCCGCCTACCTGCGCGGCGACAGCGTGGAGGTGGACGGCCAGACCGTCACCGGCAAACCCGACGCCGACGATCTGGACGCGATCCGCCAATTCGCCGTGGCGTATCTGCGCCGCGAGCAAAACGAAGACCTGGCCGCGTTCGCGGTGAGCTTTGACCGCTATTTCCTCGAATCCTCGCTGTACACCGACGGCAAGGTCGAGGAAACCGTCGCCGCGCTGACCGCCAAGGGCCATACCTACGAGGAAGGCGGCGCACTGTGGCTGCGCAGCACCGATTTCGGCGACGACAAGGATCGGGTGATGCGCAAGTCCGACGGGACTTACACCTACTTCGTCCCGGACGTGGCCTACCACCTGTCCAAGTGGCAGCGCGGCTATGTCCGCGCCGTGACCGAGCTGGGCGCTGACCACCACGGCTCGCTGGCGCGAGTGAAGGCCGGCCTGCAGGCGCTGGACTGCGGCATCCCCAAGGGCTATCCGGACTACGTGCTGCACCAGATGGTGACGGTGATGCGCGGCGGCGAGGAAGTGAAGCTGTCCAAGCGCGCCGGCTCCTATCTGACCCTGCGCGACCTGATCGACGAGGTCGGCTGCGACGCCACCCGCTGGTTCCTGATCGCACGCAAGCCCGACTCCCAATTGACCTTCGACATCGACCTGGCGCGCAGCCAGAGCAACGACAATCCGGTTTATTACGTGCAGTACGCACACGCCCGCATCTGCAGCCTGCTGCGTCAGGCCAACGAAAAGGGCTTTGCCTTCGATGCCGACAACGGCACGGCCTCGCTGGCGCGTCTGGACGACGCCCCGGCGCAGGAGCTGCTGCGCGAGCTGTCACGGTTTGCCGAAGTGGTGGAAGCCGCCGGCACGTCACTGGAGCCGCACCTGGTCGCACAATACCTGCGCGAGCTGGCCAACGCCTTCCACGGCTGGTACCACGCCAGTCCGGTGCTGGTGGATGACGCCGCCTTGCGCGATGCACGCCTGAGCTTGGCGCTGGCCACCCGCCAGGTGCTGGCCAACGGTCTCGCCCTGCTCGGCGTGTCCGCCCCGGAGAGCATGTGATGGCGGCGCGACGCGGAAAATCCCAGGCCAAGCGCAACGGGTCGGGCGGCCTGCCCGGCTGGGCGTGGCTGGTGATGGGCGTGGTGTTGACCTTGCTGGCGGTGCTGTTTGCGCCGCGCCTGCTGAAGCAGGACGCCGGGGACGGCTTCCTCCGCATCGGCCCAAAACCCAACCCTGACGCCCAGCCTGCCGCCGCAAGCGCGGACAGCATTGCCCCAGACGTAGCCAGCGATGCGGCGCCCGCCGAAGCGATCCCCAAACCCAAGCAACCCCAGTACGACTTCTACACGCTGCTGCCGGGCGAAGGCGTACAGATGACCGATGCCGAGCTGGCGGCCTCCACCAAGGCCGAAGCCGAAGCCACGGCAAAAGCAGCGCAACTGGCGGCTGCGGCAGCGCAGCCTGCCGATGCTGCTGCCGGCCTGCCCAAACCAATCAGCGAGACGCCGCCGCCTGCGGCAACGGCAGCGCCAACGGCAACCACTGCCGCCGCCACGCCGCCAACCGCAACCACACCTGTCGCCACGACCAGCAGCAACAGCGAAGCACGCTACCTGCTGCAGGCCGGGGCCTTTGGCGCCTCGGGGGATGCCGAAGCCGCCAAGGCCAAGATCGCCCTGCTGGGCCTCAATGCGCGCGTGGAATCGGCCCAGATCGGCGGCAAGACCGTTTACCGCGTACGCATGGGCCCCTACGGCAGCGCCTCGGAATTGGCGGATGCCAAGGCCAAGCTGGCCAACGGCGGCTTGCCGGCCATGGCGGTCAAGACCCACTGAAGCCTCGCCGTCCACAGCCGTAGAATGCTGGGATGAACACCACGCCCCGCACCATTCTCATCACCGGCGCCACTGCCGGTTTCGGCCGCGCCGCCGCGCGCCGTTTCATCGCCGCCGGCTGGCAAGTCATCGCCACCGGCCGCCGCGCCGACCGCCTCGACGCCCTGCGCGCCGAGCTCGGCGATGCCGTCCACACCGCCTGTTTCGACATCCGCGACGAAGCCGCGATGCGTGCAGCGCTGGCCGCACTGCCGGAGCGCTTCTCCGGCATCGACCTGCTGCTCAACAACGCCGGCCTGGCCCAAGGCACCAAACCGGCGCAGGCCGCGCTGCTGTCGGACTGGAAGACCATGATCGACACCAACATCACCGCGCTGGTGACGCTCACCCACGCCCTGCTGCCCGCGCTCATCGCACGCAAAGGCGCGATCATCAACATCAGTTCCACCGCCGCGCGCTACCCTTACGTTGGCGGCAATGCCTACGGTGGCAGCAAGGCCTTCGTCAGCCAGTTCTCGCTGAATCTGCGCGCCGACCTGCACGGCACCGGGGTGCGCGTGACCACGATCGAGCCAGGCATGGCCGAAACCGAATTCACGCTGGTGCGCACCCATGGCGACCAAGCCGCCTCCGATGCACTGTATGGCGGCGCCCATCCCATGACTGCCGAAGACATCGCCGAGACCATTTTCTGGGTGGCCAGCCAACCGCCTCACCTGAATATCAACCGGGTCGAGCTGATGCCGACCTCGCAGTCGTTCGCCGGCTTTCAGGTGCATCGCAACGGCTGATTGGCCATTCAGGGAAAATTTCCCATATCGGGCTATATTGGCCCTGTACACACCGATGTGGAACCGCCATGAACGCCGTCGCCATCCACAGTGCCGTTGCCACCCTGCCGCATGCGCCCGCCTCCGACGTCAAGAAACTGGGCTGGCGCGGGGTGATGCAGGTCGTCACGCGCAACGGCAAATTGGTCGTCACCCACCACAACCGACCGGAAGCGGTGATCCTGCCGGCTGCGGAATACGAGCGCATGCTGGCCCTGCTGCAGGCGGCCGGTGAAAAAGACCGCCAGCAGCTGGACGCACTGCGGCAGCAGTTCGACGCCCGGCTGGCCTGCTTGAACGCCCCCGGTGCGGACGATGCGCTGCGCGGTCTCCTGCGCAAACCGCTTGCGCTTGAAGGGCAGGTCATTGCCGGCGACACCTGCTGATATGCCACCCCGGCCACTGCTCTTCGTGCTGGCCGGGGTCAACGGCGCCGGCAAGAGCTCCATCGGCGGTGCCGCATTGCGCCGGGCCGGGCTGGACTGGTTCAACCCCGACACCTTTACCCGTGAGCTGATGGTCGCCACCGGCAGCCCCTTGGCCGAGGCCAATGCGGCCGCCTGGCAGGAGGGCCTGCGCCGGCTCGAAGCCGCCATCGCCCGCGGCAGCAACCATGCTTTCGAGACCACGCTCGGCGGCAACACCATCACCAGAACACTGCGGGACGCCGCACACACGCACGACATCGCCATGTGGTTTTGCGGACTGGATTCCCCAGAGCGCCACATCGCCCGCGTGCGCCTGCGGGTCAGCCGCGGCGGCCATGACATCCCGGAAACCAAGATCCGCGAACGGTGCGTCAGCGCCTTGACCAACCTGACGGCCCTGTTGCCGCATCTTGCCCAGCTGCAGCTCTACGACAACAGCCACGAGGCTGCCCCCGGGGCCGCTGTTGCCGACCCGCGCCTGCTGTTGCAGATGGAAGACGGCCGCATCACCTGGCCCACGCGCATCGACGACCTTGCACGCACGCCAGACTGGGCAAAACCCGTGCTGGAAACTGCGCTGGCCTTGGCCGCGCCCACACGCTGAGCGCGGCGACGCAGGGCGAGCGAGGCCCCGCAAGAGGCGCTGCAAGGGCAGTGGCGGAGCCGGCCGATAAGCCGGGTTCTGTTCGACGCCTGCGCGCCGCGACAGTCATTCCTCTAGGCGCATCGTCACCGATACGCTCAAGCAACCTACCCGGAGACTCGGCGGGCCGCCTCATCGTCTCCCTATTTGGTCTTGCTCCCGGTGGGGTTTGCCGTGCCGGTCCGTTGCCGGACTCGCGGTGCGCTCTTACCGCACCATTTCACCCTTGCTTGCTCGCTTGCGCGAACGTCAGCGGTATCTTTCTGTTGCACTTTCCGTCGGCTTGCGCCGCCCAGGCGTTACCTGGCACCGTGCCCTGTGGAGCCCGGACTTTCCTCGGCATGCTTGCGCATGACGCGACTGTCTGGCCGACTCCGCCGGCGCACATTCTACGGTGTCACGGCCCAAACCCCCAGCACCGGCTGTCACTCTGCCTGTTCCACCCCGTACAGGGCCTTGCGTGGCGCGCCCGACAGTTCGGCCGCCAGCTTTGCGGCGGTTGAAGGGGGCAGATGCGCCTTGAGACGGGCATACAGGCGGCGCCCCTCGATGATCTTGGCATCGGCATCGTCCGCGGCACCTTTCACCAGCACCACGAACTCCCCCTTCCGCTGATCGGGGTCGGCCTCAACCTGCGCCTTCAATTCCGCCAACGTGCCGTCCAGCACCGTCTCGAACAGCTTGGTCAGCTCACGCGCCAGCACGGCCGGACGCTCACCACCAAAACTGGCCACCATGTCGGCCAGGGTTTCATCGATCCGGTGCGAAGCCTCGTAAAACACCAAGGTTCTTGTCTCGCCTGCCAAGCCCTGCAAACGCTCACTGCGCGCGCCCGCCTTGGCGGGCAGAAACCCCTCGAAAGCGAAGCGGTCGCTGGGCAGACCGGCCACGCTCAAGGCGGCGATCAGCGCACTGGCCCCCGGGACGGGGCTGACCCGAATTCCCGCAGCACGGGCCGCCGCAACCACACGGAAACCCGGGTCGGACACCAGCGGCGTCCCGGCATCGGACACCAAAGCAAGCGACTCGCCAGCCTGCAGGCGCGCCACCAGCTTCTGGGCTATCGCATCCTCGTTGTGCTGATGCAGGGCCACCATCGGGGTGGCGATGCCGAAATGGGCCAGCAATTGACCACTTCGGCGGGTGTCTTCCGCACAAATCGTCGTGACCGCGCGCAGGGTGTCCAGCGCGCGCGGGCTGATGTCGCCCAGATTGCCGATCGGCGTGGCGACTACGTAAAGCGTTCCGGAACCTTGCATGCCTGTCTTCAGCCTGTGCGCAGGTAGAATCCTAGCCGTTTCCCCCTGCGAGCGCCCAACCGTGGCCCAGATGCGATCCCTCATTCTCGTCCTGCTACTGGCTCTGGCCGGCTGTGCCAACGTCGCGCCCAAAGCACCACCACCTCCCGCTTATGCGGCTGAAACCCTGCAGGCGCAGACGCTCGCCGCCGGCCACGCCGCCTTGACCGGCCAACCCAAGCGCGCCAATGCCGAGGCCATCGAACGCTTGTTGGCCAGCCTGGACGACGCCACCTTGCAGCGCGATGCCGCCCGTTTGGCGGCCGGGGATCCGCTTTACAACTTCGCCGGACGGGTCCTGCAGCGCAGAGGGCTGCCCCTGCCACGCGCATTTGATCGCGTGGACGCCAGCTTCGGCGCCAGCACCCGCCCGCCTGCCGACAGCAGCGGCTATCGCCCACCGCTGAATGTGGGGGTGCTGTTGCCCCTGTCCGGCAACCAAGCCGCCGTGGCCGCCTCCGTGCGCGATGGCTATCTGGCCGGCTACTACGGCGAATCCCGCCGCCGGCCAACCCTTCATTTCTATGACACCGCTGCCGGCACCCGCTCTGCCTATGCGCGCGCAGTGAAAGATGGCAACGATTTCGTGGTGGGGCCGCTTGCCCGTGAGGAAGCAGATGCCCTGTTTGCCGAGGATGAGCCGCCTGTGCCCTTGCTCGCGCTCAACCGCGGCAGCCGCAGCCCGACTGCCGGCAGCGCCGCGTTCTCGCTGTCCCCGGAGGATGAAGGCGTCAGTCTGGCGCACTACCTGCTGGATGAGCGCCACAGCAAACGCGTCCTGCTGGTTGCCGGCAACGACGACACGCTCCGGCGCACGGCGGCTTCGGCCAGAGCGCAGCTGACGCAGCGGGGCGTGCAGGTCGTGGGGGATCTTGCCTACAGCGATGGCTTGACCGAGGCCTTGCGCGTGTTGGCGCAAGGCCCCAATGCCCCGGACGCCGTGCTGCTGGCACTCAAGGCCCCGCAGGCGCGCGCACTGGTGCCGCAACTGGTGGCGGCGGGGCTGGCAGACCAGCCACGTGTCGCCGGGTCGGCCATCACTTCCGGCACCGGCAAGGCGGCCGAGGATCAGGCGCTGGATGGCATCGTGTTTCCGACCGAACCTTGGATGGTGCAGCGGGTAGCCGGGCTGCCGCTGCAGTCGAGCGTGGCCGACCAGCTGGCCACCGCCAAGGGCCCTGCCGCCCGTCTGTTCGCGTTCGGCGTCGATGCCTGGCGGCTGACCGCCCATCTGGCGCATCTCGCGCAGATGCCCAATGCCAGCATCCCCGGGGCTACCGGCCACCTGAGTCTGGATGGCTTCGGCAACGTCGTCCGCCGTCCGGCGTGGTCGCGCTTTGTCGGCGGCGTGCCGGTGCCGCTGGCCGATGACGCGCACTGACCCGGATCGTCTGACGCGTGGCGCCGCCGTCGAAGCGGCAGCGCAGGCCTTCCTGCTGGCGCGTGGGCTGGCCCCGGTTGCGCAGAACGCCCGCCTTCGCTGCGGCGAACTGGATCTGGTGATGGCCGAAGCCGGCACGCTGGTGTTCGTCGAAGTGCGCTACCGTGCCTCGCAGGCGTTTGGCGGCGGCGCGGCCTCGGTGGATGCCAGCAAGCGGCGAAAGCTGGTGCGGGCCGCGCAGGCGTGGCTGCTGCAACATCCCCGATATGCCGATGCCCCCTGCCGATTCGACGTGATCGCCGCCAGCGGCGATCCGGCAGCGCCGACTTTCGACTGGCTGCGCGACGCCTTCCGCGCCGACGAGGTTTGAACCCGATGCCCGCCCTGCCCGCCGCACTCGCCGCCGAACTTGCCGCCCTGCTCGGCGACGGTTGGCGAGTGGATGCGGCCACGCGCGAAGCCCACGCCAGCGACGACTCGCGCCGCCATGCCCTGCCCGACGCGGTGGCGCTGCCGCAGACCCGCACGCAGGTGCAGGCCATCGTCCGCGCCTGTCGCGCGCACGGCGTGCCGATCATCGCCCGCGGCGCCGGCACCGCCACCACCGGCGCAACGGTACCGACCGCCGGCGGCGTGGTGGTCAGCTTCGCGCGGATGCACCAGATCCTCGCCATCGATGCCGCCGACCGCTGCGCAGTGGTCGAGCCGGGCGTGGTCAACGCCGCCCTGCAACAGGCGCTGCAACCGCACGGCCTGTTCTGGCCGCCGGACCCGTCCAGCTTCGAGACTTGCACCGTCGGCGGCAACCTCGCCACCAATGCCGGTGGCCCGCGCGCGGTGAAGTACGGCGCCACCCGCGACAATGTGCTGGGGCTGGTGGCGGTGACCGGCGCCGGCGAGCTGATCCGGGTCGGCGGCGCCTACACCAAGTGTTCCTCCGGCTTCGACCTGACGCGCTTGCTGGTCGGCAGCGAGGGCACCTTGGCGCTGATCGTCGAGGCGACCTTGAAGCTCGCTCCGCGGCCGCAGGCGCAGGCGGGGCTGCGCGCGTTCTATCGCGACGCCACCAGCGCCGCCGCCGCGGTGGCGCGGCTGATGGCGCAGCCGCAGCTGCCGGCGATGCTGGAGTTCATGGACCGCCGCAGCCTGACCCTGTTACGCCACAACGGCAGCGCCGTGCCGGAAGCCGGGGCGATGCTGCTGATCGAAGCCGACGGCAGCTTCGATGCCCTGCCCGACCTCCTCGCCACGCTGGGCGCGGCCGCCGAGGGCGAAGGGTTGCTGGACATGGATGTGGCGCAGGACGGCCTCGCTCGCGACCGGCTGTGGGCGGCGCGGCGCGCGCTGTCGCCGGCGCTGCG
>CAUJJG010000043.1 GCA_963205445.1 Pseudomonadota bacterium
GGGCCGGCCAGCGCGGCCATGGTGAAGCGCAGGGCGTCGGCGCCGTGGGCGTTGATGCCGTTGGGGTAGTCCTTGCGGGTGTCCTTCTCGATCTTCTCGGCCATCTTCGGCTGCATCAGGCCGAAGGTGCGCTTGGCCACCAGATCATCGATGCCGATGCCGTCGATGATGTCGATCGGGTCGAGCACATTGCCCTTCGACTTCGACATTTTCTGGCCGTTCTTGTCGCGCACAAGTCCGGTGATGTAGACGTCGTGGAACGGCACCTGGCCGGTGAAGTGGTCGGTCATCATCACCATCCGGGCGACCCAGAAGAAGATGATGTCAAAGCCGGTCACCAGCACGTTGGACGGCATGTGCTGGGCGAAGCCGCGCTCGGCCATCGCCGTTTCGTCCGGCCAGCCCTGGGTGGAGAACGGGAACATCGCGGAGGAAAACCAAGTTTCCAGCACGTCGTTGTCTTGCAGCAACGGCGCATCGCCCAGCCCATGCGCCACGCGCACCTCGGCTTCGCTGCGGCCCACATACACCTTGCCCGCATCATCAAACCACGCCGGAATGCGGTGGCCCCACCACAGCTGGCGGCTGATGCACCAGTCCTGGATATTCTCCATCCAGTGGCGGTAGGTGTTGATCCAGTTCGGCGGCACGAATTTCACCGCGCCGCTCTCCACCAGCTCCAGCCCGCGCTGGCCGAGGCTGTCCATCTTCACGAACCACTGGTCGGTCAGATAGGGCTCGATCACCTGCCCGCTGCGGTCGCCGCGCGGCACCTGCAGCTTGTGCGATTTGACCTCGACCAAGAGGCCTTCGGCCTCGAGGTCGGCGACGATGGCCTTGCGCGCGTCGAAGCGGTCGAGGCCGCGGTAGGCGGCGGGGATGTCGTCGCGGTCGTCGATCACCTTCGCCGTGTCGGTGAAGATATTGATCATCGGCAGGCCGTGCCGCTGCCCCACCGCGTAGTCGTTGAAATCGTGCGCCGGGGTCACCTTGACCACGCCGGTGCCGAAGGCGCGATCCACGTAGTCATCGGTAATCACCGGGATGCGGCGGCCGGTCAGCGGCAGCACCACGGCCTTGCCGTGCAGGGCCAGATAGCGCGGGTCCTCCGGGTGCACCATCGCGGCGGTGTCGCCGAGCATGGTTTCCGGGCGGGTGGTGGCCACGATCAGGTAGTCGCGGGTTTCGCGCAGCACCTCAACGCCGTCGGCATCGCGCTCGACGTGCTCGTAGCTGACGCCGTCGGCCAGCGGGTAGCGGATAGACCACATATGGCCGTTTTCTTCTTCGCTGACTACTTCCAGATCGGAGATCGCGGTCTTCAGCACCGGGTCCCAGTTGACCAGACGCTGGCCGCGGTAGATCAGGCCTTCTTCAAACAGGCGCACGAAGGCTTCGGTGATCGCCTTGGACGGCATCGGGTCCATGGTGAACATGCTGCGCGACCAGTCGCCGGAGGCGCCGAGCCGGCGCATCTGGCGTTCGATGGTGTCGCCGCTGTGCTGCTTCCATTCCCACACTTTTTCGATGAAGCGTTCACGCCCAAGCGAATCGCGGGTCTCGCCCTTGCCCTCGATGGCGAGATTGCGCGACACCACCATTTCGGTGGCGATGCCGGCGTGGTCGGTGCCCATCTGCCACAGGGTGCGGTAGCCGCGCATGCGGTGGTAGCGCACCAGCGCGTCCATCAGCGTGTGCTGGAAGGCGTGGCCCATGTGCAGGGTGCCGGTGACGTTCGGCGGCGGCAGCAGGATGGTGTAGGCCGGGCCGTCGCCGCTGGGCGCGAACGCGCCGCTGGCTTCCCACTGCTGGTACAGGCGGGTTTCGAAGGTCTGCGGGTTGAAGCCGGAGTCGAGAGTGGTCATGGGCGTCACATGTCGAATTTCTGGAGCGTGAAACCGAGCGATTGGTAATGCTTCCAGCGCTCGCGCAGCGGGCCGCGTGCAGCCGGGTCGGCGGGCACCACTTCCAGCACCCGGTCGAAGCTGCCGGCAGGTGCGGCGTCGCGCAGATTGATCAGCAGTGGGCGCAGCGCGGCGTCGGCGTCGGGCGCGGCGATCAGGATCGGCGCCTCGTCCTCCTCGATGTCCATGCCGGCGATCTGGTGCGGCAAGTACTCGTCGGGGTCGAAGGCCCAGAGCAGATCGTCCAGCGCCTCGGCCTGCGCCTGATCGCGGGCCAGAATCAGGGTCGGCAGATTGGCGGCGAAGGCGCGTTTGGCCAGCTCGCAGACCAGCAGCAGCGGCTGCTGGCGGAAGCGCGGTTTGTCGATCAGGTAGAAGTCGGCGCGCGGCACGGCTTACCCGGCACGGTCCAGCAGCCATTGCGACAGCATGCCGACCGGACGGCCGGTGGCCATGCCCATCTTGCCGTCGTCGGAGGCGCTGCCTGCGATGTCCAGATGCACCCAGCGCTGGCCGTCGGTGAAGCGCGACAGGAAGCAGCCGGCGGTGATCGCACCGGCCCAGCGGCCGCCGATGTTGTAGATGTCGGCGAACGCCGAGTCGAGCATCGGCTGGTATTCGTCCCACAGCGGCAGCTGCCAGCCGCGGTCGAACACGGTTTCGCCGGCGTCGATCAACTCGCGCGCCAGGTCATGGCTGGACTTGGTCATTACCCCGGTGGCGTACTTGCCCAGCGCCACCATGCAGGCACCGGTCAGCGTCGCCACGTCGACCAGCGCGGCCGGTTCGAAACGCTGCGCATAGGTCAGCGCGTCGCACAGGATCAGGCGGCCCTCGGCGTCGGTATTGCCGACTTCAATCGTCTTGCCGGACATCGCGGTGATGACGTCGGAGGGGCGGTAGCTGTTGCCGTCGATGGCGTTCTCGACCGCGGCGGCAATGGCCACCAGATTGAGCTTCAGGCCCATGCCGACGGCGGCGACGAAGGTGCCCAGCACGCTGCCGGCGCCGCACATGTCGTACTTCATCTCCTCGATGCCGCCCTGGGTCTTCAGGTTGACGCCGCCGGTGTCGAAGGTGATGCCCTTGCCGACCAGCACATAGGGCTTGGCGTCGCCGCCGTTGCTGTACTTGAGCACCACCAGCCGCGGGCGCTGCGCGCTGCCGCGGGCCACCGCCAGCAGCGAGCCCATGCCCAGGGCTTCCATTTCGGCGTCGCCGAGCACCTCGCAGCTGACGTTGGCCTTGCCGGCGGCAAAGTCTTGCGCCTGCTGGGCGATGTAGGCCGGGTTGCAGATGTTCGGCGGCAGGTTGCCCAGCGCGCGGGTGAACTGCACGCCTTCGGCAATCGCCACGCCTTGGGTCAGCGCGGTGGCGTCGTCGCCCAAAAGCTGCAGCTGGGCCAGGCCTTTCTCGTCACGCTTTTTGTTTTTTGCGCCCAGCGTGGCGGTGTAGCGGTAGCAGGCGTGGTCGGCGACGGCCACGGCCTGGCGGAGGTTCCATGCGGCATCGCGGCCCTTGACGGTGATCTCGTTCAGAGTGAGCAGCGCGGTTTTGACGACGCCGGTCTTGAGGGCGCGCGCGGCGTCGCCGATGGCTTTGATGTACTGCGGGACGCCAAACTTGCCCGGCTCGCCGAGGCCGATCACCAGCACCCGTGGCGCGGTCACGCCGGGCAGGTCATGCAGCAGGGCGGTCTTGCCGGTCTTGCCGTCGATGTCGCCGCGTGCGATCAAGGCTTTCAACTTGCCTTCGCAGGCGGTATCCACGGCCTGCCCGGTGGGGCTGAGGCTGCCATCGGCAAAGGCGCCCACGATGAGGCAATCCACCGGGGCGGCGAGGGGTGAGGCTTGGGTCAGGGTGAATTCGAGGCTCATTCAACAGGTATCCGTTGCTGAATGCCCACCGGAAAGACCGGCAGGCAGGCGGGCGGGTGTCGCTTACAATGCGCGACCGCGGTGTGCGCAAGTTGCGTGCGCAGTGAACCCCCAATTCTAAGCCAAGCCGGGCCCGATGCCGAAGCTGGACCGCTACCTCAGTGCCGAATTTGCCCGCGCCGTGTTTGCGACGCTGGTGGTGCTGGGCATGGTCAGTCTGGGGGGGGTGTTCGCCGACCTGATCGGGGAAATGGCCAGCGGCAAGGTGCCGCCGGGCCTGCTGCTGTCCCAGTTGGGCCTGCGCATGTTGGGCTACCTGCCGCTGATTCTTCCGTTGGCCCTGCTGCTGGGCCTGCTGCTGGCGGTTGGCCGGCTGTACCGCGACTCCGAGATGCACGTGCTGCATGCGCTTGGCGTGGGGCCACGGCGAATGCTGCCTGCGCTGGGCGTGGTGGTGTTGCCGGTGCTGGCCGTGATCGCCACGTGCTCGCTGTGGCTGGCGCCCTGGGCCAATCAACTTGCGCACGGGATGGTGATCGAGGCCAACAAGAACCTGCTGGTGGCGGGGCTGGAGCCGGGGCGATTCACGCCGATGGCCAATGGCGGCGTGGCCTATGCCGGGGTGATGTCGACCGATGGCACCAAGCTGGAAAGGGTTTTCATCTACCGCGAGCGCGGTGACCGGCTTGATGTGGCGACCGCCCGTGCGGGCGAACTGTACCGGGATCGCGGCGCGCGAGTGCTGGCACTGCTGGACGGTTTCCGGGTGGATGGGCCCGTGCACGGCAAGGATCTTGACTTCCGGCTGATGCGCTACGCCCGCAACGAGATGCAGCTCCCGGAGCCGGATGGCCCGCGCGAGCCGGACAGCCCCGAGTACAAATCCACCCGCGCCCTGCTGTGGGATGCGGGTGCGCCGGCCCGGGCGGAACTGCATTGGCGGATCGCGCCCACCCTGCTGGCGCTGGCATTCGCCTTGCTGGCGGTGCCGCTGGGCCGCAGCTCGCCGCGCCAGTCGCGGCATGGCGCCATGCTGTTGGCCTTCCTCGCCTATTTGGTGGGCATCTTCCTGATGATCCTGGGAACCCAGTGGCTGGCCACCGGTCGGCTTCCCCTTGCGGCGGGCCTGTGGTGGCTGCTGCTGCCGATGTTGGGGTTGGGCATCACTCTCTATCTGCGCGATGGCAGCCTGACCCGCATCAGGTGGCGCCGATGAAGCATTGGCCCAGGTTGCATGACAGCTACCTCGCGCGCTCGGTCGTCGGCAGTGTCCTCATGACTTGGGGCGTGCTGCTGGGGCTCGATGTGGTGCTCGCTTTCGCAGGTGAAGTGGGCGACATCGGCAAGGGGGCCTACACGGTCAACCACGCCATCGCCGCCACCGGCCTGACCATTCCGTGGCGCGCTTACAACCTGTTCCCCACGGCTGCCGTGATCGGTGCCCTGCTGGGGCTGGGGCAGCTGGCTGCCTCGTCCGAGCTCACGGCACTGCGCGCGCTGGGGCTGTCACGGCGGCGGCTGAGCGTGTCGGTGGCTTTTTCGCTGGCATTGTTGACCCTGTTGATGGTGGTGAATGGCGAAACCCTGGCCCCCTGGGGCGAGGAGCGCGCGCAGGCCATCAAATCGGTGCGCCATACCGACATGGTGGTGTCCAAGTACAGCGGGCTGTGGGCGCGCGAGGGCGACATGTTCCTGAACGCCCGCAGCGGCGAGCAGCGCCAACGGGGCGAAGATCGCTGGCTGGAGCTGCGCGGGGTGCGGATGTTCCAGTTCGACGGCGAAGGCCGCCTGCAGTCGATTGCCAACGCCGAAGCGGCGGAACATCGTCCGGGCGGCTGGCTGCTGCGCGGGGTCGAGCGCACCACATTCCATGCGAAATCGGTGTCGCGCCAGCGGGCCGAGGTCGAGCGCTGGGATTCGCGCTTGGACGAGACCGCGCTAGCGGCCAGCGTGACCAAGCCCCGCAACATGGCCAGCCGTGAGTTGTCGCAAAGCATCGATTACCGGCAGCGCAACGGTCTGGATTCGGGGGATTTCGAGAACATCTACTGGAGCCGCTGGTTCTACCCGTTCAACGTGCTGGCGCTGTGCCTGGCGGCCATCCCGTTCGCGTTCGGCTCGCTGCGCAGCGGCGGCTACGGCAAGCGGATTTTCATCGGTATCGTGTTTGCACTCGGCTTCTGGGTGCTGCAGCGCACCTTTTCGGAAATGGCCAGCGCCTTCCGCTTCGATTACCGCATTGCTTACGCGGTGCCACCGGTCTTCATGCTGGCCATGTCCTGGCTGATGTTCCGGCGTCGCAGCAGCTAGTTGCGGGCCTTGCGCGGCAGGCGCTGCATGCGGGTGGTGCTGACGCGGTCATGCCAGGCCAGCCGGTCGCGATCCAGCCACGCCCACCAGAAGCCCAGCCCAGCGGCCAGCAGGGACAGGCTGCCGATGGCGTAACGCAGGCACAGGGCTGCCACCGGGGCAGGGCTGCCGTTGGCGGCGACGACCTGCAGCCGCCAGGGACGCATGCCAAGCGTCTGCCCGCCGCGCCGCCAGCTGCTGACCGCATAGGTGCCGGCGGTCAGCCACAGTGCGACGAATTCCAGCAAGCCCAGCCAGCCGCCGCGCACCGCGTCGCCATGGGCGAAGGTGAAGCAGGCGGCGACCACGAACCACAGCCCCAGCATCGGGAACAGGTCATAGAGCAGGGCCAGCAGGCGCCAGCCGATCAGGGGGCGGAGGGGGGCGGAGTCGGGCATCAGCACAGGATACAGGCGCGGTGCGGCACATCGGGCTACCCTTGGCGGGATGCCCACCATCGCCGATCGTCGCCAACTGCATCGTCATTTGCCGCCGCTGGACCCGGCGGATGCCGCGTCCATCGAGGCCTTTCTCGATGCCGCCTGGGCCAGCCAAGGCTTGGCCAAGGCCACCTTGACCTCCTATCGCAGTGACCTGCAGGGTTTGGCGCGCTGGCTGCGCGCCGGCTCGCGCATGCCGCTGCCGCAGGCCCGCCCGCAGGACCTGTTCGACCATCTGGAGATGCGTGCCGAAGCCGGCTACTCCCCGCGCAGTGCGGCGCGGCTGCTGTCCTGTCTGCGCGCCTATTTTTCCGGCGTCGTGTCCGCAGGCGTGCGCGCGGATGACCCCGTGGCGCTGCTGGTGCCGCCAGGCCAGCCGCAGCCGTTGCCGAAGGCGCTGTCCGAGACGCAGGTGATGGCGCTGCTGGATGCAGCCGATGTCAGCGCGCCCGAGGGGCTGCGCGACCGCGCCATGCTGGAGCTGATGTACGCCTGCGGCCTGCGGGTGAGCGAGCTGGTGGGGCTGCCCGGCACTGCGATCAACCTGCGGCAGGGCGTGCTGCGGGTCAGCGGCAAGGGCGGCAAGGAGCGGCTGGTGCCGTTGGGGGAAGAAGCTGCGCATTGGCTGCAACGGTATGTGCGTGAAAGCCGGCCCGTGCTGTTGGCCGGTCATGGCCATGGCATGCAGGCGGAGGCGCTGTTCGTGCGTGAGGACGGCAAGGCGCTCACCCGTCAAGCGTTCTGGAGTCTCGTCAAGCGGTATGCGGTCGTGGCCGGCATCCCGTCGGCACGGGTCAGCCCGCATGTGCTGCGGCACAGCTTCGCCACCCACCTGCTCAATCATGGTGCGGATCTGCGCGCGCTGCAGCTGTTGTTGGGGCACAGTGCGTTGTCCACCACCCAGATCTATACCTTGGTCGCCCGCGACCGCCTGCGCAGCCTGCATGCGCGCCATCACCCAAGGGCCTGACGACCCCGCTGCGGCATTCAGGCGTGACGTGCGAAACTGCGCGTTTCCGGCCCGGATTCACTGTCCATCGCCGGGTCATCTCCTGGAGTCCTGATGAATCGTCTTGCCCTTGCCTGCGCCGCCCTGCTCAGCTTCAGTCTGTCCGCCTGTGCCCAGTCGCCGGCGGGGACGCAACCCGACGCGGCGCCGGCCGCTGCCGCTCAGGCCAAGGTGAAGGAGCCCAGCTTCACTGCGGGCACCCCCGAGGCACGCGTCCGCGACGTGCTTCGGGAATTGAATCCGCGCATCAAGATCGAATCCATCAATCCCGCCCCCATTCCGGGCTTCCGCGAAGTCATCGCCACCGGGCAGGTGGTGTATGTCAGCGATGACGGCAAATACCTGTTCCAGGGCGGGCTGCTCGACATCGCCAACCGCCGTGACATGGCCGACGTGGCGATGGCCAAGGTGCGCAAGCAGGTGCTGGCCGGCCTGCCGGAAGCCGACCGCATCGTGTACGCGCCGGCCGGCAAGCCCAAGCACACCGTGGTGGTACTGACCGATGTGGATTGCGGGTATTGCCGCAAATTCCACAACGACATCGCCGAATACACCAAGCGCGGCATCCGGGTGGAATACCTGGCCTTCCCGCGGGCGGGGATCGGCAGCGCTGACTACCGCAAGATGGTGGCGGTGTGGTGTGCGCCGGATCGACGCAAGGCCCTGACCGATGCCAAGAACGATCGCAGCGTGCCCGCCGGCAACTGCTCGCGCAGTCCCGTGGACATGCAATACAACGCCGGCCAGCGCATGGGCCTGGAAGGCACGCCGATGATCCTGAGCGAGGACGGACAGCAGCTGGGCGGCTACCTGCCGCCGGACGCCCTGCTGCAGCGACTGGATGCGCTGGAGACTGCGCCCGCCAAGACCGCCGGCTGACCGGCGCATCCGGGCCGGCTCGGCTACAATGGCCGGCCCGTTCTCACGGTTTTTCCGGACATGATCGTCCTCGAGGGCGCCATCGCCCTGTCGCCGTTTCGTCGCGACCGCCTGCAAACCCGCCTGCAATCCCTCGTGCCCGGCCTGCGCGTCACTGGCGCTTGGCACGGCTACTGGATCGACCCCGAACCCGGAAGCGCGCCCGACGCCGACGCACTGCGCCGCATCCTGCAGGCCGAGGCCGGCTTTGCCGAGGCCGCCACTGATGCGGTCAGCCGCTACGTGGTGCCGCGGCTGGGTACGCTCTCGCCCTGGGCCAGCAAGGCCACCGAGCTGCTGCGCGGCGCTGGGCTGCCGGTGCGCCGGGTTGAGCGTGGCATGCGCATCGACCTCGTTGGCTGGCCGACTGACGCGGCCACGCAGGCGGAGTTGGCCAAGCTGCTGCTGGACCCGATGACGCAATCGCTGCTGGACAGTCGCGAGGCCGGTGCGGCGCTGTTCCAGACGCCGGTCGCCGGCGGCGTCGAGGTGATCCCGCTGGCGCAGCTGGAGGCCGCCAACGCGCGGCTGGGGCTGGCGCTGGCCGAGGACGAAATTGACTACCTGCGGACCCGCTTCGGCGCGCTCGGCCGCGACCCGCACGACGTCGAGCTGATGATGTTCGCGCAGGCCAATTCCGAGCACTGCCGGCACAAGATCTTCAACGCCGACTGGACCATCGACGGCCAGGTGCAGCCCACCTCGCTGTTCAAGATGATCAAGAACACCCACGCGCAGACGCCCGAGCACGTGCTCTCGGCCTACAGCGACAACGCCGCCGTGGTCGAAGGCTATGCCGCTTCGCGCTGGCGCCCGGATCCGGCCAGCCAGCGCTACCGCAGCGAGCCAGCGGTCGAATCGGCGTTCTGCATCAAGGTCGAAACTCACAACCACCCGACTGCGATCGCGCCTTTCCCCGGGGCCTCCACCGGTGCCGGCGGCGAGATCCGCGACGAGGGCGCCACCGGTCGCGGCGGCCGTCCGAAGGCGGGGTTGGCCGGGTTTTCGGTCTCGCATCTGCGCATCCCCGGTCTGGCCCAACCCTGGGAAGGCGAGCGCGCGCTCAATCCGCGCATGGCCTCGGCCTTCGAGATCATGCGCGACGGCCCGCTCGGCGCGGCGGCGTTCAACAATGAATTCGGCCGGCCCAATCTGACCGGTTATTTCCGCAGCTTCGAGCTGCCGGAAGGTGCCGGCCTGACCCGCGCCTACGACAAGCCGATCATGTTGGCCGGCGGCCTCGGCGCGATGGATCGGATCCAAGTCGAGAAGCTGCGGCTGTCGGCGGGCGACGCGGTGATCGTGCTCGGCGGCCCGGCGATGTTGATCGGCCTCGGCGGCGGCGCTGCCAGTTCGGTGGCCTCCGGCGAATCGGCCGAAGACCTCGACTTCGCCTCGGTGCAGCGCGACAACCCGGAGATGGAGCGGCGCGCGCAGGAGGTCATCGACCGCTGCGTGGCGCTGGGGGCGGACAATCCGATCCTGTGCATCCACGACGTCGGCGCCGGCGGCCTGTCCAACGCGATCCCCGAGCTGCTGCACGATTCCGGCGTCGGCGGCGAGATCGACCTCGGCAAGGTGCCGAAGGACGATCCGTCCCTCTCGCCGATGCAGCTGTGGTGCAACGAATCGCAGGAGCGCTACGTGCTCGGCGTGACCCAGGCGCGGGTCGCCGAATTCGCTGCGCTGTGCGCGCGCGAGCGCTGCCCGTTCGCGGCGGTCGGCGTCGCCACCGCCGAAGAACACCTGCGCGTGGGCTATCCCGGCCAGGCGCCGGCGATCGACCTGCCGATGGACCTGCTGTTCGGCAAGCCGCCGAAGATGCACCGCGACACCGCGCATCCGGCACCGCCGCGCTGGCCGCAGGCGGAGACCGATACCCTCGACCTGCGCGAGGCGGGGCTGCGCGTGCTGGCGCACCCGACCGTGGCGTCGAAGTCGTTCTTGATCACGATTGGCGACCGCAGCGTCGGTGGCCTGACCGCGCGCGACCAGATGGTCGGCCCCTGGCAGCTGCCGGTGGCCGACTGCGCGATCACCCTGTCCGGCTACGACGGCTACACCGGCGAGGCGATGAGCATCGGCGAGCGCACCCCGCTGGCCCTGCTGGACGCCGCCGCCTCGGCGCGGATGGCGGTCGGCGAGGCGATCACCAACCTGATCGCGGCGCCGGTGGAATCGCTCAACCGGATCAAGCTGTCGGCCAACTGGATGGCCGCGGCCGGCCACGAGGGCGAGGATGCGCGGCTGTATGACGCGGTCAAGGCGGTGGGCATGGAGCTGTGCCCGGCGCTGGAGCTGTCGATCCCGGTCGGCAAGGACTCGCTGTCGATGCAGGCCCAGTACCAGGCCGACGGC
>CAUJJG010000044.1 GCA_963205445.1 Pseudomonadota bacterium
CAAAAGCTTCACCCTGGAAGCGGCCCACCGCCTTCCGAATGTGCCTGCCGGTCACAAATGTGCCCGTCTGCACGGGCACTCGTTCCGCATCGAACTGCAGGTGTCCGGCGAACCGGATGCCCATGCCGGCTGGGTGATGGATTTCGCCGAGCTCAAGGCCGCGTTCCAGCCGCTGCATGACCAGTTGGACCACCACTATCTCAACGAAATCGAGGGCCTGGAAAACCCGACCAGCGAGCGGTTGGCACAGTGGATCTGGGAGCGCATGAAGCTCAAGGTGCCTGCTTTGTCCGAAGTGGCGGTGCACGAAACCTGCACGTCGGGCTGCCGCTATCGAGGCTAGTTTTGTAACTGAACGGAGAATCGTTTGCTGTTGACATCGATTCGCATTTGCGATCCAATGGCGGCAATCGGTTCTCCACGTGGTGTGCGATGTATGTCTGTATCTGCAATGGCATTACCGACCGCCAGATTCTGGATGCGGCTGAGGCCGGCTGCGAGAGCGTTTCCGAAATGACCATGCGCACCGGCGCCGGCGCGTGTTGTGGCTCGTGCCTGGAGCTGACCGGCGAGTTGATCGAAGGCGTGAAGGCACGCAAGGCCCTCCCCCGGCTGGATTTGGCTGTCGCCGCCTGAACCGGCAACCGCGGACGATTCCCGTTTCGACATTCGGCTGGGGGTTGGCGCTACAGTGCGCCCACTCCACACGGGAACGGACACCATGAAAGGCGATGCCAAGGTCATCGGGTATCTCAACAAGGTGCTCTACAACGAGCTGACCGCGATCAATCAGTACTTCCTGCACGCCAAGATGCTGAAGAACTGGGGCCTCAAGGCGCTCGCCGACCACGAGTACCATGCTTCCATCGATGAAATGAAGCACGCCGACGTGTTGGCGGAGCGCATTCTGTTTCTGGATGGTCTGCCGAATTTCCAGGCGTTGGGCAAGCTCCGCATCGGCGAGTCACCGGTCGAGCTCCTGCGTTGCGACTTGGCGCTGGAACTGGACGCCGTGCCGGTATTGCGCGAAGCGATCGCTTATTGCGAGTCGACTGCCGACTATGTCAGCCGCAAGCTGTTCGCCGACATCCTCCATTCCGAAGAAGAGCACATCGACTGGATTGAAACCCAGCTCTCGCTGGTCGAGAAGCTGGGCGAGCAAATTTACCTCGCCCAGCAGCTGGAAGACTGACCCGGCAGCCCGTCTGCGCACTGTCGGAGGCGCGCGCTGGCCTCCGGCAGCAGCAAGGCCCATCAGTGGGCCAGCATGGCCTGCAGTGCAGCACGCACCTGCGCGAACTCGCTGACGATTTTCGCTACGACATTGCCCGGGGACTGCAGCGTCCCGTCGCGTGCGCCGTGTTCGAGATCGCGCGCGGCGTTGGACAAGGTGGTGGCACCGATGTTCGCGCTGGATGATTTCAGGGTATGGGCTGAAACACGCAGTGCGATCGGATCATTGGTGGCGACCGCGCGTTCGAGTTGGGCGATCAGGCGCGGCGCATCCTCGAGATAGACCGAGATGATCTTGTCCACCTCATCGCCGAGAACGTCACGGAGTTCGGTCAGCACGGAGTCGTCGATCACGGAGGGCGAGCGAACCGCCAGCGCCTCCTTGGGCAGCGGGCTGTCCGGGACGCGCATCTGGGTGCCCTTCCACCGGTTGACGCACTGTTCGAGCTCTTGCCGGCTGACCGGCTTGGCCAGGTAGTCGTCCATGCCGGCGTCTAGGCATTTCTGGCGGTCGCCCGCCATCGCGTTGGCCGTCATCGCAACGATCGGCAGGCGGCGCGTGGCATTGCGTTGCTGTTCCAGCTCGCGCCAGCGGCGGGTGGCGCTGTAGCCATCCAGGACCGGCATCTGGCAGTCCATCAAAATCAGGTCGTAATCGCCGGCCTCCATTTTTTCCAGCGCCACCTGGCCATTGCCCGCGGTATCGCAATCGGCACCGAGGATCTGCAGCAGGCGCTGCGCCACCATCAGGTTGACCGGATTGTCTTCCACCAGCAGGATCCGCGCCTTGCGGTCCAAGCCGCGCTGGGGGGCATTGGCAGCAGGCGCGGGGTGGCGGTCCTGCTGTGCCCAGGAGATGCCGGAGGCCGACAGCGCGGCGCGCAGATCCACGTCTTCCACGTTGCGCGGAATGAGGGTGACCGATGGCGGGAGATCCAGTGAAGTCACGTCGTCTCCACGCAGGTACACGAGCCGGGCATCGCCGTATTGCTGTTTGCGTTCAAGGTTGCGGGCCAGCGACAGTGCCGTGCTGCGGATGCTGGAGAGGTCCGCCACCACCACCGAGTAGGCCCAAGGCTCGCCTTGGCTGCGGGCCTGGCGCAGGCGCTCCAGTGCGTCGTGGGTATTTTCGACCGAGGTGACGCGCAGGCCCCAGTTGGGCAGCAGCAGGGTCAGGCGCATGCGCAGGCGCGCGTCGGTGGTGATCAGGAGGACGCGGCCGCCATGCAGGTCATCTTGACGGGTTGGCATGTCGCCTTGCACCTTGAGCAGGGGAACTTCGAACCAGAACGTGGAGCCGCGTCCGGGGTCGGATTCCACGCCGATGCGGCCCCCCATCAGGGACACGATGCGCTGGGAAATCACGAGGCCCAGACCGGTGCCGCCATACAGGCGCGTGGTGGAGGCGTCGGCCTGGCTGAACGGCTGGAACAGTTTTTCCTGCGCGGCCCGGGCGATGCCGATCCCGGTGTCTTGCACCTCGAAGCGCAGCTGGTGCTGGCCGGCGGTCTCGCCGAGGCGCTTGACATGGATGTTGACGTTGCCGCGTTCGGTGAACTTGATGGCATTGCTGAGCAGGTTGCTCAGGATCTGGCGCAGACGCACCGGGTCGCCGCGCACGGGCAGGCGCACGGCTGGGTCGATGTTCAACTGAATGTGCAGGCCCTTGGCCTCGGCCGGGCGCTCCATCAGCGTGATCACGCTCTGCATCAGCTCGCGCAGGTTGAAGCTGGTGGTTTCCAGTTCAAGCCGGTCGGCCTCCAGCTTGGAGTAGTCGAGGATGTCGTCGACGATGCGCAGCAGCTGCTGGGCGGACGCCGTGGCGGTTTTGAGGATTTCCTGCTGGTCCAGCGCCAGACGTGAGCTGGAGAGCAGATCAAGCATCGGGATGATGCCGTTCAGTGGCGTACGAATTTCATGGCTCATGGTGGCCAAGAATTCGCCTTTGGCCATGACCGCAGACTCGGCGGCTTGCTTGGCGGCAGTCAGTTCGGTTTCCAGCTGCGTGTGGCGATCGATCTCACGTTGGAGCGCCGTGATCTCCTCCTCGTTGCGGCGGCTTTGCTCCGCCTGTTCCTGCAAGGCGATTTCGCGGCGGCGGACGGAGAAGGCCACGGCCGACGTGGCAAACAGGGCAAGCAGAGCAAGGACCAATGCGACCAGTTGCCAAGGCCCTTGTACGCCGATCTGCACCATCAGCAGAGCAACGGTCACGCCGGCGGCGGCACCCAACGCCAGCCATCGGGTGGTCAGCAAGTCCAGTCCACGGGAATCTACGTTGTTCACAAGGTCGCGCTCCGGAAATCGAAGTCAAGGGCCTGGTCGGGCCGTTGCACGAGGTTGCCCTGGATAAAATCAATGCCGGCCACCCAAAGCGTGGCTGCCGCCTGCGGATCCTCCACGGACTGCCCGATGACCTGCAGGCCAAGCCGGTGTGCACGCTCGATCACGACGCGCATTTCATCCTGCAGCGCCTGGTCCGGCTGGGGCTTGGCGAAATCCGATGACAGGCGCAGGTAGCCCAGCGGCAGCTGTTGCAGCAGCTGGTCAGCTTCCGGCGAGTGCCGGTATTGGCTGAGGCAGAACTGCACGCCAGCCGGCACCAGCTGCTCGCAGATCTGGCGCAGCAGGAGGGCATGCACCAAGGCATCCTCCAGGCGGAAATCGATGGCCAGCGAGGGGCCTTCTACCCCCGTGCGCGTCAATTCCTGCTGCAGCCATTCGGCAAAATCGTCCTGGCTGAGGGTGCGCGGGGCCTGCGAAACGAACAGGCGAATCGGCCGGCTTTCCGCACGGCGTTGCTGCAGCAGGCCGATCGATTTTTCCATCACCCAGCGGTCAAGCCGCGGCAGCAGCCCGCCTTGTTCGGCGGCATGCAGGAATTCGCCGGCCCTGCGGATACCGCCATCTGGCGCATGCATGCGCAGCAGCACCTGGAACTGGGCCTCGTCGCCACCTGCTACTGCCACCACGGGCTGGAAAGCGAGGTACAGCGATGTCTCCGCGTTGTTCAGTGACGCCTGCAGCTCATCGAGCAGCTCGCTGCTGGCCGTCGTGCTGGCAGGGGTGTATGCCGCGAGGCCAATCGGCGAAGCGTTTGCTTCGCGGCTGGCTTCCTCGGCGGCCGCAAGGGCCATGCCGGCACTGGTGAAGCCGTGCTCAAGGCTGGTGAAGCCTACCGTGCTTCGGAGCTTGAGCTTTTCGCCATCAACCTTGAACTCGTGATAGCCAATGCCGTCACGCAGCTTTCGGGCCAAGTGCTCGATGCCGGCGCGATCCAGATTTTGGGCGACGATCAGGCACGCGTTGTCGCTCAGTCGTGCGGCAGCGTGCGGGCTGCACAGCTCACCCAGCATGCGGCCGGCTTCGTTGAGCAGGGATTCGAACGCTGCGTAACCATAACGGCCGCGCAGGGCGATGGCATTGCCCATTTCAACCAGCAGCACGCCGCCCGGCGTGCCAGCGGCCAAAACCGAGGCCAGGGATTTCAGCAGCGCGGGGCGGGTGTACAGGCCGGTGATGGGGTGTCGATCGGATTCGACGGATTTCTGGCTCTTGGCGAAAGCGCGCGCACGACGGACGCGGCTTTGCACGGCCACGATGAGGTGGCGTGGGCGGACGGGCTTGAGAATGTAGTCGTCGCCGCCGTGTTCCAAGGCCTCCAGCTGCCGCTCCGGATCTTGGTCGCCGGTCAGGAACACCACCGGGGTGTGACCAAAGCGCGGGTGTTCGCGGATGTGGCTGGTCAGGGACATTCCGCTGGCGCCGAGCATGTGCAGGTCCATCAGGACCAGGTCCGGGTTGAAGCGTTCCATGGCCTCCATCATGCGTTCAGGGATCGCCACCACTTCGGCCTGCATGCCGGCACCCCGCAGGATGGCTTCGGCGAAAAGGGCCTGGCTGCGGTCGTCCTCAACGACCAAGACGCGATAAGGATCCGGGTCGACCTCCAAGGGGGCGACCTCATGCTGTTGGCTGCTCATGCGCCTCCTTCCAGGGAATGGGGCCCCCGAACCCAAGCGCGCCCGTCGACACGCCGGGCTTTGCGGCCACGGCAAGGCGGAACACAGACTTTCACGATGACATTCACTGCGTTCATTCAGTGATTCTGACGCAAAACGACGGGAAGTGCGGCCTTTTGCTGCGAGGTTCCGAGTTCTTGACGGCAGGGCCTCTCGGGTGCGATACCGCAGGGATGGCGAGATCGACTCCCGGACATCGGTCGCATGGTCAAGGTCATCCGCGTGCGGCGGCGGTGGTTTTGGTCGTGGTGGCCCTGCTGCTTGGGTTGTGGGGGGCATGGCGCAGCTTTGCGCCACAGCCGGCGAACGCCCGCGAGCGCCTCCGTGCCCAAGGGCAAAGAATCGAGCAGCTGGAGCAGCAGAATGCAACCTTGGCACGCTCCGACCAGATCAGCCGGCAAGCCAATGCCGATCTGCAGGCGACTCTGGCCGAGCGGGATGAAGAAATTGCCGGGTTGCGCGCGGACGTCGCGTTCTACGAGCGTTTCGTGGGGGCCACCGGCCAACGCCACGGGTTGTCCGTGCATGAGCTGCGTCTGGAGCCGCAGCGCGACCCGCGGCTGTGGCATTTCGTGGCGATCCTGACCCAAAACCTCAATCGCGGGGCGGTGAGCAGCGGCAGCCTCAGCTTGCAGTTGGAAGCTACCGCCAACGGCCGGATGCGCAAGCTCGAATGGGCAACGCTGCGCCAGCAGGCCAATGCGCCGGACGTGTCGTATTCCTTCAAATACTTTCAGCAGGTCGAAGGCGACATCATCCTGCCCGAAGGGGTGACGCCTGTGCGCGTGGTCGTGCGGTTGCAGCCGCAGAGCGGGGTGCCGCTCGAAAAATCCTTCACATGGAGCTCGGCGGCGGCATCGCCCCCCCAGGCGGCAAAAGCCGAGCCTGCTGGCGGTTGAAACCAACGGCATTGCACCCCATCCTGAGCGGATGGAACTCGTCGTACTCGATCCCGCCGCGCCGGAAGTGCCGCCGTCGCCCCTGCAGTTCAGTGCCGCCGCCGCCGCCAAGGTGCGCGAGCTTGTGGCTGAAGAAGGCAATGCGGCGCTCAAGCTGCGCGCCTACATCCAGGGGGGCGGCTGTTCCGGCTTTCAGTACGGCTTTGAATTCGATGACGGCGCGGAGGAAGGCGATATCGTCATCGTCAACGCCGGCGCGACCCTGGTGGTGGATCCGTTGAGCCTGCAGTATCTGTTGGGCGCCGAGGTCGATTACGTCGAATCGCTGTCCGGGGCGCAGTTTGTCATCCGCAACCCGAACGCCAAGACCACCTGCGGTTGCGGCTCGTCGTTCACGGTGTGAACGGACGGGGCTGCCCGTTCTCTTTCGTCGAGGGCGCACTGGATCGCGCCGATGCGCTGCGTGATGACCCTGCGGTGCTGGAGGCGCTTTGGCCGTCGGCGGGGGTTGTCGTGCTCGATGCGGATGGCGCCGCGTTGGTGGAAGCGGCGTGCGGGCTCCCGGCTTGGACGGGCGCTCAATTCGGAGACACGCCGGAAGGACGTACTTTCCTGGGCATGCGCGAGGGGCAGGCATGGTTTCTGGTGGACGGTGCCCCCGGTTTCGCTGCGCCGCTGCGGATGGATTTGCGGCGTGCGGCAGCACATTGGCCGGTATGGCAGGCCAGCGTGTTCGCACAGGCGCGGGCGCTGCAGCATTGGCATCGCCAGCATCGGTATTGCCCCGCTTGCGGCGGGTCACTGGCCTTCCGTCGGGCGGGTTGGCTGGGGCATTGCGCGGCCTGCGGCAGTGACCATTATCCGCGGACTGACCAAGCCATCATCGTGGCCGTCACCGATGGCGAACGCCTCCTGCTGGGCAGGCAGGCGGGGTGGGCGCCACGGCGCTGGTCGGTGGTGGCCGGCTTCGTCGAGCCCGGCGAGACGCTGGAGCAAACCGTGGTGCGCGAAGTATTGGAAGAGACCGGCGTGCGCGTGCATGCCCACACGGCACGCTACCTCGGTTCGCAGCCTTGGCCTTTCCCGGGGTCGTTGATGCTGGGCTTCATCGCCCACGCCGAGCCGGATACGCCCCGTGCCAGTGAAGAGCTGGAGGCGGCGCGCTGGTTCTCCGTTGACGAGGTGCGCGTGGCCTTGCAACGGGATTGGGATGCCACCGACGGGGAAGGCATCCTGCTGCCTTCTCCGGTGTCGATTGCGCGCCATGTCATTCGCGCTTGGCTGGAATCGATAGGCGGCGAGCACAGGCCGTAAACTCCAGGGATGGCCGCTACCCTGCTCGCCGCCGTCGTTGCGATTGCCCTTGGGCATCTTGCGCCGGGCTTGGCAGCGGCCGTGCGGCGGTTTGAAGGGTTCGGGCACTGGCTGCGCTGGCTGGGGGCACAGTTCCCCGAAGGCAGTTTCTGGCGGAGCCGTTGGGGCTTGATGTTGGCCGTGACGCCCCCGTTGCTGGTCATGGCAGGGCTGCAGGTTGGGCTGCAGCGCGTGCTCTGGGGTCTGCCGGGGCTGATGCTGGGCATGGTCGTGCTGTTCCTGTGCTGGGGGCCCAGGGATCTGGACGGGGATGTCACGGCGATCCTGGGTGCGCCGGATGCCGATGCGCAACGCGTGGAAGCGGGGCGGTTGTTTGTCGGTGGCGTTGCGCCGTCGATGGATGGCCCGGTGCTGGTCGAGGCGGTGTTCGGAAACGCATTGCGGCGTTGGTGGGGACCCCTGTTCTGGTTTTGCTTGCTTGGCCCCGTGGGGGCACTGCTTTATCGGCTGAGTGCGCTGGCGGTCGAGCATGGGAGCGATGCCCTGCCGGCGGCGACTGCCGATGGCGCCGGGGTCTGGTTGGCGCTGCTGGATTGGCCGGTGGTGCAGCTGGCCACGCTTGCGCTTGCGCTTGTCGGAAATTTTGATGCCGTTGCCGCGACCTGGCGTGTACAGGGGGCCATGGGGCTTCGAGGCGGGCTGTTGGGCAGCGCGGCGCGGGCCAGCGTGCGCAGCGAGATCGCCGAGGAGGTTGCCGACCGTGCCGATGCGGGGCTGCCGGTGGCCGTCGTGCTGGCGGAAGTTTTCGGAAATTTCCCCGAACTGCGTGATGCGATGAGCCTGGCTTGGCGCGTGCTGGTGCTGTGGCTGGCGGTACTGGCCCTGATTGTGCTGGCGGGTTGGGTGGGGTGAGGTGCTGATGGCCCTTCGCTGCGTTCAGGCCGCATCGCCGCGCAGCGTGCGCACGTGTTGCTCCAGCGTAGCCGCGGTGGCGAGGTGCCCTGCGATGGGGGGGGCTGCATGCACCTCGATCGGTGCGCGCAGCCGACGGGGGACGCGCATGCGGCCCAGCAGGCCGTTCCCGGCCGCTGCGTTGCGCCGGCTCCACATGCTGCCCCACATGTTCTGCAGCGCCATGGGAACCACCGGCACGTCCTGGCCCCGGGCCGCGGCTCGCTGCAGGATGCGCTCCATCCCGGACTTGAAGGGGGCGATGTGGCCATCCTTGGTCAGGGCGCCTTCCGGGAAGATGCAGACCAGCTCGCCTTCGGCCAGAACGGCATCCACTTCGTCGAAAGCGCGCTGCATCACGTCGGGATTCTCGCGTGCGCCGGCGATCGGAATGGCCTTGGCGGTCTTGAAGATCCAGCGCATCACCGGGATGTTGAAGATCTTGTAATACATCACGAAGCGGACGGGCCGCGGGATGCAGGCCGACAGGATCAGGGCATCCATGAAGCTGACGTGGTTGCAAACCAGCAGTGCGGCCCCTTCGTCGGGGACGTGCCGTTCGATGCCGTGCAGCTTCAGCCGATACAAGGTGCGCACCAGCAGCCAGCTGAGGAAACGCATCAGGAACTCGGGCACGATGCTGAAGATCCATGCCGCTACGGCGACGCTGGCCACGCCCAAGGCCAGCAGCAGCTGCGGGATGCTCCAGCCCAACGTTTGTTGCAGCGCCACGCCGCCCACGGCGGCCAGCACTATGAACACCGCGTTCTGGATGTTCATGCCCGCGATGACCCGCGACAGCTCCTGCTTCGGGGTGCGGCTTTGGATCAAGGCGAACAACGGCACCACGTAGAAGCCGGAAAACAGCCCAACACCCGCCAGGTCCAGCACCACCCGCCATGCGCCGGATTGCTGCAGGAAGTCTGCAACATCAAGGCCCTGCGCCGTGATCTTTGGCGCGTAGCCGAGATGCACGATGCAGGCACTCATGCCGATTGCCCCCAATGGCACCAGGCCGATTTCCACCGTGCGTCCGGACAGCTTCTCGCACAGCAGTGAGCCCGCGCCCACCCCGATCGAGAACACTGCCAGTGCGAACACGTACAGCGTCGGCGTGCCGCCCAGATGGGTTTCCGCATAGACCGGCAGGTTGCCGGTCAGCACGGTGCCGGTGAACCAGAACCAGCTCACGCCAAGTATCGCGTTGCGTACCGCCAACTGCTTGCGCGCGAGCTTCAAGATGGCGATGGATTCCGGCAGTGGGTTCCACTGCACTTTCAAATCCGGTGCCGAGGCCGGTACCGCCGGGATTGCCCGGCTCAGCAGGTTGCCTGTGATCGCCAGTGCGATCACCGCCACCGCAGCGACTTGTGTGCCATAGGCCCCGGCCACGGCGAAGATCAAGCCGCCGAACAGCATGCCCAACAGCACCGCGATGCTGGTGCCCATCTCCACCAGACCGTTGCCGCCGGTGAGCTCCTCGGGCTTCAGCACGCTGGGCAGGATCGAATATTTCACCGGGCCAAACAGCGTGCTCTGCACGCCGGTGGCAAACAGTGCGACCAGCAACACCACCATGTTCTGCAACAGAAAGCCCACCGCCGCCAGCGACATGATGGCGATTTCCATCGCGGTGGTGATGCGGATCAGCTTGGATTTCTCGGTGCACTCGGCGAATTGCCCCGCAATGGACGAGAACAGGAAGTACGGCAGGATGAAAACGGCCGGCGCAAGCTGGGTGTAGGTGCCGCGTGTGGCCGGGTCCAGCGTGCCTGCCGTTGCCATGGCGGCCAGCAGGCCGATGATGGCCTGCCGGAATACGTTGTCATTGAAGGCCCCCAAGGCCTGCACGCTGAAATAGGGCAAGAAGCGGCGCTGCGTCAGCAGGTTGAATTGGCTGTGGCCGGACATGCGCGATCCCGTGGCTGGATGCCGGGGAGGATAGCGGATGCCACCTGGGCTCACGTCTGCCGCAAAATGCGGTCTTGCCGTGCTAAGCTCCGGCTTTCATGCGGATGTCGGTTGCTGGGGCCTGGGGGGGCGCGGCATTTCGACCAAGCCATCCTTCCGTTGCGGGGGCGCCGTGTCCAAGCTGCTTGAACTGATGAAAAATCTCGGAAGCGATGCGGCGCTGGCGCAGGAATATGCGCGGGATGCGGATGCCGTGATGCGTCGTTTCGGCTTGTCCGACGAAGAGTGCGCTGCCCTGCGCGAAAAGGACTATGCCGCAATCAAGCGGTTGAGTGGGCTGGTGGATGGCCAGTTCGCCACCAATCACATCATTCTTGCCTACGACGACTAGTCTTCGCTGCCGTGGTTCCCTGCGCGCGCCAGATCAAGACGTTCTGCCTGACCCTCCTGGCCTTGGTACTGCTGGCCCTGACGCCACAGGTGTCCGCCGCAGACGATCCGGAAGCGAGAGTACGGGAGATCGAGCAACTCGCTTACGCCGCCCCACCGGGAGTGTCGGGGGCAAAGATCGCGGCACTGGAGGCGCAGAAGGTGGCCCTCACGCCAGCTCAGCGCCAGCGGCTGGAGTTTGTGCGGCTGCGCAATCTGGGGTTGTTGGGCAAGCAGGATGAGGCCATGCAAGGGTTGGTGGCCCTGCTCAAACAAGACTTGCCGCCCCCCTTGCGGGACCGCACCTACGCCACGGCGGCCAATCTTGCGGCGAATCTCGAAAAATGGTCGATGGCCTTCGGCCTGCTGGAGGAAAGCCAGCGTGCCAGCCAAGGACAAGCCGAGGAGTCGGCGGTACTCTTCAGTGTCGCGGCCTATCTTTATGCCCTCGTGGATGAGCTGGAGCGTGCGCGGAAGATGGGCTTGCACGCCCTGCAGCTTTCGGAACGTCTGGGTGTGCCGTTGGCCCAGTGCCGTGCATTGGCGGTGTTGGGCCTGATCGATGAAAACGCAAAAGCCTTCAAGGCCGCGGAAGCTTGGCGCAGGCGCCAGCTCGTGGCCTGCAAACAGGCCGAGGACAAGGTCTTCGTCGCAATTGCCAAGCTGGGCATCGGGCAGGCCAAAAAAGGGCTGGGGCAGCATGCGCAGGCATTGGCGTGGGCTGAGCAGGCCATCGCCGACTATCAGGCGCTTGGGTTCGATGTCGGGACCTACAGCGCGCGGCAGACCATCGCCAACAGCCTGATCGCCCTGCATCGCGAGCCGGAGCGTGCACGCAGGCTGTTGAACGAGGCTGTCGAGTATTACCGTGGCGAGAACGCCCATCAGGCCATTGCCGAAACCGAGTTTGCACTGGCCACGCTGGCCGAGCAGCGCGGAGAAATCGCGCAGGCCCTGCGGCATATGCACGCGGAGCGGCTGGCTGCCCAGGCGGCAAACCGCAGCCTGCGGGACCGGCAGCTGGCCTATCTGCAGGTGCAGTTCGACAATCGCTTCAACGAGCAGCAGGTCGAGTTGCTGAAGGCCGAGGCGTCACTGGCGGATGCCGCCATGAGCGCGGCACGCAGCCGGCAGTGGTTGTTTGCCACGGGGGCGGCCTTGCTGCTGGCCATTGCCGGCTTGCTGGTGGTGTTGCTGCAACGCTCGAGACGCGAACGCCTGCGTTACCGGTGGCGCTCCGAACACGATGGGCTGACGCGCCTGTTCAATTACCCGCATCTGCTGCAAGAAGGTGAAGCGGCCTTCGCGTTGGCGCGCAGCCAAGGGCGCCCCATCACGGCCCTGGTCCTGGACGTCGACCGTTTCAAGCAGGTCAACGACCGTTACGGGCACGACGCCGGTGACGAAGCCTTGCGCATGCTGGCGGGTTGGATCCGCCAGTCGATTGGTGCACAGGACATCGCAGGCCGCCGCGGGGGTGACGAGTTCACCATCCTGTGCGATGGCGATGCGGAGAGTGCCGAGGCCGTGGTGCAGTGCCTGCGTCGTCTCATCTGCCCGGTGACAGCTTTCGGGCACAGTTTCCTGTTCACCATCAGTGCCGGCATCCGCCAGATGGATGCGCAGACCCCTTCGCTTGCGCAGCTGATCCACGATGCCGATCAATCCCTGTTGCGCGCCAAGCGGGCAGGGCGTGACCGGGTCATCGTGCATCGGCAGGCCTCGGAGGCCACCGAGGGGACGCAGCCGGGGAGCTTGGTCGTCGTCGGCAGCGGTATCCAGTTCGGGCGTCACATCAGCGAACGTGGCCTGACGGAAATCCAGGATGCGGAGGTCGTGATGTGCCTCACCGACCCGTATGCGCTGGGGATGATCAAACGCTTGCGGCCTGACGCGGTGAACCTGGGCGTGCACTACGCCCCCGGCAAGGATCGTCGTGAAACCTATCGCGAGATCGATGCCGTCATCATGGCCGAGCTGCGGGCAGGCAAGCGGGTGTGCGCGGTGTTTTATGGGCATCCGGGCGTGTTCGCCGATGTGCCGCATCGGGTGATGCGAAAAGCCCGCGAACTCGGCCTGGACGCCCGCATGGAGCCGGGTATCTCCGCGGAAGCCTGTCTGTATGCCGACATCGGCCTGGACCCCGGGCATCGTGGCGTGCAGTCGATGGAGGCGACCCATTTCCTTTGCTACGACCGCCAACCGGATACCACCGGTCTGGTCCTGTTGTGGCAAGTGGCCTTGTCGGGTGACCTCACTTGCACTCGTCTGCACGCCGAACGTTATGGCCTGCAGGCACTCGTGGACAAGCTCCAGCGCTGGTATCCGGGCGACCACGAAGTGATTCTGTACGAGGCGGCGCAGCTGCCCATCGAATCACCGCGCATCGAACGCTTGCCGTTGCGCGCCCTGCCCGATGCGCAGTATCAGGAATACACCACGCTGGTGATCCCGCCCCTGGATGAACTGCGCGATGACCCCCTGACGGGGCGCGGCCCCAACTGCGCTGGAGAGGTCGGATAACGGTGCGGGCGCATGTGGCGCACGTTGCGCGGACAGCGCGCGTTGACCTGATTCAGCCCGCCGTGCCCAGCGTGTCGCGCACGCTGGCTCGCAGCGGCCGGCGCATGCTCAGCCAGCCGGCCAGCATCGCCGCCAGGGTGCCGGCGAGGGTGCCGATGAGCAGGGTGCGGCCGCTCCAGGTCGGCGGCAGGTCGAGCACCCGCTGCGCGAACTGGCTGCCGATGGCGGCGGCAGCGAGCGCGGCGATGCTGCCCGAAATCGCGCCGATCGCGCCGAACTCCACCAGCTGCGCCAGCCGCAGCTGCGCGCTGCTGGCCCCCAGCGTGCGCAGCACGCCGAGCTCGACGCTGCGCTCGCGGCGGGTGGCGGCGACCGCGGCGACGAAGACCAGGCAGCCAGCGACGAAGGCGAACCAGAACACCACCTGGATCACCAGCGCGGCCTGATCGCCGATCCGGCGGATCTCGCCGGTAACCGCGTCGATGTCGATCACGTTGACGTTGGGCAGCCGCTGCGCCAATGCGGCGGCCAGTGCGGTATCGCCGCGCGGCACCTTGACCGCGGTGATCCAGCTGGCCGGCAGGTCGCGGGCCAGATCGGGCGAGGCGAGCACGAAGAAGTTCGGGGTGAAGCTCTCCCAGCGCACCTTGCGCAGGCTGGTGATGCGGCCTTCGATGCGGCGGCCGGCGACATCGAAGCTGAGCCGGTCGCCGAGCTGCCAGCGCAGCTGCTCGGCGAATTTCGCCTCCACCGAAAATTCGCCGCGTGCGCTGCCTGCATCCCAGAAGCGGCCGGCCTGCAAGGTGTTGCCATTGGGCAGCTGGCGGGCGGTGGACAGGTTGAATTCGCGGTCCAGCAGCCTTGCGCCGCGGCCCTGCGGTTCGGGCCGGCCGCGCTGTGCAGCACTTTCCCCGACGTACCTGGCGCGAATCATCGGTGACAGGCCGGCCGAGGTATAGCCCAGCTGCGCCAGGGTGTCGTTGAAGGCGGCGCGCTGGTCGGGCTGGACGTTGATCACGAAGCGGTTGGGCGCATCGCCGGCCACCATCGCCTGCCACTGCTCCCAGACGTCGGTACGCACCAGCAGCAGGAGCAGCAGGGCCATCAGGCTGATGCCCAGCGCCGTCACCTGGGCGATGGTCAGCCGCCGTCGCCGCGCCAGATTGCGCAGGGCGTAGCGGACGATGCCGCTGCCGGCGCGGCCGAGCCGAGCCACCAGCGCGGCCAGCAGGCCGCCGGCCAGACCGAGCGCGGCGGCGGTGACCAGCAACCCACTGAGTAGCAGGCTGGCGCTGGTGGCATCACCGGCGGCGTGCCAGAACAGCGCCAGCAGTCCGCCCAGCGCCAGCGCGAACAACAGCAGTGCCGGCGGCGAGGGCGTGCGCAGGTCCTGGCGCAGCACCGCCAGCGCGCTGACCCGGCGCAGCGCCAGCAGTGGCGGCAGGGCGAAAGTGGCGAGGATCCACAGCCCTGTCAGGCCGCCCTGCAGCAGCGGCCAGAGGCTGGCCGGCGGCAGCGTGGTGCCGAGCCGGCGCGCGACCCACAGCCCGGCCAGCTGCTGCAGCAGCGCCGCCGCCAGTAGCGCCAGCGCGATTGCGGCGCCGCCGAGCAGGGCGAGCTGGCCGAGGTAGAGCGTGGCGATGCTGCGCTGGCTGGCACCGAGCGCGCGCAGCGTGGCGGCGACTGCGCGTTGGCGTTCGGCGTGCTGGCGCGCGGCCATGCCGATCGCCACCGCCGCCAGCGCCGCGGTCAGCAGCAGTGATACCGACAGGAAGCGGTGGGCGCGGTCGAGTGCGGCGCGCAGCTGCGGGCTGAGGTCGTCGCCGGTTTCCACCCGCGCGCCGGGCGTGCGCTCGGCTTCGCGCGCGCGCACCCAGTCTGCGACCGCGGCCGGTGCGCCGGCCACCGCCAGCCGCCATGAGGCACGTGCGCCGGGGCCGAGCAGGCCGGCGGCCTCGACCTCGGCCAGCGGCAGGATCACCCGCGGCCCCAGCTCCAGCCCGCCGAGCGGGCGGTCGGGTTCTTCGACCACGATGGCCGTCAGCCGCAGCGGGCGGCCGCCGATCTCGATGCGGTCGCCGATGCGGGCCTGCAGCCGCGCCGCGCCGCTTGCGCTCAGCCACAGCGTGCCGGGGGCGGGCCGCGCCAGCTGCGTCTGGCCGTTTGCGCCGCGCACCGTGTAGGGGCCGAGCAGGGGCGCATCGGTGGCCAGCGCCTTGAGCTGGCCCAGCTGCGGCGCGCTGCCGGCGCGGCCGACCATGCTGGCCAGCTCGACGCTGCGATAGCTGCGCAGCCGCAGGCGCTGGGCATCGGTCAGCGCTGCGCGCAGCGCACGATCATCGCTGCTGAAAGCGGCATCGCCACCGACCAAGCGCCGGCTTTGTTCGGTGAGGGCATCGGTGGTGCGCTGGGCAATGCTGCCGACGCCGGCCAGCGCCAGCACCGCCACGAACAGCGCCGCCAGCAGCACCCCGAATTCGCCGTTGCGCCAGCCGCTCCAGGCCTGCTGCGCGGCCAGCCGCCACAGCCTCACGGCAGCAGACGTCCGGCGTCCAGCCGCAGCTGGCGGTCGCAGCGCGCGGCCAAGCGCTCGTCGTGGGTGACCACGACCACGGTGGTGGCGCGGGCGGCGTCGAGATCGAACAGCAGATCCTCGATCGCCAGCCCCGTTTTGCGGTCGAGATTGCCAGTGGGCTCGTCGGCGAACAGGATGCGCGGCTGGGTGGCGAAGGCGCGGGCGATTGCCACCCGCTGCTGCTCGCCGCCGGAGAGCTGGCGCGGCAGGTGGTGCAGGCGCTGGCCGAGGCCGACCCGATCCAGCAGCGCGCGCGCCGCCGCCGCGCCGGCCTCGCCGCGCAGCTCCAGCGGCAGCGCCACATTGTCGAGTGCGCTCATCGCCGGCATCAGCTGGAAGTTCTGGAACACGAAGCCGACCGCGCGGGCGCGCAGCGTGGCGCGCGCGTCCTCGCTGCTGGCGTGGATCGGCGCGCCGTCCAGCCAGATTTCGCCTTGGCTGGGCAGGTCCAGCCCGGCCAGCAGCGAGAGTAGGGTGGTCTTGCCGGAGCCGGACTCGCCGACGATGGCCACCCGCTCGCCGGCGGCGATGTCCAGACTGATGCCGTCGAGGATGGTCAGCGCGCCGTCCGGCAGCGCCACGGTCTTGCCGAGGTCGCGCGCGCGCAGGCTGCCCGGCGCCGGCGTGCTAGCGTTGGCGGCATTCGGAACGGGAGCGGTGGCGGTGGCAGTGCGAAATTGGGCGCTGGGCGTTGTGCTCATGCTGGCGATGCTAGCGGCATCGGCAGCCGATGCGCGTGAGCTGAAGGTACTGGTCATGGGCGATTCGCTGTCGGCGGCGTACGGGCTGCGCGCCGAGCAGGGCTGGGTGGCGCTGGCCGATGCGCGCTCGCCGCGCTACGCCTTCGTCAACGCCAGCGTCTCCGGCGAAACCTCGGCCGGCGGCCGCAGCCGGTTTGACGCCGAGCTGGCGCGGGTGCGGCCGAACATCGTGGTGCTCGAACTAGGTGCCAACGACGGCCTGCGCGGGCTGCCGCTGCCGCAGCTGGGCGAGAACCTCGGCTGGATGATCGGCCGCGCGCGCCGCGCCGGCGCGCAGGTGCTGCTGGTCGGCCTGCAGCTACCGCCCAATTACGGCGCGTACGCGGGCAGCTTCCAGCACAGCTACGTGCTGATCAGCCGGCGCCTGGGCACCGGGCTGATCCCGCATTTCCTGGCGCCGCTGGGCACCGAGCGGCGCTGGTTTCAGGCCGACAATCTGCACCCGACCGCCGCCGCCCAGCCGCTGCTGGCGGACGAAGTGCTGCGCGCGCTGGATGCGCTACCGCCATGACGAGGGCGCGATGCCGGGTATTGGCCTCGCGGCAGCGCCTCGCAGGTGCCGGGCTTGCCCGGCACGTCTTGCCGCGCGGACGCGGGTGGTGATGGTGTTCGTGCCGGGCTTGCCCGGCACCTACGGTGTGTGGGTGCCCTGCTCGCGCGCGACCGCGCGCCAGCCGATGTCGCTGCGGTGGAATGCGTGCGCCCAGCCGATCGCAGCGACGCCGGCATAGGCGCGGCGCTGCGCGTCGGCCACCGATGCGCCCAGCGCGGTCACGCACAGCACGCGGCCACCGGCGCTGACCACCTGGCCCGCCGCGTCCAGCGCGGTGCCGGCGTGGAAGACCTTGGCGTCGGCCGGCACCGCGTCGAGGCCGCTGATGACATCGCCGCTGATCGGCGTGTCCGGATAGGGCTTGGACGCCATCACCACGCCCAGTGACGGGCGCGGATCCCACTGCGCTTCGACCGCATCGAGCTTGCCGTCGATCGCGGCTTCGATGAGCTCCACCAGATCCGACTGCAGGCGCAGCATGACCGGCTGGGTTTCCGGGTCGCCGAAGCGGACGTTGAACTCGATCACCTTGGGCGCACCGCTGGCGTCGATCATCAGTCCGGCGTAGAGGAAACCGGTGAACGGCACGCCGTCCGCCGCCATGCCGGCCACGGTGGGATTGACCACCTCGCGCATCACCCGCGCGTGGACCGCGGGCGTCACCACCGGCGCCGGCGAGTAGGCGCCCATGCCGCCGGTATTGGGGCCGCTGTCGCCGTCACCCACGCGCTTGTGGTCCTGGCTGGTCGCCATCGGCAGCGCGGTTTTGCCGTCCACCATCGAGATGAAGCTGGCTTCCTCGCCGTCGAGGAATTCCTCGATCACCACCCGCGCGCCGGCGTCGCCGAAGGCGTTGCCGGAGAGCATGTCGCGCACCGCGG
>CAUJJG010000045.1 GCA_963205445.1 Pseudomonadota bacterium
ATGATCGGCTCGCGGATCTCCTGCACCTGGTTGATCGGCGGCAGCTTGGCCGGGTTGTCCATCGGCACCGTGCTGCCGTCGGTCTTGAGCACCTCGTAGATCACGGTCGGCGCGGTGCTGATCAGGTTGAGGTCGTACTCGCGCTCCAGCCGCTCCTGCACGATCTCCATGTGCAGCATGCCGAGGAAGCCGCAGCGGAAGCCGAAGCCCATCGCCTCCGAGGACTCCGGCTCGAAGCGCAGCGCGGCATCGTTCAGGCGCAGCTTCTCCAACGCCTCGCGCAGTGCCGGGTAGTCCTCGGCGTCGACCGGGAACAGGCCGGCGAACACCCGCGGCTGCATTTCCTGGAAGCCCGGCAGCGGGCCTGGCGCGGGGTCGCCGGCAAGGGTCAAGGTGTCGCCCACCGGCGCGCCGTGGACGTCCTTGATGCTGGCGGTGATCCAGCCCACCTCGCCGGCACGCAGCGCCGGCAGTACCTTGCGCTTGGGGGTGAACACGCCGACCGCATCGACCAGATGCGCGCGACCGGTGCTCATCACCAGCATCTTGTCGCCGGATTTCAGCTCGCCCTGCACCACCCGCACCAGCGAGACCACGCCGAGGTAATTGTCGAACCAGGAGTCGATGATCAGCGCCTGCAGCTTGTCGGTGTCGCCCACCGTGGGTGGCGGGATGCGCTGGACGATGGCTTCGAGCACGTCGCCGACGTTGAGCCCGGTCTTGGCCGAGATCGCCACCGCATCGGCGGCGTCGATGCCGATGACGGCCTCGATTTCTTCCTTCACCTTGTCGATGTCGGCGGTCGGCAGGTCAATCTTGTTGAGCACCGGCACCACTTCCAGGCCCTGCTCCACCGCGGTGTAGCAGTTGGCCACCGACTGCGCTTCCACGCCCTGGGCGGCATCGACCACCAGCAACGCGCCTTCGCAGGCGGCCAGCGAACGGCTGACCTCGTAGCTGAAGTCGACGTGGCCGGGGGTGTCGATGAAGTTCAGGAAATAGGTCTGCCCGTCCTTGGCGGTGTACGGCAGCGATACCGACTGCGCCTTGATGGTGATCCCGCGCTCGCGCTCGATCGGGTTGTTGTCGAGCACCTGCGCTTCCATCTCGCGCGCGGTCAGACCGCCGCACAGCTGGATGATGCGGTCGGCGAGCGTCGACTTGCCGTGGTCGACGTGGGCGATGATGGAAAAGTTGCGGATGAACCGCATCGCGTCGTGCTGCATGGGGAACCGTGCTGTGGGCGGCGACAGCCGCGGGAGCGCGGCCTGTCGTGAAGTGAGCCGGTCATTATCGCACAGCCCTGCCCGCGCCTTGCCAGAGCGCGGGCACTGGTGTTGCGACGACGGATCAGTCCTCGCCCGGGG
The DNA here is from genome assembly GCA_963205445.1 of Pseudomonadota bacterium. Classification (GTDB taxonomy): domain Bacteria; phylum Pseudomonadota; class Gammaproteobacteria; order Xanthomonadales; family Xanthomonadaceae; genus Thermomonas. The sequence continues at coordinate 1,368 of CAUJJG010000045.1, forward strand.
TGAGGGTGACGTAGCGGGTTGCACCGCCGCGACGCACCAGCAGCATTACCGGCTTGCCAGTCCCGACCGCCTTCAGGCGCGCATCCAGTGACGCCACGCTGCCCACGTCATTCCGCCCCACCGCCAAAATCACATCCCCTGGATTCAGGCCTGCCTCGCGTGCCGCCTGTCCGGTGACCCGGGCCACCTGTACCCCCTCACCGGGCCGCAGCCCCATGCGGCTGCGCTGCGCATCGGTCAGCTCTTGGGCAACGATGCCCAAGGCATTGGCCGGCGCCACGGCCCCTGGGCGCGGAGCACCACGCGACTCGCCACCCGCCTGTGCACTGCTCTCGTCCAATGCCCCAAGCACCACGCCCATGGTGCGCGGCTTGCCGTCGCGGATCAGTGCCAGCTCGACCTTGGAACCCGGCGCCATCGCGCCGATGATCGGCGGCAGATCGCTGGCTTCCAGTACCTTCTGCCCGTTGACGCTGCGGATCACATCCTGCCGCTGCAAGCCGGCGCGCTCGGCTGCGCTGCCAGGTTCCACGCCGGCCACCAGCGCGCCGCTGGCGTCGGGCAGCGCCATGGCCTCGGCCATGTCGCGATCCACGCCCTGGATCTGCACGCCCAGCTGGCCGCGGGTGACCTTGCCAGTCGCCTTGAGCTGCTGCACGGCGCGCATCGCCACGTCGATCGGGATGGCAAAGCTCACCCCCATGTAGCCGCCGGAGTTGCTGAAAATCTGCGAATTGATGCCGACCACCTGCCCGCGCGTATCCAGCAACGGGCCACCGGAATTGCCGCGATTGATCGCCACATCGGTCTGGATGAAGGGGACGTATCGCTGGTCTGACGCCGGATTGGAGCGCCCCACGGCACTGACGATGCCAGCGGTGACCGAATGATCGAGCCCGAACGGCGAGCCGATCGCCACGACCCATTGGCCAGGCTTGAGCCCACCGGAATCACCGATGCGCATCACCGGCAGGCCCTTGGCTTCGATCTTGAGCAGCGCCACGTCGGACTGCGCATCGCTGCCCACCACCTTGGCGGTGAATTCCCGGCGATCCGACAATTTGATGCGCACCGTATCCGCGCCATCGACCACATGATGGTTGGTCAACACGTAACCATCCCCGGAGATGATGAACCCGGTGCCCTGCGAGACCCCACGGGGGCGAACATTGGGCGCACCTTGCTGGCCGGGCATGCCGTCCGGGCCGAAGAAACGGCGGAAAAACTCCGGAATCTCCACGTCATCCGGCAGCTGCCGCAAGCGCTCACTGCCCTGCGCCGATCTACCGCCAAGTTCGGCCTGCACGCTGACCACGGCCGGGCCCACCTGCTCCACCAAGCGGGTGAAATCCGGCAACCCGGCCACGAGCTCGGCAGCGGGTGCCGCGGGTTGTGCGGCTGGCAGCGTCTGTGCATTGACCGCGTTCTGGCCGCTGCAGGCGCCCACGCCAACGATGGCCAATGCCAGGGTCAAGGCAAGGGGACGCAGGGGGGGGGTTGGGATTGCAGGCATGAAGAAACATCCTCTTGTCGTGGATCGAATGCAGGCGATTGCCCAATGGCAATCTTGGGCCCAGTGACTCAGGGGCGAGGTTGCGCCTGGCCGGCCTCGCCGTCCCCGTCCTTCGAGGAAGCCGACGGCTCGGACAGCAATTTCGGCGGCGCATCGAACACCGGCGGCGAAAATGGATTCTCGGCAGCGGCGCGGGGATGCTCCCCGAAGCCAACCGCAAAGCCGTTGCCGCCGGAGTACTGGGGCAGGATCGAACGCGGCCACGGGCGGGTGGTGATCTCAGCCTGCGGCAGCAATGCGGCCGGGCCGGTGGTGGGTTGAACGTCTGCAGCGACCTGCAGGGCGGCCGGAGCTGCGGCCAGTTCAGGCGTGCGGACAGCCCGTCTCTGGCGTGATGGCCGGGCGCTGGCGGCCACCGCCACTGAGGCCACCGCAAGCGAATCGACCGACTTGTCCGGAACAGTGGGCACCTGCGGCGTCACCGGTGCCGGTGTGGGTGTGGGTATGGTGGCTGCCGGCAACGCAGGCACGACGGTGGCCAGCTGCGACACCGCCGGATCGGCGGCAGGCTGCAGCAGTGTCCGGCCCGCAAGCGCCATCACGGCCAGCCCGGCAGCCAGCGCCCCAATGCCGACGCCGCTTCGCCACCTGGCAGGCCGCGAAGCGGGCAACGCCGTCGCCACGGGGGCCGCATCGGCCTGGATCGCGGCTGCAACACGCCTTGCAAAATCGTGAGACAGCGGCCGTGCCGGGGCCAGACCGCGCATCACCTCGCCCGCCGTGCGCCAGCGATCCCAGCTGCCGGCCAGCTCGGCATCGTGCTGCAGGCGCCGCAACAGAAACCGGGTCTGGTCTTCCGGCAGGGCCCCGTCCATCAGCGCCGAAAGCTGTTCGCGGCTGCTGAGCTGGGTGAGATCATTGCTCTGGATGTCGTTGTCGATGTTCATGCGTGTGACCGTTTCGGCATGTCGTCGTGATCAAGCAAGGGGCGCATGCGGGCGTCGATGACCTCACGTGCGCGGAAAATGCGCGAGCGCACCGTGCCGATCGGGCAGCCCATGCGCAGGGCAATCTCGTCGTAGCTCATGCCTTCCACTTCGCGGAAGGTGATGGCGTCGCGCAGCTCGGGAGGCAGCGCTTCCACCGCCGACAGCACGGCGTGCTCCAGCTGCTGTCGCATCAACTCACGCTCGGGCGTGTCGTTGTCGCGCAGGCGCAGCCCGGACTCGAACTGTTCGGCATCTTCTATTTCAATGTCCTCACCCGGCGGGCGTCGCCCATGTGCCGCAAGATGGTTCTTGGCGGTGTTCACGGCAATTCGGTGCAGCCAGGTGGAGAACTGGGCATCCCCACGAAACCCCGCGATGGCCCGGTAGGCGCGGATGAACGTGTCCTGGGCTACATCCTGCACCTCGGACCAGTCGCGCACATAGCGCGAGATCACCGCTGCCACGCGGTTCTGATATTTGCGCACCAGCAGATCAAACGCGGCCGCTTCGCCACGTTGCACCCGCTCCACGAGATCCCGGTCCAGCGCTTGCGACACCCGATCCTCCGTCATTTGCGTCGCGCACCTCGTGCAGGGCCCGATCGCGTCGGGCAGTGAGACAAGCCGTCACCGAGAAAGTTCCCGGCGCCCGATGGACATGACGGCAATTAGAGACGTATTCAAGTTTTCGCGGGCTACGATAGCCCTTTCCTTCCAACATGACGGATGGCATGCGCATGGCCAACCCTTCTGCACCCGGCTTCGACGGTCTTCGCCTTCGCCACTGGCGCCCCGAGCTTCGCGCTGATGGCAGCTTGGTGCTGCGCTTCGACCGCGCCGACGCCCCCGTCAACGCCTTTTCGCAGGAGGCGCTGGTCGAACTGGCGCAGGCATTGGAACGCATCGCGCTGGAGCCACCGAAAGCGCTGGTGGTTGCCTCGGGCAAGGCCTCGGGATTCATTGCCGGTGCCGACCTCAAGGAGTTCCAGGAGTTCGACCGCAAGGGCACGGTCAACGACGCTATCCGGCGTGGGCAAGACGTCTTCCAGACCTTGGCCACGTTGCGCATTCCCACCGTGGCGGCGATCCATGGTTTCTGCATGGGTGGCGGCACCGAAATCGCGCTGGCCTGCCGCTATCGCGTGGCCAGCAATGATGCCGCCACCCGGATCGGGCTGCCGGAAGTGCAGCTGGGCATCTTCCCCGGCTGGGGCGGCAGCGCGCGCCTGCCGCAGCTGGTGGGCGCCCCGGCAGCGATGGACATGATGCTGACCGGCCGCGCCCTGAGCGCCAAGGCTGCACGCGGCATCGGGCTGGTGGACCAGGTGGTGGCACCGGACCAGTTGATCGACGCCGCCGCGGCGCTGGCACTGCGCGGCATCCAACGCCCCTTCAAGCAGCGGGCGCTGGCCTGGGCCAGCAATGTCGGCATCGCCCGCAGGCTGCTGGCGCCACAGATGGCCAAGCAGGTGGCGCGCAAGGCGAAGAAGGATCACTACCCCGCCCCGTATGCCCTGATTTCCACATGGCAGCGCAGTGGCGGCGGCAGCATTCGCGCGCGACTGGATGCCGAACGCCGCGCCGTGGTCAAACTGGCCGGCAGCAGTACCGCGCGCAACCTGATCCGCATCTACTTCCTGACCGAACGCATGAAGGCGCTGGGCAAGGGGGACTCCGGCATTTCACGGGTGCATGTGGTGGGCGCAGGCGTCATGGGGGGCGACATTGCCGCATTCGCGGCCTACAAGGGCTTTGACGTGACCTTGCAGGACCGTGAGCAGCGCTTCATCGACGGCGCCATGCAACGCGCACAAGCCCTGTTCGAAAAGCGCGTGAAGGATGAAAGCAAACGCCCGGCGGTGGCGGCACGCCTGAAATCCGACCTGAACGGCGACGGCGTGACCAACGCGGATCTGGTGATCGAAGCCATCATCGAGAACCCGGAGGCCAAGCGGGCGCTGTACCAGTCGGTGGAACCACGCCTGAAATCGGATGCGCTGCTGACCACCAATACCTCCTCCATCCCACTGGACGAGCTGCGCCCGCACATCGCCCGGCCCGCACAGTTCGCCGGTTTGCACTACTTCAACCCTGTGGCCCAGATGCCGCTGGTGGAAATCATCCGCCACGACGGCATGACCCCGGAGACCGAGCGCCGGCTGGCCGCGTTCTGCAAGGCGCTGGGCAAGTTCCCGGTGCCGGTGGCCGGCACGCCCGGCTTCCTGGTCAACCGCGTGCTGTTCCCCTACATGCTGGAAGCCGCCACCGCCTATGCCGAAGGCATCCCCGGCCCCGCCATCGACAAGGTGGCGGTGAAATTCGGCATGCCGATGGGGCCGATCGAGCTGCTGGACACCGTGGGTCTGGATGTTGCGGCCAGCGTGGGCAAGGAACTGGCCCCCTTCCTCGGGTTGGAGGTGCCAGCGGCACTGGCCACGGTGGAGGCAGGCAAGCGCGGCAAGAAGGATGGCCAAGGCATCTACCGCTGGGAGAACGGCAAAGCAGTCAAGCCTGAGCTTCCATCGGGCTACACCACGCCCGAAGATCTGGAAGACCGCCTGATCCTGCCCCTGCTCAACGAAGCAGTAGCCTGCCTGCATGACGGCGTGGTCAGCGACGCCGACCTGCTGGATGCCGGCGTGATCTTCGGCACGGGGTTTGCGCCTTTCCGCGGCGGCCCGATCCAGCACATCCGTGCTACCGGCGCCGATGTGCTGCTGGCACGGCTGGAAGCGCTGCGGGCGAAGTACGGCCAGCGCTTCGCGCCGCGTGCAGGTTGGCAGGCAGCCGCCCTGCGTGAGCCTGTGGCATAAGCCCCTCAGTCAGCTGTCGCGTCGTTTGCAAATGCCCGAAACTCCGGCCCGGCCAGACGCAGGTTCTCGCGCAGATAGGCACGCAGGCGCTGGCCCGGCGGTTCCGGCGCGGGGCCGCCCAAGTGCTTCTGCAACATGGTTTCCATCGCGAACAGATAGGCCTCGCGCGGGATCGGCGCGACCGGCGAATGCCCGCCGTTCGGCTCCACCAGCAAGGTGACCGGACGTCGCAGCGTCTTCAACGTCGCGGTGTAGGCGGCCACTTCGCGGATCGCCACCGTGCGGTCGGCACCGCCGGCCATGATCAGCAGCGGACGCCGCATCTTCGACGCGTTCGCCTGCGGCGACTGCGCATGCAGGCGTGCATAGGTCGCAGGATCGGTGGCGTCCAGCGACAGTGCCGCAAGCGTGTGCTTGAGCGAACGGTCCGGCAGATCGCCCTGGTCGCCGGCTTCGATCAACCAACGCATGCCCCAGCCCAGATCCGCCGGCGGCGCACCGGCCACGCCGACCTTGAACAGCTCCGGCTGGAAAGTCAGGCCCAGCAGGGTCGAATAGCCGCCGAAGGAATGGCCGACGATGCCGACGCGCTCCTTGTCGCCGATGCCCTGCGCCAACAGCCAGCGCACGCCTTCGACGATGTCGCGCTGCACGCGTCCGTTGCCGTAGTCGCCATTCGGGGCGAAGGTGTAGGCGCGGCCGTGGCCAGTGGAGCCGCGGAAGTTGGTCTGGAACACCACGTAGCCGCGGTTGGCGAGGAACTGGGCAACGCCGTCGTAGCCGGTGCGGAAATGGTTGTTCGGTCCGCCGTGCACCTGCGCGACCAGCGGTGCGCGTGCGGGGTCCACGCCCGGCGGCAGCAGCAGGAAGCCATGCACGCGCAGCCCATCGGAGGCGAGGTAGGACACCGCGAGCTTGCGCGCCAGTTGCGATTCCTGCGGCGCATGCGCGGTGGTCGCGGCCTCGTCGAGGCCTTTCCTGTTCAAGATCGGCCGTGTCTGGCCGCTGCGCGGATCGAACAGGTACCAGCGCGGGTCGCGCAGGGTCGGCGCGCGTTCGGACACCAGCCATTGCGCACGCGGCCCGCTGCCGGCCTGCACGCCGATGTCGCGTCCGGGGAATCGCCTGGCGATGCCGGCCACGAGGGCCTGCGCACCGTCGATGCCATAGGTGGCCGCGACCGTGCTGCGATAGCTCGCGATCAATGGCATTGAGGTGCGGGGATCCAGCACGACCTCGTCGAGATCGGCCTCATGCCGCGGGTCTTCGTGCAAGGTCTGCAGCGTGTTGTCGGGCGCAAGCCGCAGCACGCGGTTGAAGTTGCCACCGACCGCGGCGCTGCCGGGATTGCCCGACATCAGCAGGCTGCCGTCCGGCATGGCCGCCAGCAGATCCAGCTTTTCCTTCGGGGTCAGGTGCAGCACTTCGCGCAGCGCACCCTTCGCACCCACGCGAAACAGCGCATTGTCCGCCCCCTCGAAACGCGCCAGCGCGACGATGCGGCCGTGCGCATCCAGCGCGACATCGTGGACCCAGCGCGGGTCTTCGCGCAGCACGCTGCGCTTGCCCTGCACGTCCATGCGCACGATGCGCCAGCGTTCGCCCTTGCCCATGCCCACGCGTTCGCGCAGCAGCACTGCGGCCGGCTGCGATGGATCGATCTTCATCGTGCCGCGCCGCTCCACGCCGCCCATCGGCACCCGCACGCCGGCGCGACCGGTCACCGACACGCTGACCAGCCACTTCGGCGCACGCAAGAACAGCCAGCGCCCGTCGCGCGACCAGTACACCTGGTCGGCCTGGGTGCGCGCGATCAGCACCCGCGGCCTGCCGCCCGCAGTGGGCAACAGGAACAGGCTGCGCGATTCGCCCTGCTCGCGCAGGTAGGCCACGTAGTCGCCACCCGGCGACAACTGCACTGCGGCCAGGCCACGGTTTTCGAGGAAGGCGGCGCGCGGCAGTTGCGGCGCACGCGGCAGCGCGCGCTGACTGGCGATGGCGGTGCGCAGTTCGGTGGTGGAATCGGCTGCCGGCACCTGCGTCGGCGCGAACAGCAGCGCGAGCAGGGCCAGCGTCCCGCACAGTCCACGGAATTTCGTCATCTCGATTTTCTCCGTAAGTCCGTGCGCTCAGGCGGCCGCGGGTTGCAGATCCGGCAGCGATGCCGGCAGGGTTTCGCGCTTCGGCACCATCAGCCACAGCGCGACCAGCGCGGGCAACCCGACCACGCCGCACATCGCCACCCACAGCCAGCGGTTGCGCGATGAAAGCTGCAGGCGGGTGCTCAGCCAGATCGCGCCGAGCAGCGAGGCCACGCAACCAGCCAACGCCAGCCACAGCATGCTGCGCGGCATCGGCTGCGGCGACGCACGCAGCGGGTCCGGCGCGGCGTACAGGTCCTGCGCGCCCAGGCACAGCGTGCGCAGCAGCGGCGACAGCCACCAGATGCGCGCGGTGTAGGCGGTCGGCAGGTCCTTGCCGATGTCGCGTCGCGCGATGTCACGCACGCGGCCGTTGCCGTCGATGCGCAGCACCTGCTGGAACGGATGCTGCAATTCGCTGGACCACACGCCCCAGGTGTAGGTGAACGACACCAGATAGCCATCGAGCAGTTCGACCACGTCCATGCGGCTGAGATTGCCCACCTTGCCCGGCATCGGCACGCGCATCAGCGGCTGCAGCAGGTCCAGCCCGTTCATCGCTTCGCGGCCGGGATAGAAATAGGCGGCGCGGTCGCTGAGCACCAGCAGGTTGTCGCCGGCCGGTTGCGGCGGGCTGGCCATCACTTCGCCCTGCGGCAGACGGATGCGTTCGTGGAAGCGCCCCTGCCCGTCGTCGTACTGGTAGGCGGCGTGCGCGTTGTACAGGTAGTCGGCGGCAAACGGCTGGGTCGGTGCCGGGAATGCGCGCTGGTTGTCCACGCCGACACCGAGTTCGCCGCGCGGGCGCTTGTCCAGCGTGCCGTAGCCGACGAAACGCATGCTGTCGTGCTTGAACACCCAGGTGATGTTGCGCTCGCCATCGGTGAATTCCATCGGCGCGAGGTTGGTCATCTCGCCGCGGCGCGGCAGGTTGCGCAGCGGGTAGTGCGTGTACACGTCGGACAGCGCGATCTGCTCCCGCCACAGCGCGGCGTCCGGATTGCGACTGTGTTCGATACCAAGCAGCAGGATGTCCTTGCCTTCGGCGCGATCAGCCTCGATATAGCCGCCCTTCGGCGGCGTCGGCATGTTGAGCGGATGGCTGCCGGTGGCCGTCCACGCCAGCTCGACGCCGTAGCCAAGCATCCACACCAGGAAATACGCACCGAGCTGCACCGGCAGCGCAGTCGCGGCGGTGGCGGCGAAACTGCGCGGCACGGCGACCGGATCGGGGCGGAACACGATGGCAACCAAGCCCACCAGCACGGCCAGCAAGGTGACTTGCAGCCCCAGCATCGCCACGCCCGAGGCCTGCGCGAACATCAACAGCATCGGCAGCACCAGCACCGCGAACGAATGTCGACGGTTGCCGATCATCGCGTAAGCGCCCGCCGCGTAGCCGATCAGTGCGATCAGCCAGCCGGCGATCGGCATCATCCAATGGCGCATATCCACCACGCGTGCGGTCATCGTGTCCTGATAGAGGGCGACCAAGGCGATCGGCAATGCCGCGGCGACGAACAGCAGCACCGCGCCCGCACCACCCAGCGCACCGGCGATCTGCAACCGATGCAGCGGCCGGTGCAGCAGGCTGAGCCATTGGTTGGGCTTGCGGTAGCTGCCCATCTGGTACAGCCCGAGCAAAGTGCCGGCCACCGCATAGGTCATGGCGAAGACCTGATAGACCAGCAACGGTTGCTGGGCCAGATCGACGATGCGGGCCATGAAGCCCAGGATGCCGGCGTGCACTGCCGCGGCCGCGATGGCCCACAGGCGGAAGCGCAGCAGTTCACTCTTGAAGAGATCGTTCATGTGGGTGTCCTCAGGGCGCGATGCGGCTCAGGCCGCGACCGGCGCCGCATGGTTCTTGGCAAGGAAGGCATTGACCGCGCGGTCCAGGCTGACCGGCATCGACTGCACGTTGCG
>CAUJJG010000046.1 GCA_963205445.1 Pseudomonadota bacterium
GCGATGGCCCTTGCCGAACTGGATCGAGGTGGTGATCGGGGTCGGCTTGAGGGTGTACACCTTGCCCGGCTGCATCAGTGCAGGCGCAACGTAGCTGTCGCGATAGCGCGCGCGCAGCATGGTGTCGCCGATGATCCAGGCAGTGCCATCCGGCGCAACGTCCACCAGCTTGACCGCAAAATCGGTGTCCTTCGCGCTGGACGAAATGTTCAGCACCGCATCGACGAACCCTGTCACTTCCATCGGCTGTTCCAGCGGCGCGCTGGTATAGACCAGCACGTCGTGGCGGGATTCAATCTGGCGCTGATCGAACGCCCCCGGGATCACCACGCCGCCATTGCAGCAGTCGCCACCACCGATCGTCTGCACCGGATTGGCCGGGTTGTAGCGATAACGGTCCGCCGGTTCGTCGCCGCTGGGCGCGTCAAAGGACAACACGCCATCGCCAAACATCGAATTGGCCTTGCCGTCCGAGCGCAGGTACATCCGCACCGGCTTGGCGGTCTTCGGCGGCCACTGCGCGGCCGACTGCCAGCGGTTCGCACCCATCGTGAAATAGCGCACATGCGGCGTGTCGGCGGCGAACGCCTTGGGCTGGTCCTTCAGCCAGCGATCGAAGAAGGCCCAGATCTGATCATCGACGGGGAAGCTGGCATCGCCCATGCTGCGGTCACCGACCTTGTAATCCTTCCCGAGCCGAGAGAATTGGCAATGCGGATTGGGGCCTATCACCGCGTACTGATTGGCGCTGGCCTCCTTGTCGGAGCCGACGCTGCGGGCGTGGTTGAACAGTTCCATGTTCGGGCCGATGGAAACGTCATACCAACTGTTGAACCACAGCGCCGGCACGCCCCAGCCCATGCTGTCGTGGTACAGCCCCCCTTTCTCCCAAGCCGCATCGCCGGGGCCCAGCGCGATCATCGCTTCGAACGTCGCCGGCGGCTCACCCAGCGAGGACAGCAGGCTGGCATAGGGCAGGTGCCAGATGTGCTTCTTCCATTCGACCTCGGGCTTCTTCGCGTCAAGGTCGTTGTAGCGCGCCACCCGTGCCCGCATCGGCCCCGAAAGCGCCTGCGGCAGTTGCGCCCGCAGGGGATTGTCGACGCCGTACATCCAGATCGCGAACAGGGTGCGCGGCACCCCGCCGGTGTAGAAATTGCCCTGCTCCCGGAACCGCCCGACCTTGCCGATGCCGGCACCTGCCGCCATCGGCACCATGGCGGCATGCGCCGGGTGATTCATCGCCGCCAGCGCCAACTGCCATTCCGCCGACGACGAGCAGCCCAAAGTGCCGACCTTGCCGTTCGACCACGGCTGTTTGGCGATCCAGCTCAGAGTGTCGTAGCCGTCCGTCTGCGGATAGCCGAGGATTTCGTACTTGCCCTCGCTGAAATAGCGCCCGCGCTCGTTCTGGACGATGAAGGCATAGCCGTTGCGCACTGCCTCCAGCGCGTAGCGCGCGGTGCTGCCACGCAGCACATGTTCGTTGTAGGGCGTCTTCCACAGCACCGTGGGCAGCGGGCCCTTGGCGCCCTTGGGTCGCCAGATGTTGGTGGACAGACCAATGCCGTCGCGCATCGGCACCAGCAGCGCGCTGTCGCTCTCGGCAATCGATGCGAGTTCTGCGCGGATGCCCTCCTCGCTGTAGCGGGACAAGTCCTGCGCGGAATTGGCGGATGCCGCCGCCAGCGCGGCGACCAGCAAAACGGAGAGCAGCGACGCCTTCATGTGCAACCCCTTGGACGGAATGCCTCACTATGCCTGATGGCGGCCCCCCTTCCTCCACTGGCGGAAGTCACGCCCCATGGCAGTGCACGACATCTCCGGTCGTGCTGCCCCGATTCAGTCCGCAAGCCCGCGCAACAGCTCGTTCACGCTGGTCTTGCTGCGGGTTCTTTCATCCACTTGCTTGACGATCACCGCGCAGTACAGCGAATGGCTGCCGTCGGCGGCCGGCAGCGAACCGGACACCACCACACTGTATGGCGGCACGCTGCCGTAACTGACTTCGCCGGTCATGCGGTTGTAGATGCGGGTGCTCTGGCCAAGGAACACGCCCATGCCAACCACGCTGTGATGGCCCACCACGAAGCCTTCCACCACTTCCGAACGTGCGCCGATGAAACAGTGGTCCTCGATGATCGTCGGCCCGGCCTGCAGCGGCTCCAGCACGCCGCCGATGCCGACCCCGCCGGACAGATGGCAGTGCTTGCCGATCTGCGCGCAGCTACCCACCGTGGCCCAGGTGTCGACCATGGTGCCCTCGCCGACATAGGCGCCGATGTTGACGAAGCTGGGCATCAGCACCACGTCCTTGCCAATATGGCTGCCCGCACGCACCACCGCACCCGGCACCACGCGCGCACCAAGGGCACGGAACGCGGCTTCATCGAAGCCGGCAAAACGCGCCGGCACCTTGTCCCAGAACGGCGCCGGCGAAGCATCGACCACGGTCATGTCCTGAGTGCGGAAGTACAGCAGCACTGCCTTCTTCAACCATTGATTGACCTGCCAGCCGCCGCTGCCGTCGGGTTCAGCCACACGCAGTGCGCCACTTTCCAGCCCGGCGATGGCGGCATCCACCGCAGGCCGCACATCACGCGCAATCATTTCGGGGGTCAGGTCTGCACGACGCTCCCAGGCATCTTCCAGAACGGCGCGCAGGGCTTCGGTGTTGGCATGGCTCATCGTTTGTCTCCATCAAGGGCTGCCAGCAGCGCGGCGCGCAGGGCGTCGCAGCGTTCCGGCGAAAGCGGTTGGTTGTGTTCATCGCTGACCAGCAGCAGATCTTCCGCGCGCTCGCCAAAGGTGGCGATGCGGGCATCGTGCACGCGCAAATGCTGCTCCCGCAGCACGCGCGCCAGATCCGCCAGCAGGCCTGGCCGGTCGTTGCAGACAAGCCCGATGCGGGTCCCGCCGGCAATCTGCGCGAAATCCAGTTGCGGCACGATGCGGAAGTGCTGCAGATGCCGCGGCTGGCTGCGGCGGGCCGGCAGCATGCGGGTCAAGTCCCCGGCCAACGATTGCCGCAAGGCATCGGCCAGTCGGCCGGGTTCGGGGGACTGGCGCGGATCGACGGGTTGCACGTGGAAGGTGTCATGGATCGCGCCGCTGGGCGCATACAGCACGCGCGCCTGCAGGACACTCAGCCCCAGCCGGTCCAGCGCGATCACGATCGCGGCAAACAGGCCATCCTTGTCGGGCATGTGCACCAGCACTTCAAGACCATCCCGGCTAGGCAGACTGCGCGCCGCAACCGCCGTCTCACCCGGTTCAACGAGATGCAGGACGGATGCCTGCCAGGCGATCTGGTCTGGGCGGCTGCGCAGGAAATTTTCGCGCGGCATGCGCTGGAACAGCGCCTCGATGACGGCATCGTCATGCCCCTCCGCCGCCAGCAACAGGCGTGCGGCATCGCGGTGTTCCGCAATCCGCTCCTCGGCGGCGACAGGCTGCCCCAAGCCCCGCCGCAGCGCCAAACGGGTGGCGGTGTGCAGGTCGGCCAGCAGGCGGTCCTTCCAGCTGTTCCACAACTTCGGGGAAGTCCCGGCGATGTCCGCGCAGGTCAGCAGATAGAGGTAGTCCAGCCGTTGGCGGTCTGCCACGGTCTCGGCAAATCGGTGGATCACGTCCGGATCGGTGATGTCCTGCTTCTGCGCTGTGGTGGACATCAGCAAGTGCTTGCGCACCAGCCATTCCACCAGCGCCGTATCGGCCTCGGACAGGCCATGGCATTCGCAGAAGGCTCGCGCATCCACCGCGCCCAGCTCCGAATGGTCGCCACGCCGCCCTTTGCCGATGTCGTGGAACAGGCCTGCCAGCAACAACAGCTCGGGCTTGCGCAACGAAGGCCACACCAAGTGCGCAATCGCAAACCTGTGGTCCGCCTCGCCGCTGGAGAATGCCGCAAGATTGCGCAGCACCGCCAGCGTGTGCTGGTCCACGGTGAACACGTGGAAGAGGTCGAACTGCATCCGCCCCGAGACCTTGCGGAAAGCCGGGATCCACTGTCCCAACACCCCCAGACGCGCCATCCGCTCCAGCGTGGCCACGGGTTGCGGGCCCCGCAGCAATTGCAAAAACTGGTCGCGCAGGGCCGGCGTGGCATCCACATGATTCGGGAACCCCGGCAAAGCCTGCGCCAGCTCCCGTGCCGTTTGCGAATGCAGGCCGCGCAACGTCGGCTCGGCGGCCCAGGCCGCGAAAAGAGCGAACACATGGGCAGGGTTCCCTGCCAGCCACCCATCGACACGGGTGGCCAGATAGCCATTGCGCGCCTCGAACTCGGCATCCAGCGGCCGCGGGGGGGACTGCCCTTCGAAATGCTCCTCGAAACGCTGCAACAGGCGATCGTCAATTCTGCGGATCACCGCTGCGCTGCGATAGAAGTCCTGCATCATCTGTTCGACGCCCAGCGCACCGGCATCATCTTGATAGCCCAGACGTGCCGCGAGCGGTTTCTGATAGTCGAAACGAAGCCGCTCCTCGCGCCGACCAGCCACGAGGTGCAGGCCGTAGCGCAACCTGCACAGCACCGCGCGCTCCCGTGCCAACGCCTGTGCCTCGTCGGCGCCCAAGCGTCCTGTCTTCACCAGGTCATCCAACCCCTGCAGGCCGAAACTGCGTTCCGACATCCAAACCAAGGTGTGCAGGTCGCGCAACCCACCCGGGCCGTCCTTGAGGTTGGGTTCGAGATTGTCGGACGTGTCGCCGAAACGGGCATGTCGCTGCCGTTGCTCTTCGCACTTGACCTCAAAGAACGCCTGCGCCGGCCAGATGCGGGAAGGCAGGATCGCCTCGTGCAAGGCCTCGACGGCCGCTGCCCCCGCCACCAGCGGGCGCGCCTCCAGCAATGCCGTCAGCACGGTCTGATCGGCGGCGGCTTCCGTGCATTCCCTGGCCGAGCGCAGGGCCGGGCTGGCTGCCAGCCCCGCATCCCACAGCAGGGCGACGAAACGCGCCAATTCTGCCTGCCAAGCCCGCTGCGCAACCGGCTCGGCCAGCACCAGCAAGTCCACATCCGACTGCGGGAAGAGCTCACCCCGGCCGTACCCCCCCACCGCAAACAGCGACAGGGGGCTGTCGTTGCCCATGCAGCGGTACCAAGCCCGTCGCACCTGCACATCGACACGCCGTGCCCGCAGCGCAATCAGCCGGCCCGCAGGCGCACCCGCATCAAACCTTCGCGCAAGCCGGGCATCATCCTTTGCCAGCGCCTGCCGTGCCGCAGCCGCCCAAGCGGCATCCTCTTCCCCGCTGGACTGCGCCGGTGGCGTGTTCACAGGTCGTTGTCGTCGCCCGGCACCCGGGTCAGGATCTCCACGCCATCGCGGGTGACCAGCACCGTGTGCTCCCACTGGGCCGACAGCTTGCGGTCCTTGGTCACCACGGTCCAACCGTCAGGCAACAGGCGGGTGTGGCGTGCGCCCTCGTTGATCATCGGCTCGATGGTGAAGGTCATGCCCTCCTGCAACACCACGCCCTCGCCCGGCCTGCCGTAATGCAGCACCTGCGGTTCGTCGTGATAGACCTTGCCGATACCGTGCCCGCAATATTCCCGCACCACGCTGAAACGTTGTGATTCGGCATAACTTTGGATGGCATGCCCGATGTCACCCAAGGTCGCCCCAGGGCGCACGGCACGAATGCCGCGGAACATCGCCTCGCGGGTCACATCCACAAGCCGCTTGGCCATGACCGACGGGGTTCCGACGACATACATGCGGCTGGTATCGCCATGCCAGCCGTCCTTGATGACGGTAACGTCGATGTTGACGATGTCGCCATCCTTCAACGCCTTGGCTTCACTGGGGATGCCGTGGCAAATGACATTGTTGACCGAGGTGCACAGCGTCTTGGGATAGCCGCGATAACCGACATTGGCCGGAATGGCCCCCTGCACGTTCACGATGTAATCGTGGCAGATGCGGTCCAGCTCCTCGGTCGTCACGCCCGGCTTTACATGCGGCGCGATCATCTGCAGCACCTCGGCGGCCAAACGGCCGGCGACGCGCATCTTCTCGATGTCGTCCGGAGTTTTCAGATTGATGGTCATGCGCGCATTATCACGCATTCAGACCCGACAACGCCCTCCCTTGGCGGGAAGGGCGTCATCCTCACTTCTTCTTCGGTGCGATCATCATCACCATCTGCCGGCCTTCCAGGCGCGGACGCGATTCGATGACGATGTCTTCGCCGAGATCGGTCTC
Source organism: Pseudomonadota bacterium (assembly GCA_963205445.1). GTDB lineage: Bacteria > Pseudomonadota > Gammaproteobacteria > Xanthomonadales > Xanthomonadaceae > Thermomonas. The sequence goes on from CAUJJG010000046.1 coordinate 6,210, forward strand.
GATCCGGGTAGCCATTTCACGGCCCAGTTCCTGATGGCTCATTTCGCGGCCACGAAAGCGGATATTGACCTTGATCTTGTCGCCTTCCACCAGGAATTCGCGCATCTTGCGCAACTTGATCTGGTAGTCGCCCTCGTCCGTGACCGGACGGAACTTCACTTCCTTGATCTCGACCTGCTTGGTCTTCTTCTTGGCTTCGTTGGCCTTCTTCTGCTGTTCGAACTTGAACTTGCCGAAGTCCATGATCTTGCAGACCGGCGGCTCGGCATTGGGCTGGATCTCGACCAAATCGAGCTCTTCGTCCTCGGCCATGCGCAGTGCTTCATCGCGGGACAGCACGCCAATCATCTCGCCATCGCTGCCGATGACGCGGACGCGCGGGACGCGGATTTCGTGGTTGCGCCGGTTCTGCTTGTTGTCGGGGGTACTGATGTTGCGATCTCCAAGGGTTGGCCTCGTCAGAGGCCGGATCGACCGCCGATTGGATTACCGGCGGCCTGCTAATGCACGGCGGAGCTGGCGTCAGCCGGCCCCTTCCTCACGCAAACGCGCGATGAAGGCATCGACGGACATGCTGCCAAGATCTTCCCCGCCCCGCGTGCGCACCGACAGCTGGCCGTTTTCCTTCTCGCGGTCCCCAACCACCAGCAGGTACGGCACGCGCTGCAGCGTGTGCTCGCGGATTTTATAGCCGATTTTTTCGTTCCGCAAATCGGAAACCACCCGGAAACCTTGATTCGCAAGGGCTTTTCGTGCGTCTTCGACGGCATCGGCCTGCGCATCGGTGATGTTCATCAGCACCGCCTGCACCGGCGCCAGCCAGGCCGGGAACTGGCCAGCGTGGTGCTCGATCAGAATCCCGATGAAGCGCTCCATCGAGCCGACGATGGCGCGGTGCAGCATCACCGGGTGCTTGCGCTGGCTGTGCTCATCGACATATTCGGCGCCCAGCCGGCCCGGCATCATGAAATCCACCTGCATGGTGCCCAGCTGCCAGGTGCGGCCGATGGCGTCCTTCAAGTGGTATTCGATCTTCGGGCCGTAGAACGCGCCTTCGCCCGGCAACTCCTGCCATTCCACGCCGGAAGCGCGCAGCGCCGAACGCAGGGCGTCTTCTGCCTTGTCCCAGGTGGCGTCATCGCCCAAGCGAGATTCAGGACGCAGGGCGATCTTGATCTGGATATCTTCGAAGCCGAAATCCGCATAGACCTTGAGCGCCTGCTCGTGGAAGGCGCGCACTTCGGACTCGATCTGCGATTCCGTGCAGAACACGTGACCGTCGTCCTGGGTGAAGCCGCGCACGCGCAGAATGCCGTGCAGCGCCCCGGAGGGCTCGTTGCGGTGGCAGCTACCAAATTCGCCGTAACGGATCGGCAGGTCGCGGTAGCTGTGCAGGCCCTGGTTGAACACCTGTACGTGGCCGGGGCAATTCATCGGCTTCACTGCGTAGGTCCGCTTTTCGGACTCGGTGAAGAACATGTTGTCCTTGTAGTTGTCCCAGTGCCCGGATTTCTTCCACAGCTCGACATCCAGAATCTGGGGGCAGCGCACCTCGCCGTAGCCGGTGTTGCGGTAAACCTTGCGCATGTACTGCTCGACCACCTGCCACAGCGACCAACCCTTGGGGTGCCAGAACACCAGCCCCGGCGCTTCCTCCTGCAGGTGGAACAGGTCCTGCTGCTTGCCAATCTTGCGATGGTCGCGCTTTTCGGCTTCCTCGATGCGCTGAATGTAGGCCTTGAGCTGCTTGTCATCGGCCCATGCGGTGCCATAGATGCGCTGCAACTGCTCGTTCTTGGAATCCCCGCGCCAGTAGGCGCCGGAGATGCGCGTGAGCTTGAAGGACTTGAGGAAGCGCGTGTTCGGGACGTGCGGGCCGCGGCACATGTCCACGTACTCCTGATGGTAGTACAGGCCCATCGCGGTGACTTCCGACCCCATGTCCTCGATCAGGCGCAGCTTGTAATCCTCGCCACGCGCCTTGAAGGTCTCGACCACGTCCGCGCGCGGGGTCATTTTCTTGATCACGTCGTAATCCTGCGCGATCAGTTCTTTCATGCGCTGCTCGATGGCCGCCATGTCATCAGGCGTGAACGGACGCTCGCTCCAGATGTCGTAATAAAAGCCCTCGTCGATGACCGGGCCAATCACCATCTTGGCGTCCGGATGGAGCTGCTTCACCGCATGACCAACGAGGTGGGCGCAGGAGTGGCGAATGATCTCCACGCCTTCCGCATCCTTCGCGGTGATGATGCGCAGGCGTGCATCCTGGCCAATGGTGTCGCAGGCATCCACCAGCCGGCCATCCACCTCACCGGCAATGGTGGCCTTGGCCAAACCGGCACCGATGGAGGCGGCCACCGCGGCCACTGTCACCGGCGCATCAAACGAACGAACGGAACCATCGGGAAGGGTGATATTGACCATGAGGAGGCTCTCGGCAGTCCCCAGCCAGTGCCGGGGGGAAAGTGTTTCAGGATTGCAAATACGAAAAAAGACGCCGAAGCGCCTTTCGATGATCCACGAAATATCGAATGCGTCGGCAGGCTCAGCGGTGGGCGCAGGTAGTGAACATGTCGCACGCTCGGCCGACGTTACCGCGGGCCACCTTTCTCCGATGTGTTGCCACGCCGTGAAGCGTGGTGGGCGGTACAGGGTTCGAACCTGTGACCCCTACCATGTCAAGGTAGTGCTCTACCGCTGAGCTAACCGCCCGGTATCCCAGACCGCCGCGGGCCGTGGGGGCGCGAATTGTAGCCTGAAGTTTCGGCGGTGGACAAGGGCCCCGCCTCAAACTGTCCGACAGCCGGGGCAAGCATGACCAACGGCCCGCCTTGCGAAGGGAATGCCAATGCCATCATGCGGTCGCCCCTTTATCGGAAGCCCGCCAATGCCCCTTGCGACGCCACCCAAGATTGCTGCTCTGTCCATTGCCCTGCTGGCACATACCACCTGCGTCCAAGCCGGCACCGGCCCCAAGGCCATCTCCGCCCACGCCCGCGCCGTGCAGGCGCAGGCAATCAACCTCGACACCCACCTCGACACCCCGGCACTGTTCTCGCAGCCGGGCTGGAAGATCAGCGACCGCCACGATGCCGCGAAGGACGGCTCGCAGATCGACTACCCACGCATGGTGGAAGGCGGGCTGGACGGCGGCTTCTGGGTGATCTTCACCGGCCAGGGCCCGCGCGATGCCACGGGCAACCTGCACGCCCGCGACGCCGGGCTGAAGCGGCTGGCGGAAATCCGCGAAATGGTGGCCGCCAATGCCGACAAGTTCGAGCTGGCCACCACCGCCGACGACGCTGCGCGGATCAAGGCCGCGGGCAAAAAGTCGGTCTACATCAGCATGGAAAATGCTTATCCGCTGGAACAGGACCCCAGCCTGCTCAGCTTCTATTACAAACAAGGCTTGCGGATGCTGTCGCTGGCACATACCCAGCACAACGACTTCGCCGATTCCGCTGGGATGGGCAAGGCACCGGACGGCGAGCACGGCGGCCTCAGCGAGAAAGGCAGGGCCCTGATCGCCGAAGCCAACCGGCTGGGCATCCTCATCGACCAGTCGCACGCGTCCAATGAAGTCTTCGACCAGATGCTGGCGCTGAGCAAGGCGCCGATCATCCTTTCCCACAGCGGCGCCTTTGATGTCTATCCGCATTCGCGCAATATCGACGACGCTCGCATCCGCGCGCTGGCGGCCAAGGGCGGCGTGATTCAGGTCAATTCGCTGGGCGGCTATCTGATCGACACCGGCGCCACCCCCGAGTACCGCGCCGAACGCCGCAAGCTGTACGAATCCGCGGGTGACTTCGACAAGCTCAGCGCCGAGCAGCGTGCCGAGCTCAAAGCCAAGTTCGAAGCACTGGACACGAAGTACAACATCCGCAAGGCCGACTTCGACGACTACATGCGCCATCTGCTGCACATCCTCAAGGTGGCCGGCTGGCAGCATGTCGGCCTCGGCGCCGACTGGGACGGCGGCGGCGGCGTGCTCGGCTACGAGGACATCACCCAGCTGCCGAAGGTGGTGCAGGCGCTGCTGGACGCCGGCTACAGCGACGAGCAGATCAAAGGCATCCTCGGCGGCAATACCGTGCGCCTGATCCGCCAGGTGCAGGCATTGGCCGACCCGGCGGCGGTGAAGGCGGCGCTGGAATAAACCCTACAGCGCCGCCTCGCGCAGCTGGCGGATTTCGTCGCGGACGCGCGCGGCGTCCTCAAATTCAAGATCACGCGCGTGTTGGTGCATCTTCTGCTCCAGCGACTTGAGCTTGGCTACCTGTTGCGCGGGGCTCAGGCGCAGATAGTCCTGCACCGGCTCGGCTACTCGCTTGGTCTTGCCCTGCCCCTTCAGCGCACCCGGCTCGGCGCGGGCACCCTCCATCACGTCGCGTACCGCACGCTGCACGGATTGCGGCGTGATGCCATGAGTCGCATTGTGTTCCAACTGTTTCTGGCGGCGGCGCCCAGTTTCATCCAGCGCCGCCCGCATGGAGTTGGTGACACGGTCTGCATACAGAATGGCTTTCCCGCGCAGGTTGCGGGCGGCGCGACCGATGGTCTGGATCAGCGAGCCGGTGCTGCGCAGGAAACCCTCCTTGTCGGCATCGAGGATAGCCACCAGCGACACCTCGGGCATGTCCAGACCCTCGCGCAGCAGGTTGATGCCGACCAGCACGTCGAACACCCCCAGCCGCAGATCACGAATAATTTCAACGCGCTCGACCGTATCCACATCGGAGTGCAGATAGCGCACCTTGACGCCGTGCTCGCCAAGATATTCCGTGAGGTTTTCCGCCATCTTCTTGGTCAGCACCGTCACCAGCACGCGGTCTTCCATCGCCACCCGCTTGTGGATCTCGCTGAGCAGGTCATCCACTTGCGTGGCCACCGGACGGATCTCGACCTCGGGGTCCACCAGCCCGGTCGGGCGCACCACCAGTTCGATGATGTCATCCCCCCCTTCCCGCAACTCGTACGGCCCCGGTGTTGCCGAAACGAACACGCTGCGCGGGATGCGCGCCTCCCATTCCTCGAATTTCAGCGGCCGGTTGTCCAGCGCCGATGGCAGCCGGAAACCGAATTCCACCAAGGTCTCCTTGCGCGAGCGGTCACCCTTGTACATCGCCCCCACCTGCGGCACGGTGACATGCGACTCGTCCATCACCAGCAGCGCGTCGGCCGGCAGGTAGTCGAACAGGGTCGGCGGCGGCTCGCCCGGCGCGCGCCCGGTGAGGTGGCGCGAGTAGTTCTCGATCCCGCTGCAGTAGCCGACCTCGGCCATCATCTCCAGGTCGAACTGGGTGCGCTGGCTCAGCCGCTGCACTTCCACCAGCTTGTTGGCGGCGTACAGCTGCTCCTGGCGCTCGCGCAGCTCCTCCTTGATGGTGGCGATCGCGGCGATGGTGCGCTCGCGCGGGGTGGCGTAGTGGGTCTTGGGATAGACCACGTAGCGCGGCAGTTTGCGCAGCACCTGCCCGGTCAGCGGGTCGAACATCGACAGCTGTTCGATCTCGCCGTCGAACAGCTCGATCCGCAGCGCCTCCACGTCCGATTCGGCCGGGAACACGTCCACCGTCTCGCCGCGCACGCGGAAGGTGCCGCGGTCGAGCACCAGCTCGTTGCGGCTGTACTGCAGCGTGGTCAGATGCCGCAGCAGCTCGCGCTGGTCGATGCGCTCGCCGCGCGACAGGATCAGCCGCATCGCCAGATAGTCCTCGGGCGCGCCGAGGCCGTAGATCGCCGATACCGATGCCACGACAATGGTGTCGCGCCGCGACAGCAGCGCCTTGGTCGCAGCCAGCCGCATTTGCTCGATGTGGTCGTTGATGGAACTGTCTTTCTCGATGAAGGTGTCGCTGGCCGGCACGTAGGCTTCCGGCTGGTAGTAGTCGTAATAGCTGACGAAATATTCCACTGCGTTGTGCGGAAAAAACGCCTTGAACTCACCGTACAGCTGCGCTGCCAGGGTCTTGTTCGGCGCCATCACCAACGTGGGTTTTTGCACCCGCTGGATCATGTTGGCAATGGTGTAGGTCTTGCCCGAGCCGGTCACGCCCAGCAGCACCTGCCGGGCCAGGCCGCTCTCGAACCCGGTCACCAGCTTCTCGATCGCCTGCGGCTGGTCGCCGGCCGGCTGGTAAGGCGAGACCAGCTCAAACCGGTCAGAAGCGGTGGCGAGGTCGAGATCGGCGGGGGCAGATTGGCTCATCAGGCATGGAGGCGGGAGGCGACCTCTCAGTTTACGCCGATGTCGGGATACCCCCGTCCGTGCACGCCGGGGAGAACTCCGACACGCGCCAAGGGGTTCTCCGACACATCACCGGGGCGGGGGCCGATCGCCCCGTCGTCACGCGACCGACAGACTGGCATCACACCGACCGGAGCCTCGCCATGCAACACCGCCCTTCCGGATTCACCCTGATCGAACTGATGATCAGCGTCGCCATCGTCGGCATCCTCGCCGGGGTGGCCGTCCCATCGCTGACCCGCCTGATCGAGCACCAGCGCGCCGCCTCCGCCACCGCCTCCCTCCATGCCCATATGGCGCTGGCAAGGATGACCGCCGTCACGCGCAACCAACGCACCGTGTTGTGCCCCTCGTCAGACGGAAGGGCCTGTGCCCCGGGAACCGACTGGAGCACCGGATGGATGCTGTTCTCGGACGATGATGGCAACAAGCAGCCGGATGCCATGGACGACATCCTTCGCATCGATCTGGAGCCCACCAGCCGCCACCTGCGCATCAACAGCACGGCAGGCCGCCAGCAGCTGCGCTACTTGCCCGACGGGCGCAGCGCAGGCACCAACCTCACGCTGTCCATCTGCAGCAAGGACGGCGCCCTGCTGGGGCAAGTGATCGTGAACAATGTGGGCCGTCCACGCAGCCAGAAACCGCGCGTACCCACGGCCTGCCCAGCCTGATGCAAAAATTTTCACCCACCCTCTTGCCCTCGCGCCACACGCCCCCTAAAATGCGCGACTCCGCCCGAATAGCTCAGCCGGTTAGAGCACTTGACTGTTAATCAGGGGGTCGTTGGTTCGAGTCCAACTTCGGGCGCCAAGAAAATCAAGGGCTTAGCTTAGCGGCTAGGTCCTTTTTCTTTGCCGAGGTACATTCAAGGTACAGTGCCGAAACGGAGCCTGCCTTGGCGACCATCGTTCAGACCCGTTTGGGGAAGTGGAAAGCGGTCATTCGGAAGCGTAGATGGCCCACCGTCTCCAAGACCTTCCGCATCCAGAAGGATGCCCTCACCTGGGCAAGGCGAACCGAGGTCGAAATCGAGAAGGGCATCTTCATCGACCCCTCTCATTCCGAGCGCATCACTTTCGACAAGGCGTTGACCCGGTACCTGTCGGAAGTCGTTCCCACCAAGAAGCCGGCCACCCAGGAAACCGACCGGTACTGTGCCGAACCCTTGCGGGCCTATTTCGGCAAATACTCCCTGGCCGCCATCAGCCCTGACCTTGTTGCGAGCTATCGGGACAAGCGCCTGGCGACACCCCTCCAGCGGGTAGATCGCGCTACCGGGAAGCCGCGAACTCTCAGCGCGAACACGGTTCGCCTGGAACTGGCGCTACTCAGCCACCTGTTCAACACGGCCATCCGAGAGTGGCGGCTTGGTCTGGTCAGGAACCCGGTCTCCGGCATCCGCAAGCCATCTCCCGGCGAAGGACGCGACAGGCGACTTCGCGGCAACGAGGAAGCCCGGTTGAGGCAGGCGCTGGCCAACTACTCCAACCCGATGCTGGGCTGGATCTTCGACATCGCACTGGAAACCGGAATGCGAAGCGGCGAGATCGCCGGCCTGCGCCTGCACCAGGTTGATGTGCGGCGGCGCATTGTCCGGCTGGCCATTACCAAGAACGAAAGCGCAAGAACGGTTCCGCTTACACGTCGAGCCGCAGAAGTGTTCGCGTTGGCGCTGGACAACCCCACCCGCCCCGAAGGTTGCGACCTGGTGTTCTTTGGCGAGCCGGGGCGTGACGGCAAGCGCCGCCCCTACACGTTCGCCAAGGTCTGGAACGGAATCAAAACGTCGCTTGGTCTCGGGGACTTGCACTTCCACGACCTTCGACACGAAGCCGTCAGCCGCTTGGTTGAGGCCGGCTTTAGCGACCAAGAGGTTTCGGCGATCAGCGGCCACAAGTCGATGCAGATGTTGAAGCGCTACACGCACCTTCGCGCTGAAGACTTAGTTGACCGACTGGATGCGGCAGAAGCAGTGAAGACCAAGGGTGCGCCGGGGTAAAAAACGACCAGAAAACCCGCCAAAAACATATTTCTTGGCGGTCGCCATTGCGCATGTCAGACAATTTTCAAGACACAACGAAAAGCAAATTGTTCAGGTTTCAAAGTTTGCTTGACTTCTATGAAACATTGCGCGGAGACCTTATTTCTAGCCGCATGATGGCAATTGCTCCAAGTGCCAAAATTTGACGTTTTGGCGTTTTCCACAGGTTTTTCTGAACGACCGATTGCGCCGTTGATGTCGCCGTGGATTCTTGTTCCCGCAAAGCCAAATTGCGCTATCCGGGAACAACGTGAACACACACGAGACAACGACGGTTGATCTACTACTCAAGGTCACCGGCGGCAGGCCACTTCTCTCCTACGATCAATTGGCCGCAGTCCTCGACCGCAGCCCCAAAGGCCTGAGAACGATTCTTTGCCAGGACAACGAACTGTCCAGGAAGCTGTTGCCGGCGGCGCGAAAGATTGGACGGCGCAGGTTGTTCAGCGTGCTCGACGTAGCGCGGTTCCTCGACGAATCCGGCGCGTGAGCCAACGCCATGGGCGAGCAAATCCACCTGAGATATGACGATGGATTCCCTGAAGGGTTCTCACTCCTGGACAACCGCGATCTCTGGGACGGCACCGGGCGGCATAGAAAAGCCCTGCTTCGCCCCGCAACGCTCGGGGTGTATGTCCTCATGTGCAGCCTGCCGAAGGACTGGGTGTTCCGGGAAGCCTGGTTGACTGGTCGCCTGGGCATTGGCCGGGATGCCCTGCGTCGAATCGTCCGAGAGCTGATCGAGGCCGGCCGCCTGCGCAAGGATGAAATCAGGGACGAGAAGGGCCGATACGTCCGAACTGAATGGGCGCTACTCCGTGCTGGAAGCCCACGGACTGGAAACCCGTCGACGGCAAAACCCACTGCCGGCAAATCCGCCCCCTTACTAAATACAGAAAGCGCAGTAAGTACAGAAAGAACTACTACTACGCGACACACGCCGGACATGGGCGCCAAAGGCCTGCTTGGTCTCGACCAGGTAGTAGTCGCCAGGAAGCTGATGGGCTTGGAACCGCCGTTGCAGCAAAGCGTCCTGGATGAGCTTGCAGGCAGCATCGAGGATGGCAAAGCCACTTCCCCCTATGGCTTGCTCGACAGCCTGGTACACGCCGCAAGGAACGGGAAGTTCAATCTGAGCCGTGGGCTTCGGATCGAGGCTCAACGCAAGCGCCAAGTTGCCATGGTTGCGCAGGCGCACACCTTCAAAATCGAAGCCGCCATCCTCGATGCCGAAAACGATTGCCGCCTTGGGCTGATCGATGCGCAGGAGCGGGATCGGCGGGTCGCTGGAGCACGCCAGCAACCACCAAGCGTGCCTGATCGATCCGCGAGAGTCCGGTCATGAGCAGCACACGACCAACGATCAAGGCGTACCTGTCGCCCGATCTGCTGGAGCGATGGACAAGGTATTGCAGGCAGCATTCGACCACGAGCAGCAGTGCGATCAAGCAGATGGTGCGGAAACTCACGACGGCACCAGGACATGCCGGGCCAGCACCTGCCTGTGCGTCGCTGGAGGACACGCCAGACAGGTCGCGGCGGCGCATGCAGCTTCGGCTTACCCAATCCGAATTCGACAAGATCGACGCATTCGCCCGGCAGGCAGGCGAATCCGCAACGCAGTGGGTGGTGAATCTCATCCGGAAGAACCTGACAGGTGAACCCCAGCCAGGAATGGCCGAACTGACTGCGCTCGGGCAATCCAACCGGCAGCTGGCCGCCATCGGCACCAACCTCAACCAGATAGCCCGTCGGTTGAATGCCGAGGGAGGGAATGTTGACGCGGAACGCGTGCTCGCGTTCCGGCATGAAGTCATGAGCCATCTCGCAGCCGTGAACAAAGTCATGCTCGCCAACCGTCAGCGCTGGGTCATCCGATGAAACTCATCGATGACGCACTGATCGATTGGGACGACGCGTTCCGCTTCAAGCCGCGCAAGGGCCGCGTCTGCAGACTGACCCTCACCCGATCGAAGGTGAATCCACCCGACGCGACGCCACTGCGCGTCAGGGGAGCACCCGCAGCGCGGTCGCGGCTGATCAGGATCGTGCGCAAGGCTCCCGAAGTCATGGTCAAGGTTTCGGGCGGCGGCCGTGGCATGGGCCGGATCAAGGCGCACCTCGATTACATCTCACGCAATGGCGACGTTGCATTGGAGAACGAAGCTGGCCAGATCATCGATGGCCGTGATGCTGTGCGCGACCTTCGAGACGAATGGAAGTTCGGCCTGTACGGCATCCCCGAGGAAAGCCACCGGAAAGAAGCATTCAACATCGTGCTGTCCATGCCCCCTGGCACCGACCGCAAGGCCGTCACCGACGCAGCCCGGGCCTTTGCCGTGGCCGAGTTCGGCAACAACCACCAGTACGTCTTTGCCACCCACCACGACGAGGCGCACCCGCACGTCCACTTGTGCGTGAAAGCGCTGGGCGTGGACGGCACACGCTTGAACCCTCGCAAGCCGGACTTGCAACGGTGGCGGGAGCGGTTCGCCGAAGCATTGCACGAGCATGGCATCGATGCGAACGCCACACCGCGCGGCATGCGCGGCTCACGGCACAGAACCGTGAAGCAGGCGAGTCGGCATGCGGCGAAATCGCCCATGCCGCAGGAACGCGCTGCACGTCCCGCTACGCCTCCCCCGCAGACCACCAGGGCGTACGGCACGCTTGCACGAGTGTTGGCCCGTGGCGGGGCTGAGGATCGCTCCCTGGCCATTGCCATCACCAAGGTCGTGTCTGCGATGCAGCCGCCGCAGGAAGGCGAGCGTCAGGGCAAGGCGCCAGCGCATCCACTGGACACGCTCAGCAAAAGGTCGAAGGACAGAGACCGCTGACTACCTTCAAATTTCGTCATGACGAAATCCAGGCCCTGTTTGCCGGAGCCGTTTGAGGCCTCAATTTTTTGCACGTACAAAATGCGCGACATCGAATCGCTTTCGCGCAGCCGGAGTATAGTGAGGCATCAATTTTTCGTAAGTACGAAACCGGCTGATTGAAGTGGACTAAGGCAGGATAGGCTGTCGCCGCCAAAGTGGTCCCACTTTGTTTGTCATGACAAATTCCGAAATCGATGCAGCACCTTCCGCGAGGATGAAATGACCTACACCTACGAGCAGGTACTGGCCTACGAAGTGGCCCGTGAACTGATCAATTCGCACATTGCGGATTGCTCTGCGGTATTAGGCGAAGAGGAAGAAAAAGTGGAGCCAGACCATGCGCGCATCGAGCAGGCGCATCGGAAGATGGATGTGCTCTTCCACGAACGGGAACAGATGGAATTGACCGACGATGCCGCCGTCAGCGCCATCACTGCCAAGTACCGGCGGGGGCCGCGCGTGGGCCCATCACCCCAGGCGATGGTCTGAATCCGCCCGCCGGCAGAACTGGCTAGCCATGCGCTTCGCGGTCATCGCCCCCACCCCCAGATTTATTCATGGGTAAATGTTTGCTCCCGCCGCCCTGCGGCCTGCCAGCCGGTTCGCCAGCGGCGCCAGCACCGGAGCCAGCCCTGGGCTGAGGATTGATTTGCGGCCCATGTACGGTATCATTCCGTACAAGGAGAACCGCCATGACCACTGCCGCCGCCCGCCTCGACCTGCGCCTGAACCCCACCGACAAGGCGCGCATTAGCCGCGCCGCCGACCTGCGTGGCGTGCCGCTGTCCGCGTTCGTGCGCGATGCGGTCCTGCGCGAAGCCGAAAACGTCATGGCGGCCGAACTGACCGTCACCCTCTCGGCGGAAGAATCGCGGCGCTTCCTCGATGCGCTGGACAAGCCGTTCAAGCCCAATGCCAAGCTGAAGAAGGCGATGGAGCGCGGTCTGGCGCGGCGCTGAGCCATGTTGCGGGTCGAACGGCTGGATGGCCGCAAGCACGATCGGAACGGATTCGACTGCGGCGTACCCGCATTGAACGCCTATCTGCAAAAGCAAGCCAGTCAGCATCATCGCGATGGCATCGCCACCACGCATGTGCTGATCGACGATCCGGCGCCCTCGCGCATTCTCGGCTACTACACCCTGGCGGCGGCTCAGCTGCCGCTCCTCGGCCTGAGCTCGGCCGACCAGCGCCGCCTGCCACGCCATCCGGTTCCGGCTGCGCGCCTGGCCCGTCTGGCCGTTGCCGTGCCTGAGCAGGGTCAGGGTTTGGGTGAAGCACTTCTACAGAATGCGGTCAAGCAATGTCTGGCGCTGCGTAAACAGATTGGCGTGCGCCTGCTCGTCGTGGATGCCAAGGACGACCGCGCAGCAAGCTTCTACGCTGCATTCGGCTTCCGGACCACGGCCGAGCAAGCACACACACTGTATTTGCCGCTGGGAACTGTATGAACATCGACAGGGCGTTGTGAAGCTAAATAACTTAGTGCTAACAAGCGGCGTGCACGTTTTGCGGCCATGATGTTCAAGGCGGCAAAAAGACAATCCGTGAACGCAGGCATGCAGGTCGGATGAGCCCGGCGCGAAGGATAGAGAGGATGACCGATAACAGTAAATCTCGTTGCAGCATTCGCGACAACCACAGCCGGGGGGAAGTCGCCAGTTTTCTGGCTGACAAAATCACGTCCGGCAGCAAGCTATCCGTGGTGTCTGCTTACTTCACCATTTACGCTTACGACGCACTATCACGCGAACTGGATCAAGTCGAACACCTCGACTTCCTGTTTGGCGAACCGCGCTTCATCTCCTCACTCGATCCGGAAAAGACCGACAAAAAAGCTTTTCATATCGAAGACGAAGGTTTGGCGCTTGCCAACCGTTTGCATCAGAAAGAAATCGCTCAACGCTGCGCGAATTGGATACGCAGTAAAGTGGACATCCGCTCCATTCGCCAAGCCAATCTCCTGCACGGAAAGCTCTACCACATCGATGATGGGCGGCGCGAGCACGCGATACTCGGAAGTTCCAACTTCACCCAACGCGGATTGGGCTTGTCCACCACGCCCAATATCGAATTAAACTTGATCGTCGACAGCGACCGCGACCGTAGCGACTTGAAGCAATGGTTCGACGAGCTCTGGAACGATGCAACTCTCGTTGAGGACGTGAAGGAGGGGGTACTGAGCTACCTAGAGCAGCTCTATACCAATCACGCCCCGGAATTCATCTACTTCAAGACCTTGTATCACGTCTTCGAGCGTTTCCTTTCCGGTCAGCAGGCCGATGCTGCTCTGTTCGACCAGACGGCTATCATCGACACAGATATCTGGAAAGCCCTGTTCGACTTCCAGAAAGACGGCGTCAAGGGTGCGATCCACAAGATCAATAACCACAACGGCTGCATACTGGCCGATAGCGTGGGCCTTGGAAAAACCTATTCTGCGCTGGCTGTAATCAAGTACTTCGAACTGCGCAACTACCGCGTGCTGGTGCTATGCCCAAAGAAACTTCGTGACAATTGGACGGTCTATCTGGCCCAGAACAACAGCGACCTGAACCCGTTTCTCGGAGATCGTTTCGCCTACACCGTGCTCTCGCACACCGACCTGTCGCGTGACATCGGCAAGGTCGATGGCATTGATCTTGGTACGCTCAACTGGGGCAACTTCGATCTTGTCGTCATCGACGAATCGCACAACTTCCGCAACAACACCAAAGGCAAGTTTGACGAAGACGGCAATCTGATACGCAAGAGCCGCTACGAGCGCCTGATGGACGACATCATCAAGGCGGGAGTCAATACCAAAGTGATGCTGTTGTCCGCTACTCCGGTCAACAACGATCTGAAAGACTTGCGAAATCAGATCTATTTCGTCACCGAAGGGCAAGATGCTGCATACGCGCAGAGCTTCGGTATCAACAACATCAAGGACACACTCACCACCGCTCAGCGTACCTTCACTGAGTGGGCCAAACGTAGCGGCGAGAAGGACGCGCGCGAACTCATGGATCGACTTCCGGCCGGCTTTTTCAGCCTGCTGGATGAGCTCACCATCGCTAGGTCGCGCAAGCACATCAAGAAATACTACAAATCAACGATGACACAGATCGGGCACTTCCCCAAGCGCAAGAAGCCCGAATCCATCTTTTCGGATATTGATCTGAAGGGGCGCTTTCTGTCCTACGACAAGTTGAACGACGAGATCGACAACTACCAGTTGTCCATCTTCAAGCCATCCAAGTACGTGTTGGAAGCATTCAAGTCACATTATGAAGATCACCGCATCAAGAACTTCAGCCAAGAGAACCGCGAGCAGTTCCTGATTGGAATGATGAAGGTCAACTTTCTCAAGCGGCTGGAGAGCTCGGTGCGCTCCTTTGCCATTACTATGGAACGCACGGTCAAGAAAATCGAGAGCCTGGAAAATCGCCTAAAGCAGTTTCAGGCACACCAGGCCAAAGCCACAGACGATGTGCAAATCGACCTGCTCACAGTAACGGAGGAGGAAGACGAAGATCTGGTTGACGCCTTCCAGGTTGGCACCAAGCTCAAATACCGCATGGAACATATGGATGTGGCCGCATGGCTGACTGATTTGGCCACCGACAAGCAGCAGCTATCCCTGCTGGCCGATGCTGCGCAAGCGGTCGACGCCACACGCGATGCCAAGTTGGCTGAGCTGAAGCGCTTGATCGAACACAAGGTGCACCACCCCAGTACCAACATATGTGGCGAAGCGAACCGCAAGGTCATCGTGTTTTGCGCCTTTGCCGACACTGCTGCCTATCTGTATGAAGAACTTGAAGACTGGGCGCGCAAAACGCTCGGCATCCACATCGCGTTGGTGTCCGGCGGCACGCGCCCCAATCGCAGCACCTTCGGACAAGCCGAGTTCAGCCACATCCTCACCAATTTCGCCCCGCGCGCCAAGCAACGTAGCAAGATGAAGTCCATGCCGCAGGATGGCGAAATTGACCTACTCATCGCCACCGACTGTATCTCCGAAGGCCAGAACCTGCAGGACTGCGACTACCTGATCAATTACGACATCCATTGGAATCCGGTGCGCATCATCCAGCGTTTCGGCCGTATCGACCGCATCGGCAGCCCCAACAAGGAAATCCAGCTGGTCAACTTTTGGCCCACGCCCGATCTCAACAAGTACATCAACCTGAAGAACCGTGTCGAAGCGCGCATGGCACTGGTCGATATCGCCGCTACAGCAGAAGACAACATCCTGCAAGCAGAAGACCTGGAAGATTTGATCAAGCAGGATCTGCGCTACCGCGACAAGCAACTGCTGCGTCTGAAAGACGAAGTGCTGGATCTTGAGGACTTCAACGAAACTGTGGCACTGAACGAGTTCACACTGGACGATTTCCGCATGGATCTGGCCGCCTACATCGAGGCCAACCGCGAAAAATTGGAGGAGGCCCCTTTGGGCCTGTATGCGCTGGTGCCGCCGCATGGGGACTTCCAGACAATCAAGCCCGGCGTCATCTATTGCCTGAAGCAGCGTTTGCACGCAGCGGGCAACGAGGCGGTGAACCCGCTACAACCTTACTTCCTCGTTTACATTCGCGACGATGGCGAGGTGCGTTACAACTTCACCGCTCCCAAGCAGGTGCTGGAGATCTTCCGCGCCGTTTGTCAGGGGCAGTCCGAGCCGTATGCCAAGCTGTGCGAACTGTTCGATACCGAAACCGCCCACGGCCAGGATATGAGCCGCTACAGTGGTTTGCTGGACAAAGCCGTGGCCGCCATTGCCGCGAAGTTTGGCCGCAAGAACGCCGGCAATCTTCTCACCGGACGCAGCGGCAAACTGGTCAGTACCCAGGCGGCCATCAAGGGCAATGGCGACTTTGACTTGATCACCTGGCTGGTCATAAAATAGATACGGATTCGTAGATACGCAAAGAGGCCACCCATGACCGCGACTGCCAAGGTGTTCATCACGGGTCACAGCCAGGCCATCCGCTTGCCCAAGGCGTACCGGGTGGACGTAGAGGAAATGTGGATCTCACGCAACGAGGTGACGGGTGAGATCACTCTGCGCCCCAAGGACTCGGGGCTGCTGCGCCAGCAGCGGCTGGAAGCGTTGATATCGGCCATTGCCGAAGACCCGTTGCCCCATGACTTTCTGTCGGAGTCCCAGCGTCGCAACGCACCACCCATCGACCCTTTTGCGCAGCCGGTATCGGCCACGGCTAAGAAGACCCCCACCAAGCGCAGCGCCAAGCCCAAGGGGCGGGCGTGATCAAGTTTCTGCTTGACACCAATATCCTGGGCTACTTCGTCCGCAACAGCTCGCCTGCGCTGCAAAAGCGCGTGTTGCACGCGCTGCAACGTCAGGAAGCCGCCATTTCCGTCGTCACCCGCGCGGAAGTGCGGTTCGGGCTGGCGCTGCTGGCAGAAAACGACAAGCGCCGTCGTAGTGTCGATCTGCTGCTGCAAGAGCTACCCGCCCTGCCGTGGTCCGTGGATGCGGCCGACTGCTATGGCCAGATTGCCGCAAAGCTACAACAGGCCGGCAAAGCCATCGGCGCGATGGATACCCAGATCGCCGCCCATGCATTGGCGCTAGGCCTGCCGCTGGTCACCCACAACACCCGCCACTTCAAGCGCGTACCCGGCTTGAAACTTGATGACTGGATGACCTGATGCTCAAACAAACCCTAAGTCAGCGTGTTCAGGCCTTCGCCAGCCAGCCATTGCGCAAGGCCGCGCAGTCGCTGTATGCGGCATTGGGCTACCAGTCCGACCGCACCGTGGAAACCGCATCAGTTGCCGACTTCCGCGCGCAGTTCGACCCAGAATCCCGGCTGGCACACCCCGCCGCGCTGATCGAAAGCTGGCGATCCGCCGAGCTGCTGTTCCAGCTCACCGATGAGGAACTTTCCAGCAGCGCATCCTTGTTCAAGGATGAGTCGGTCAAGACCTCCCTGCTGCAGTCCTACGTCTTCATCGCCATTGAATTGGTGGACGCCGACTACGCACGCGGCAAGCTGGCTGGCATCGCCCGTCAGATCAACCGCATCTTCCCCATGCCGGTCATGGTGCTGTTCAAGATTGGTGCACGGCTGTCCATTGCCGTCATCAACCGCCGGCTGAACAAGCGTGACGACAGCAAGGATGTGCTAGGCAAGGTCACCCTGATCCAGAACATCGCCATCGAGAAACCTCACCCCGGCCATCTGGATATCCTGGCATCGTTCTCGCTGGCCGAGCTGACCGAGGGTCGCCGTGTCATCCAGAACTTCGACCAGCTGCATGCTGCGTGGGAAGAGGTCTTCAACGTCGAGCTGCTCAACAAGCGCTTCTACCGCGAACTCGCCAACTGGTATTTCTGGGCGCTGCCGCAGGTGGAGTTTCCTGCCGACATCGAGAAGGACGACGAAAAACGCCGCGCCACCGGCCTGATTCGCTTGCTCACGCGCCTCATCTTCTGCTGGTTCCTGAAAGAGAAAGACCTGGTTCCCGACAAGCTGTTTGCCGAAGCCGATCTGAAGCAGATACTCAAAGACCTGTCGGCGGATACGTCCAGCTACAACGAAGCCATCCTGCAGAACCTGTTCTTCGCTACGCTCAATCAGCGCATGGGTAAGGATGCCAAGGGCCAGCCCTATCGTGCCTTTGCTAAGGACGAAGGCTTCCAGAAGAACCGCGCCACCTATGGCGTGGACACTCTTTACCGCTACGAAGACCACTTCCGCGACCCGGCCACCGCGCTGGAGCACTTTGCCGATGTGCCATTCCTGAACGGCGGCTTGTTCGAGTGTCTCGACAGAACGGAGGAAGGCACAGAAAAGAAGCTCTACCTCGATGGCTTCTCGCGCAACAAGAAGAAGCGCCCCACCGTCCCCAACCGTCTCTTCTTCAGCCAGGAGCACGAAGCCGACCTGTCGGAGGCCTACGGCGACAAGAAACGAAGAAAGGAGAGAGTGCGAGGCCTGCTGCACATCCTCAATGCCTACAAGTTCACCATTGTCGAAAACACGCCGGTGGATCAGGAAATCGCGCTCGACCCCGAACTGCTGGGCAAGGTGTTCGAGAACCTGTTGGCCAGCTACAACGAGGAAACCAAAACCACCGCCCGCAAGCAGACCGGTTCGTTCTACACCCCGCGCCCCATCGTCGATTACATGGTGGACGAATCGCTCAAGGCGCACCTTGCAGGCGCGTTGGCCAAGGCGGGCATGAGCGAGCAGGACGCAAAGACAGGCCTGGACATCCTGTTCGCCTACACCGAGCGGGTACACCCCTTCAATGAGCGGGAAGTTGCCACGCTGCTGGATGCCATCCACACCTGCAAGATTCTCGACCCGGCTTGCGGCTCCGGCGCATTCCCGATGGGGATGCTGCACAAGCTGGTGTACATCATCCACAAGCTCGACCCCGACAACGCGCGCTGGAAGCGGCTCCAGATCGATTCCGCCGCGAAGATTCCTGATGTCTCTGCGCGGGATTCCGCCATTGCTGCCATCGAACGCGACTTTGCAGACAACGAAGACGACTACGGCCGCAAGCTCTACCTGATCGAGAACTGCCTCTACGGTGTGGACATCCAGCCCATCGCCATCCAGATTTCCAAGCTGCGTTTTTTCATCTCCCTGGTTTGCGACCAGCGCACCAACCGCAGCAAGCGCGACAACCACGGCATTCGCCCGTTGCCGAATCTGGAAACCAAATTTGTTGCTGCCAATGCGCTCGTTGGCTTGCCGACACAATGGGCACTAGTTCCCCATCGCGTTCACCAGATCGAAACCGAAATTGAGAGCCTGTACCACGGACACTTCGCCGTGCAAAGGCGCGATCACAAGCTCGCGCTGCAAAACAAAATCAAGAGCTTGCGCGAAGAGCTGGGCAAGGTGCTTGCGGAAAGTCTTGGCACATCCGACAAGGCCAAGCACATTGCCAACTGGAATCCGTTTGACCCTCAGGCCAGCGCCAATTTCTTCGACCCCCATTGGATGTTCGGAAGTTCGTTGGCCGATGGCTTTTCTGTCGTCATCGGAAACCCGCCTTATGTGCAGGTCAAGAAAGGAGTTTTCTCCGCAGCACAATTTCCGTGGTCGGAAGGCAAGGATGTCGGAAAGCAGAACCTCTACAAGGTGTTCCTGGAAGCTGCCCGCAATCTTGCCGAACCGGGAGGCATCGCTTGCCTGATTGTGCAAAGCTCGCTGATGGCGGATTTGAGCTCGGCACGCACCCGCGAAATGCTGCTGACCCAAACGACGATCCGTCAAATTATCGAGTTTCCCAAAATTGCGCCGACCAAGGCAGGGCAGGTGTTCGAGAGCGTATTGCAAGGCACCTGCATCTGCCTGTTCCAGAACATCGCCGCGCCAGACAACGAATTCGACATATCCTGCAACAACGATGTCACCACCATGGCAACGCTGGCTTTCGAGACAGTTCGACAAAGCGACCTCATCCGCTTCCGCCCAGGCAGTTTCGAGTTCCCGCTGTTCCGCCCTGGTGAGTTCGCCATCTATCGTCGCTTGTTCACGAACTCCGTCACGCTCAAGACCATGATGGCGAGCATCTCGCAGGGAGATCTGAATTTGACGACAAATTCCGATTCGTTTTCTCACATAGCTTCACCTGTCAAACTCTATCGCGGAAGAAATGTTCATCGTTACAGCTTGGACGAAAGCATTTCTGACTGGGTGAAGGCGCGGCATTTCCCGGACAAGGCCAAACGTAACGGCGAAAACAAGCTCTTGGTGTGTCAGGAAGTCACCGGCACGGTTGACCCGCGCCGCCTTATCTTCACCTTGGTTGAAAAGCAGGGTGAGAAATTCCTATTCGGCCATACCGTGCAGAAAATCATCTTGCGACAGCAGGCGCGGTCGAAGGCGGTGTTGGCGGTGTTGAACTCGCGGCTGATGGACTGGTGCTTTCGCAAAACCTCGACCAACAACCATGTGGGCGGCTACGAACTCGAAGCACTGCCGTTCCCCACCGCCATCCCGCCTCAAGCCGAAGCAACGCTCACCACGCTGGTGGATTGCCTACTGGCTGCCATGCAAATCGGCGAAGATGTGGTGTCGGCTTTCTTCGACACGCTGATGGATGCCTGCGTGCTGGAGCTTTATTTCCGCGACTATATGGCCGAGCGCGACCTGCTGTTCCTCGACGATCTTGCCCCGCACCTCGCCGCCTACAACCCCAACGCCCCCGAAGCGCAGCAGCGCGAGTTCATCACCCAACTTTACAAGACGCTCAACGCGCCTACCTCGAAAATCCGCAACCGCCTGCTGCGCATTTCCGCCGACAGCCCGGATCTACTGGCCGTCATCCAGCGTGAAGGGGCGGCATGAAGGCGCACCTGCACCACATTGCGATCTGCAATTTCAAGGCCTTCCGCGAGTTCCAACTCAAGCTGGAAGGCCGTCACTTGCTGGTCTATGGCGCCAACGGCGCAGGCAAGTCTTCGCTGTATTGGGCGATCTACACATTCCTGCAAAGCGCCCGCAAACCGCACGGCGGTGTCGCCAAATACTTCGACCCGAGCGATACGCAGAACCTGCTGAATCTGCACGAGCAGAAGGAAGCTACTCCCAAGCCCGGCGAAATCGCATTGACGCTGCGCGATACGGCAACGCGCAACGACACCACCTACCGCATCAGCCGGGCCGATCATGGCACCTTCAACCAACCCGCGATCCTGAAAGGTGACCTGGCCAGCGACTTCATCACCTACCGCTTTTTCTTCGGCTTCTCGCACTTCCGCAACTCGGAGAAGTTCGACCTCTGGCCGCTGTTCGAGAAGGAAATCCTGCCGTTCTGTGTGTCCACTAGCGGCGGTGTGCCCGCTGAGATGTGGAACGAAGTCAAATCCGGCAACCCGAACCCAACGGCAAGTCGTGGTCTTGGCGGAGCTTATTCTTACGACGAATTCAAGAGAAAAGCCGACAATTTCGCCGGCGTCCTCACCTCGGCTGTAGCCGCAATCAGCACCGAGGCACAAAAGTTCTACGACACCCATTTCGCCGCAGGCGACCCCGCCAAGGTGACATTGAAACTGGCCGTCACCACGCGACCGTCGGCCACTGGCTCCAACCAGAATGATTTCAAGTTCACCCTGCCGGTGATCGAGTTCGGTATTCAACTTGACGGCACCACCGTTACCAAGCCGCAGAGCTTTCTCAATGAGGCCAAGCTGACCCAACTGGCGCTGTCCGTCCGCTTCGCCGCCTCGCTGATCAACCTGCACGAATCCGACCTCAAGCTACTGGTGTTGGATGATCTGCTGGTCAGTCTGGACATGAGCAACCGCATGCAGGTGGTGGACATCCTGCTATCCGACACCTTCGCCAACTACCAGAAAATCATCCTGACCCACGAACTCGGTTTCTTCCGCGAATTTCGCCGCCGAATTGGTAGCGATCATGCGGATTGGCGCTTCATCCGCTTGCAGGGTAATGCGGCCGACAACATTGAGGCCCGATCCGAGAAAAGTGATCTGGAAAAGGCCGAGGACTACCTCAACGGCCATGACATCGAAGAAGCCGCGATGTTCCTGCGCAAGGCGGCGGAAGACACCGCCAAACGCTATCGCGAATGGGCGGAAGGCAAGGCATTGCCGCCTGGGAAATTCTTCTCGCTGACCGTGAACCTGCGCGCGGCGCGGACTAAACTCATCGCGGGCATGCCAGTTGCACTTTACGAACGGGCCTTGAAGGGGGTGCCAAAAGCGCATCGCAGTTTGCTGCTGTCGGCTGACGACAGCGACCTGGATACCAATGCAGCTCTTTCACCCAAGGACAAGGGCATCCTCAAGTCGAAGCGAAACGCGCTCCGCAATGCACTGAATGATGATGGCTGGGCCAAGATGGATGCAGTGGAAGCTGTTGACCGCGTGCTGGAAATGACCGAGCGCGTGCTGAACCCCGCAGCCCACGGCAGTTCCACTCCGCTCTACGAGGAAGAAGTGCGCCGCGCGAAAAGTCTGATTGATCGGCTTGAACGAGTGTTGTTGGAAGCCCAGAAATGAAACTGGCGCAGCAAGCGTCGCCAGCACTCGCGGCGTCATGCAGGGAACCTACGGGGCTGTTCGAGGTGCACCAGAGGTACATCGCCCAACTTTCGCGCAATGCCACAGGTTGACGTAAGTTGATGTTTCTAAAGTGATTTGGCTTTACGCGCCTTGACGTACCTTTTCGTTGATTATCAATAACCTATTGATTTATAAGGAAACTGTTAATCAGGGGGTCGTTGGTTCGAGTCCAACTTCGGGCGCCAGATTGAACAAGAAAGCCTGCGACATTGTCGCGGGCTTTCTTGTTTTTGGCGGCATTCATCGGGCTTTCCGTTAAAATTGGATGTCCGTCACCCCAAGAGGCACCCATGTCCAACTTCGCTTATCGCCGCATCCTGCTCAAACTTTCCGGCGAGGCGTTGATGGGGGACGAGGATTACGGGATCGATCCAAAGATCCTCAACCGCATCGCCCGCGAGGTGATCGAAGCCAGCGACGCAGGTGCCGAGATTGCACTGGTGATCGGCGGCGGCAACATCTTCCGCGGCGCAGGGCTGGCGGCAGGCGGCATGGATCGCGTCACCGGCGACCAGATGGGCATGCTCGCCACCGTGATCAATGCCTTGGCCATGCAGGACGCGCTGGAAAAGCTGGGCGCGAAGTGCCGGGTGATGAGCGCACTGAAAATCAACGATGTCTGCGAGGACTACATCCGCAGACGCGCGGTGCGCCACCTCGAAAAGCGCAGGATTGCGATTTTTGCCGCCGGCACCGGCAACCCCTTCTTCACCACCGATTCCGGCGCCGCTCTGCGGGCGATCGAAATTGGTGCAGACCTGCTGCTGAAAGCCACCAAGGTCGACGGCGTGTACGACAAGGATCCGAAGAAGCACCCGGACGCCGTCAAGCTGGATCGCCTCAGCTATGACGAGGTGATCGCCCGCAATCTGCAGGTGATGGATACCGCCGCCTTCGCCCTGTGCCGCGATGCCGGCCTGCCGCTGCGCATTTTCGACATGGCCCAGCCCGGCGTCCTGCTGCGCATCCTCCACGGCGAGCCCATCGGCACCCTGGTCAATACCCGCGGCTGATTCGGCCCCGTACGGGCCGGCGGCGCTTATAATCGCGGGTTTGCGAACGACCACGGAGCGCCGTCATGCTGAACGAGATCAAGAAAGACGCCCAAGCCCGCATGGGCAAGAGCATCGAGTCGCTGCGCCACAATCTGGTCAAGGTGCGCACCGGGCGGGCCAACGCCGGCCTGGTGGACAGCATCAAGGTGAACTATTACGGCTCCGACATGCCTTTGTCGCAGGTTGCCAGCGTGTCGGTGGCCGACGCCCGCTCCATCGTCATCACGCCGTGGGAAAAGCAGATGGTCGGCGCCGTCGAGAAGGCCCTCTTGGCCTCCGATCTTGGCCTGACACCCAATACCGCCGGCACAACCATCCGCCTCAACATTCCGGCCCTGACCGAAGAACGCCGCCGCGACCTGACCAAGGTCGTGCACGGCGAGGGCGAAGACGCCAAGATCGCGATCCGCAACATCCGTCGTGACGCCAACCAGCACGTCAAGGAGCTGCTCAAGGAAAAGCAGATCACCGAAGACGATTGCGCGCGCACCGAGGCTGAAATCCAGAAGATCACCGATGCGGCAATCAAGGACGTGGACGAAGTGGTCAAGGCCAAGGAAGTGGAATTGATGTCCGTCTGAGCGCCGCTCCCAAGCGCCCCATGACGACCGCACCCGCTCCTGTCCCGCGCCACCTGGCCATCATCATGGATGGCAATGGCCGTTGGGCGCAGCAACGCCACCGGCCCCGCCTGATCGGGCACCGCGCGGGAGCCCGCGCGGTCAAGCGCTGCGTGGAGTTTTGCCTCCAGCAGGGTATCGAGGTGCTGACCCTGTTCGCGTTCTCCAGCGAGAACTGGAACAGGCCGGCAGACGAGGTCGGCGGCTTGATGAAGCTGTTTCTGGGGGCGCTGGAGCGCGAAGTCGACGAACTGCACCGCCTAGGTGCGCGGCTGCGCTTCATCGGCGAGCGCGACCGTTTCGCGCCGCAGATTCTGGACAGGATGCAAGCCGCCGAAACCCTGACGGCCGGCAATACCCGCCTGCAACTGGTCATCGCCGCCAGCTACGGCGGCCGCCAGGACATCGCTCGCGCAGCACGCACGCTCGCCGAGGATGTGGCTGCAGGCCGCCTGCAGGCCGACCAAATCAACGAGGCCACCCTGGGCGCACAGATTGCGCTGGCGGACCTGCCTGCGCCCGACCTCTTCATCAGGACCGGCGGCGAATTGCGCATCAGCAATTTCCTGCTGTGGCAGCTGGCCTATGCCGAGCTCTGGTTCACGGACGCCCTCTGGCCTGATGTGGATGCCGCCCTGCTGCAACAGGCGCTCGACGAATACGCCCGGCGCGAGCGCCGTTTCGGCCTGACCAGTGCCCAAGTCAGGCATCACGCAAACCCGGGGACCCCGTCGTGACCAAGACCCGTATCCTCGCTGCCCTGGTGATGGCTCCCGTCGCCATCGGCGCAGTCCTGCTGCTGCCCACCCAATGGCTGATGCTGCTGTCCGCACTGGTCTTTCTGGCGGCACTTTGGGAGTGGCTCAAACTGGCCGGTCTCGACGACAGCCTCGCCCGCAGCATCCTGCTGGCCTGCAATCTGGCGCTGATGGTGGCCTTGGTCTGGGGCTCACGCTCACCGCACGCGGCAGCCCTGCCCTTGTTCCAGCTGGTCATCGTGTTTGGGGTTGGCTGGTGGTTGCTGGCACTGCTGTGGCTGCGTCATTACGCATTCGCATCCTCACCAACGGGCAACAGCCGAATCATCAAGCTCGCTGCCGCCACGTTGGCCGTCGTTCCCGCTTGGTGCGCGCTTGCCGTCATCCACCACGGCGAGCCCCATGGCCATCGCTGGCTGCTGCTGGCCTTGCTGCTGGTCTGGGCGGCAGACAGCGGGGCCTATTTCTGTGGCCGCCAATTTGGCGGGAAGTGGTTTGGCAGCCGTCGTCTTGCGCCACGCATCAGCCCGAACAAGACCCTCGAAGGCCTCGTCGGCGGCGTGGCATTGGCGATGCTGGTGGCGGTGGCCGGCGCCCTGCTGATCGGCACGCAGCCCCGGCAGCTGCCCGCCGTTGCATTGGTGGCCGCCGTCACGGTCTTGTTCTCGGTTGCGGGCGATCTCTTCGAAAGTCTGCTGAAGCGCCATGCGGGCGTGAAGGATTCAGGCACCCTGATTCCCGGCCACGGCGGCGCCCTGGACCGCATCGACAGCGTGCTGGCAGCGCTGCCGGTGTTTGCGCTGGGCAAGATCTGGCTGGGGTTTTGACGATGCAACGGGTTGCGGTTCTGGGGGCCACCGGCTCGATCGGCACTTCGGCGCTGGACGTGATCGCCCGCCATCCGCAGACCATGCGCGCCAGCGTGCTTGCGGCCGGCAGCAACGTCGATGGCTTGCTGGCACTGTGCCGAGCCCATGCCCCCGCGCATGCGGTGATTGCCGACACCCGGCATTACCCTGCGCTTCGCGACGGGCTGCAGGCAGCCGGCTTGGCCACCGAAGCCCATGCAGGCGGCCCGGCGTTGGACGCGCTGGTGGCTGGCGACGCCTGTGACAGCGTTGTGGCTGCCATCGTCGGCGCCGCCGGGCTGTCCTCGACCCTTTCCGCAGCGCGATCCGGCAAACGCCTGCTGCTGGCCAACAAGGAATCCCTGGTACTGGCCGGGGATTTGCTGATGCAGGCCGCGCACCGCAGTGGCGCGCACATCATCCCGATCGACAGCGAGCACAACGCCATTTTCCAATGCCTGGCCGATGGCAGCCCGCCGGCCCGCATCACCCTGACCGCATCCGGTGGTCCGTTTCGAGGCTGGACACGGGCGCAGCTGGCCAACGTCACGCCCGCGCAGGCCGTGGCGCACCCCAAATGGTCGATGGGCCCCAAGATTTCTGTGGACTCCGCCAGCCTGATGAACAAGGGGCTGGAAGTGATCGAGGCCCACCACCTGTTCGCCCTGCCCGGCGACCGGATTGGCGTCCTGGTCCATCCGCAGTCGCTGGTGCATTCGCTGGTCGATTTCATCGATGGCAGCACGCTGGCCCAGCTGGGCATGCCGGACATGCGCACCGCGCTGGCCGTAGGGCTGGGCTGGCCGCAACGGATCACCTCCGGCGTCGGGCTGCTGGACCTGCTCGCGCAAGGCGGGCGGCTGGAGTTCGAAGCACCGGACAGCGCGGCTTTCCCCTGCCTTGGCCTCGCCTATGCGGCGCTCGCGGCAGGCGCCTGCGCCCCGGCCGCACTGAACGCAGCCAACGAAGAAGCCGTTTCAGCCTTCCTTCAGGGGCGAATTGGCTTCCTTGGTATTCCTGATACCGTTTCCGCTGTCCTCGACGCCATGCCCACCCAACCCGCCGACTCCATCGATGCGCTGCTCGACGCCGATGCGCGGGCACGAGCGCAAGCGCAGGCCCATCTCGGCAAGGTGTCCACGTGACCACGTTCTTCGGCTCCCTGTGGTGGTTGCTGGTCGCCTTGGGCGTGCTGGTGACGTTTCATGAGTTTGGTCATTTCTGGGTAGCCCGCCGCTGCGGCGTCAAAGTCCTTCGTTTCTCCGTGGGGTTCGGCAAGCCCCTGTGGACATGGCACGGCAAGGGCGGCACCGAGTACGTGGTGGCTGCAATTCCCCTGGGCGGCTACGTCCGCATGCTGGACGAGCGCGAAGGGGACGTGGCCCCACAGGACTTGCCGCATGCATTCAACCGCAAGGCCGTATGGCAACGCATCGCGATCGTGGCTGCGGGGCCGCTGGCCAATTTGCTGCTGGCCTTCCTGCTGCTGTGGACGATGCTGGTGGTGGGCCGCCCCGATTACGCTCCCGTCGTCGGCCGCGTGCAGGGCGTGGCGGCGCAGGCCGGGCTGCAGCCGGGTGACCGCATCCAGGCCGTAGGTGAACGCACCACGCCGACTTGGAGCGAGCTTTCCATGGCGCTGACGGTGGCAGCCCTTGACCGCCAACCCATCCTGCTGACGGTCGAGTCCGCCGATGGCGAAACACGCCAACGCCACCTTCCCTTGCAAAACCTGCCTGCCCAGGCTGATGAGCTGCGCGTGCTGGGGGACATCGGCCTGGTCCCGCGCCATCTGTTGCTGCCACCGTTGGTGGGCAGCGTACGGGAGGGCACGCCCGCCTGGGGCGTGCTGGCCGAGGGAGATCGGATCACTGCCATCGACGCCAATCCGGTGAGCAGCTTCGACGACATCGCCCCGCTGGTGGCCCGGCTTGGCGCAGAGAACAGGCCAGGCATGGTGGAGGTGGAGCGCGATGGCGAGCGCCTTGCGCTGGAGCTGACCCCAACCCGATTGGACGATGGCAAAGGGGGCGCTCACTGGGTGCTTGGCATCACCAACGGCACCAGCGGCACCCCGCCGCATGATGCCGTGCTGCGCTTGCCCCTCCTAGGCGCCTTGCCTGCCGCCCTGCGCGAAACCGGTTTCCAATGCCGCCAGCTGGTGGACATGGTGCGGCGTGCCGTCATCGGCCAGATCTCGGTCCAGAACACGGTCTCCGGCCCGCTGACCATTGCCCGTGCGGCCAACAGCTTTGCTGAACGTGGCCCGGCTTGGTTCCTGAACTTCCTCGCCTTGCTGTCGGTCAGTCTCGCCTTGATCAACCTGTTGCCGATCCCCGTCTTGGACGGGGGTCACCTGCTGTATTACCTTATCGAGCTGGCCTTGGGTCGCCCTTTGGGCGAAACCACCATGGCCGTCGGCCAGTACATCGGCCTCGCGTTGATCGCGGGGCTGATGGGACTGGCCTTTTACAACGACATCCTGCACCTGATGTCGTAGCAAGAACCGTCCGCCGCGTGCCCTTGGCATGTTGGCATCCCCCGTACCAAGGCATCCGCAAGGATGCTTCCCCGCACCGGCCGTTGACCGCCAACAGGATGTTCCGAATGACCCGACCCTTGTCCCGCCGCCTGCTCACCCTTGCCCTTGCTTCAGCGCTTGCGCTGCCGGCTTGGGCGCAGGCGACGTTCACACCCTTCACGGTCAGCGACATCCGCATCGACGGTTTGCAACGCATCGGCGCCGGCACGGTCTTCACCTATCTCCCGCTGGAACGCGGCGACACCCTCGACCCGGGCAAGGCTGCAGAAGCCCTGCGCGCCATGTACAAGACCGGGTTTTTCGAAGACGTGCGCCTCGACAGGCAGGGCAACATCCTGGTCATCACCGTGGTCGAGCGTCCGGCGATCAACAAGCTGACCTTGTCCGGCAACAAGGACCTGAAAACCGAGGATCTGACCAAGGGTCTGAAGGACATCGGCCTCGCCGAGGGCGACACCTACAACGCCCTCAATCTGGACCGCGTCACCCAGGAACTGACTCGCCAATACAACAACCGCGGCAAGTACGGGGTCAGCATCACGCCAACCGTGGAGCGCCTGGACCGCAACCGGATCAACCTGACCCTGAACATCAAGGAAGGCAAGGCTGCGAAGATCCGCCACATCAACCTGATCGGCAACGACACCTATCCCGACGAGGACATCACCAAGGCTTGGGAGTCCCATACCAGCAACTGGCTGAGCTGGTACAAGCGCGATGATCAATATTCCCGCGAAAAGCTCTCGGGAGACATCGAAAAGCTGAACTCCTGGTACCTCGACCGCGGCTACGTGGACTTCAGCATTGACTCCACCCAGGTGGCGATCAGTGGCGACAAGAAGGACATGTTCCTCACTGCCGGCATCAGCGAAGGCGAGGTTTACAACTTCGCCAACATCAGCGTCTCCGGCGATACCGTGCTGCCCAAGGAAGAAATCGAGCAGCTGGTGAGCTTCATCAAGCCAGGCGGCACATTCTCGCGTGGCCTGCTGGAATTTGCCACCGACTCGATCACGGCGCGCCTGTCCAACATCGGCTACGCCTTCGCACGGGTCAACCCGGTGCCTGCCATCGACCGTGACAAGCGCACCGTATCGGTGGATTTCCAGGTGCAGCCCGGCCCGCGCGTGAACGTGCGCAGAATCGTGTTCAAGGGCAATACCCGCACCGCCGACCCGGTCCTGCGCCGCGAGATGCGCCAATTCGAAGGCAGCTGGTATTCGCAAGCCGCCATCGACCGCGGCAAGGTGCGCCTGGATCGCCTCGGCTATTTCGAAACGGTCGAAGTCGAGAACCAGCCCGTTGCGGGCAGCGATGATCAGGTGGACGTGGTTTACACGGTCAAGGAAACCACCTCGGGCAGCATTTCCGCCGGCGTGGGTTACTCGCAGCTGTCCGGCCTCAACCTCTCGCTGCAGCTTTCCGAGAACAACTTCCTCGGCACCGGCAACCGCGTATCGACGGCACTGACGCGCAGCGTCTACCAGAAACGCTACGACTTCTCGTTCATGAACCCCTACTTCACGGACGGGGGCCTGTCGCTGGGTTACAACCTGTGGTGGCGCGAGTTCGACTACTCCAGCTTCAATGTCGCCTCCTATTCCACCAACAGCGGCGCCTTCCAGGTCTTCATGGGCTTGCCGCTGAGCGAAAGCGACTCGGTGTCGCTGATGTTCGGCGTCGATACCAACGAGATCCTGGCCTACGACGGCAGCACCCCGCCGCCGCTGGTGGACTACATCAATGCAGTCGGCCAGCGCACTTTCCATTCCTGGCGCGCACAGCTGGGCTGGGGCCGCGACACCCGCAACAACTACTTCACGCCGGTCACCGGCAGCACCCAAAGCCTGTCCGCTGAAATTGCCCTGCCCGGTTCCACCGTGGAGTACTTCAAGGTCAGCTATGACGTGGCGAAGTACTGGCCGATCAACCAAATGCTGGTGCTCAAGACCGGCATGAACCTGGGGTATGGCGATTCCTACGGCAAGGACTTCACCAGGAACATCTGCTTCACGGCTCCCACCTTGGTGGATACCGACAACGATGGCATCTTGGACACCTCGGTCCCAGGGCCAGCCGGCACCGACCCCTGCCTGACCACTTCATCCGACTACGTGAAGACCGTGCATGCCAGTGGCCTGCCGTTCTTCGAGAATTTCTACGCCGGCGGCATCGCCTCCAGCGGCAAGGTCCGTGGTTTCACCGACAATACCTTGGGCCCTGTCTACATCACGTCGTCTTCCTATCGCCAGCCGTTGGGCGGGTCGCTGCTGGTCGCCGGCTCGGTGGAGGCGATTTTCCCGAAGCTGTTCGACAGCCCGGCCGCGCGCGTCTCGGCCTTCCTGGACGTGGGCAACGTCTACGACGGCTTGGACAATTTCAAGGCCAACGAGCTACGCGCATCGGTCGGTGTGGCCATGCTGTGGCGCTCGCCGATGGGCCCGCTGTCGATCAGCTACGCCTTCCCATTGCGCAAGAAGGACGGCGACCAGATCGAGCGGCTGCAGTTCAACTTCGGCGGCCAGCTCTGAGGGGAATGCCGGCATGACCATGCCGACGTTTTCCGCCGCGGCGCTTGCCTCGCGCTTCGGGCTGCTGTTGCAGGGCGAGGATCGTCAAGTGGCGGGCGTTGCCACACTGGCAGACGCCACGCCCAGCCAGCTGAGTTTCCTCGCCAATCCACGCTACCGCAGCCAATTGGCGCAATCGCAGGCGGGCGTGGTGGTGCTGCGCGCAGAAGACGCGGAAGCCTGCACCGGCAGTGCCTTGATTGCACGCGACCCTTACGTGGCGTTCGCGCGCATTGCGGCCCTGTTCGAGCGCAAGCCTGTCATCGCACCCGGCATCCACCCGACTGCCGTCGTCGATGCCAGTGCGCAGGTCGACCCCCTGGCCAGCATCGGCCCCTTGGCCAGCATCGGTGCGCGCAGCAAGGTCGCCGCCGGTGCGGTTGTCGGCCCCGGCTGCGTCGTCGGTGACGACTGCGAGCTGGGCGAGGATTGCGAATTGCAGGCGCGGGTGACGCTGCTGACGCGCGTACGCCTCGGCAAGCGCGTGCGCATCCTGCCTGGCGCCGTGCTGGGCGGTGCCGGCTTCGGGCTGGCAATGGACGCCGGGCATTGGGTCAACGTACCGCAACTGGGCGGCGTGGTGATCGGTGATGACTGCGAGATCGGGGCCAACACCACGATCGACCGCGGCGCGCTGGGCGACACCGTGCTGGAGGAAGATGTGCGGTTGGACAACCAGATCCAGATCGGCCACAACGTCCGCATCGGTGCGCATACCGCGATGGCGGGCTGCTCGGCGGTTGCCGGCAGCGCGCGCATCGGCCGCCACTGTCTGATCGGTGGCGGCGCCGGCGTTCTTGGCCACCTGGAAGTGTGCGATCGGGTGATGATTACCGCGATGTCGCTGGTCACGCACTCGATCCGCACCCCCGGCGAGTATTCTTCCGGCACCCCCTTGATGGACAATCGCGGCTGGCGCAAGAGCGCCGCGCGTTTCAAGCAACTCGACCGCATCGCCCGGCGGCTGCCAGGCAGCGAGAAGGACCCCGAATGACCGAATCCACTGTTACCCTGCCCGTCACCACTGCTGAGATCCAGCGCCTGCTGCCGCATCGCTATCCGTTCCTGCTGGTGGACCGGGTTGTGGAACTCGAGCCCAACAAGCGCGTGCTGGCCTACAAGAATGTCAGCTGCAACGAACCCTTCTTCAACGGCCACTTCCCCGGCAACCCGGTGATGCCAGGCGTGCTGGTGGTGGAGGCATTGGCGCAGGCCGGCGGCCTGCTGACCCAGCTCTCGGCCGACCCGGCCAACCCGCAAACCGAGACCTTCTATCTGGTCAAGGTGGACAACGCCAAGTTCAGCCGCATGGTGGTGCCTGGCGACAAGCTTGAGCTCGAGGTCGAGCTCAAGCGGCGCATCCGCAACATGGCGCAGTACGTGGGCATTGCCCGCGTGGATGGCGAGCAGGTCGCCTGCGCCGAAATCCTGTGCGCGGCAGCGGCCAAGCAATGACGGCTACAGCGCCGCTGATCCACCCGACCGCGGTGGTCGACCCCGCGGCCGTACTCGGCGCGGGCGTGCAGGTTGGCCCCTATGCGGTGATCGGCGCCGAGGTGAACATCGGCGACAACACCCGTATCGGCCCGCACTGCGTGATCGACGGCCCCACCACCATTGGGCGGGACAACGTCTTCCACGGTCAGGCCGCGATTGGGGGCGCACCGCAGGACAAGAAATACCGCGGCGAACGGGTCGAACTTGTCATCGGCGACGGCAACCAGATCCGTGAGTTCGTCACCATCAACCGCGGTACCGGCGACGGTGGCGGCATCACCCGCGTCGGTGATCGCAACTGGATCCTCGCCTATACCCACATCGCCCACGACTGCATCGTTGGCAGCGACTGCGTGTTTTCCAACAACGCCACCCTGGCCGGACACGTGACGGTGGGCAACCACGTCATCATCAGCGGTTTCGCCGGCATCCACCAGTTCTGCCGGATCGGTGATCACGCTTTCATCGGCATGGGCGCCTTCGTCAATGGCGACGTGCCGCCTTACCTGATGGTGGCGCAGGAAAAATACGCCCGCCCGCGCGGCATCAATGCCGAAGGCTTGAAGCGACGCGGCTTCGATGCCACGCGCATCTCCGCAATCAAACGCGCTTACCGCGCGCTGTACATGGGCGATGCCAAGCTGGACGAAGCCAAGGCAGAACTGGCTGAGATCGCGGGCAGCAGTGTCGACGTGCGCATTTTCCTCGACTTCATCGAAGCCGGCGAACGGCCGCTGCTGCGGTGATGCAGGCCGGCCTCGTCGCCGCATGAGCCTGCGGATCGCCCTCTGCGCCGGTGAAACCTCGGGCGACCAACTGGGCGCCGAGCTGATCACCGCGCTGCGTCAGCGTTTCCCCGAGGCGGAATTTTCCGGCATCGGCGGCAACAACATGCGCGCGGCCGGCATGGCCTGCTGGTGGGATGCCGGCGAGCTGGCGGTGATGGGGCTGGTGGAAGTGCTCAAGCACCTCCCACGCCTGCTCCGCCTGCGCAAGGCATTCCGCCAGCGCGTGCTGGCGTGGCAGCCGGACGTGTTCATCGGCATCGATGCGCCGGACTTCAACCTTGGCGTCGAGCGCTGGCTCAAGCAGCGCGGGGTGCGCACCGTGCACGACGTCAGCCCATCGATCTGGGCCTGGCGACAGGGCCGCGCGGCGAAAATCGGCGCCAGCGCCGACCGCGTGCTCTGCCTGTTCCCGATGGAGCCGCCGATCTACGCCGCGCACCGTGTCGATGCACGCTTCATCGGCCATCCATTGGCAGACGCGATCGCACTGACGCCAGACCGCACGGCCGCGCGTGCAGCGCTGGGCGAAGACGCCACCGCGCCCCTGCTGGCCCTGTTGCCGGGCAGCCGGCTGGTCGAGATCCACGGCATGCTGCCGGATTTCGCTGAAGCGGCGCGTCGGCTGGCCCGTGACATCCCAGGCCTACGGGTGCTGGTGCCGGCGGCGAATGAAAAATGCCGCGCCGCGATCGAACAGGTGTTGGCCGACAACCCACTGTTTCGCGTGCTGGATGGCCAAGCGCAGCAGATCATGATCGCCAGCGACGCCGTGCTGTTGGCCTCAGGTACCGCTGCGCTGGAGGCGATGTTGTGCAAGCGCCCGATGGTGATCGGCCATCGCATCTCGCCGCTGACCTATCGCATCGTGCGCTGGTTCGGTCTGCTCAAATCCGAGTTCGTCAGCCTGCCCAATGTGCTGGCCGGTCAGGCGTTGGTGCCCGAGCTGCTGCAGGATGCCTGCACCCCCGAGCACCTGCACGCGGCGCTGTTGCGCTGGTTTCGCGATGCCGTCGCGGTAGCCGCACTGCAGCCGCGGTTTCTGGAGATCCACCAATCGCTGCGGCTGAACGCCTCGCAGCGTGCTGCCGACGCGGTGGCCGAACTGTTGCCATTGCCATGCCCCTGATCGCTGGCGTTGACGAAGCCGGGCGCGGCCCATTGGCGGGTCCGGTGGTGGTGGCCGCCGTGATTTTGGACCCGTTGCGCCCGATTGCCGGGCTGGATGACTCGAAGAAACTCTCCGAGCGCAAGCGCGAAGCGCTGTATCCGCTGATCGTCGAACACGCATTGGCATGGCGGATCGAATTCGTTGAAGCCGAGGAGATCGACCGCATCAACATCCTGCAAGCCACGCTGACCGGCATGCGTCGCGCCCTGCGGGGTCTGTCACCCGCGCCGACACACGCCCTGATCGACGGCAATCGCCTGCCCGATGGCCTCCCCTGCCCGGCCACCGCGATCGTGGGTGGCGATGCCAGTGAAGCGAGCATCTCCGCTGCGTCAATTCTCGCCAAAGTCACCCGCGATGCGCGCCTGCGCGCATTGCATGCGCAATACCCGCACTACGGCTTCGACAAGCACAAAGGCTATCCCAGCCCATTGCACCTGGCCGCCCTGCGCGAGCACGGGCCTTGCCCGCAGCATCGGCGCAGTTATGCGCCGGTGCGCAAGGCCATGGCTGCGCTCGGCATCGCATAACCCGGCCTTCGCACTCGACACGCGGCTGTCAAGCCTTGCCCGTGTCGCCACCTCGCCCTACCCTGCCCTTTCAATACGCGACAGCGCGATGCCTGCACCCTTCGTCCACCTGCACCTGCACACCGAATTCTCGCTCGCCGATTCCACCATCCGCGTGCCCGAGAAGCCGGACTATGCACGCCCGGAAAAGGCCGGCGACCGCCCCAATCTGCTCAGCCGCGCGATGGAGCTGGGGCTGCCGGCGCTGGCCATTACCGACCGCAACAACCTGTTCGCGCTGGTCAAGTTTTACAAGGCCGCCGAGAGCGTGGGCATCAAACCGATTGCCGGCGCCGACATCCTCATTGCCGATGGCGGCGATGCGCCTTCGCTGCTGACCCTGCTGTGCCGCGACCACAGTGGCTACCTGAGCCTGTCGCGCCTGCTCAGCCGTGCCTGGCTGGAAGGTCATCGTGGCGATTGCGTAGCGATCGACCCGGAATGGTTGCGCGCTGACCACGCCGGCCTGTGCGCCATTGCCGGCCGCCAGAGTCTGGCCGGGCGGCTGGCAGTAGCCGGTCGCCATGACGTGGCCGAAGCACAGTTGCTCGCGTGGCGACAGACCTTCGGCGACGACCTGCATCTGGAGCTGACCCGCACCGGCCGCGATGGCGAAGTGGCGTTCAACCAATTCGCCTTGCACACCGCCAGCAAGCTTGCGCTGCCGGTGATTGCCAGCAATGACGTGCGCTTCCTCGATGCCAGTGGTTTCGACGCCCATGAAGCACGGGTGTGCATTGCTTCGGGCCGGGTGCTGGATGATGCCCGCCGCCCACGTGAATACAGCGCCCAGCAATATCTGCGCTCCAACGAAGAAATGTCGGCCTTGTTCGCCGACGTGCCGGATGCGCTGGACAACACGGTGGCACTGGCGCAGCGCTGCAACCTGCAGCTCAAGTTGGGCACCTACTTCCTTCCGGCCTATCCGGTGCCGTCGGATGAAACGCTGGACAGCTGGATCTGCAAGCAGTCCCGCGATGGCTTGGCCGTACGGCTGGAAAAGAACCCGCTGGCGCCTGGCAAGACCCGCGAGGACTACGAGGCACGGCTGGAGTTCGAGCTGCAGACCATCATCAAGATGGGCTTTCCCGGCTACTTCCTGATCGTGGCCGACTTCATCCAGTGGGGCAAAAGCCAGGGCATTCCCATCGGCCCCGGGCGCGGTTCCGGCGCCGGCTCGCTGGTGGCCTGGGCGCTACAGATCACTGACCTCGACCCGCTGCCCTACAACCTGCTGTTCGAGCGCTTCCTCAACCCGGAACGCGTGTCGATGCCCGACTTCGACATCGACTTCTGCATGGATCGGCGCGACGAGGTGATCGACTACGTGGCCCGCAAGTACGGCCGCGACCGTGTCAGCCAGATCATCACCTACGGCACGATGGCGGCCAAGGCGGTGTTGCGCGATTCCGGCCGCGTGCTGGGCTTCGGCTACGGCATGGTGGACGGCATCGCCAAGCTCATCCCCAACGTGCTGGGCATCTCGCTGAAAGATGCGATGGGCGAAGGCAAGGGCGGAATGGACGGCGAAATGGCCGCACCCGAATTGATCGCACGCTATCGTAGCGAAGATGAGGTGCGCGACCTGATCGATCTGGCACGCCAGCTGGAAGACCTCACCCGCAACGCTGGCAAGCACGCCGGTGGCGTGGTGATCGCCCCCAGCCCGCTGTCGGATTTCAGCCCGCTGTACGCCGAACACGACCACGGCCTGCTGGGCAAAAACCCCGTCACCCAGTTCGACAAGGACGACGTGGAAGCCGTGGGGCTGGTGAAGTTCGACTTCCTGGGCCTGCGCACGCTGACCATCATCGACTGGGCGGTGAAAGCGATCAACGCGCGCCGCACCAAGGAAGGACTGGCGCCGATCGACATCGCCGCGATCCCGATGGACGA
Source organism: Pseudomonadota bacterium (assembly GCA_963205445.1). Taxonomy (GTDB): domain Bacteria; phylum Pseudomonadota; class Gammaproteobacteria; order Xanthomonadales; family Xanthomonadaceae; genus Thermomonas. The sequence continues at coordinate 42,759 of CAUJJG010000046.1, forward strand.
CGCCAGCGTCTTCCGCAACGTCTTCGCCAACGGCAATACCGGCTCGGTATTCCAGTTCGAATCCGCCGGCATGCGGCGCGCGCTGAAGGACGCCAAGCCCGACCGCTTCGAAGACCTCATCGCGCTGAACGCGCTCTATCGCCCCGGCCCGATGGAAATGATTCCGTCGTTCGTGGCGCGCAAGCACGGCAAGGAGCAGTTCGACTACCCCGACCCGCGCACTGAAGCCATGCTCCGTGAGACCTACGGCATCATGGTCTATCAGGAGCAGGTCATGCAGATGGCGCAGATCGTCGGCGGCTACTCGCTGGGCGGCGCCGACCTGCTGCGCCGCGCCATGGGCAAGAAGGTGCCGGCGGAAATGGCCAAGCACCGCGAGATCTTCCGCGAGGGCGCAGCCAAGGGCGGGGTCAGTGCGGCCAAGGCCGATGAAATTTTCGACCTGATGGAGAAATTCGCCGGCTACGGCTTCAACAAGTCGCACGCCGCTGCCTATTCGCTGGTCGCCTACCAGACCGCCTGGCTCAAGCAGCACTACCCGGCCGAATTCATGGCCGCCACCCTCTCCTCCGACATGGACAAGACCGAGAAGGTGGTGGGCTTTCTTGATGAGGCCCGCGGCCTCGGCCTGACCGTGCTGCCGCCGGACGTGAACGCCTCCGGCTACATGTTCGAAGCGGTCAGCGCAGACGCCATCCGCTACGGGCTTGGCGCAGTGAAGGGGGTGGGCCAGGGCGTGTGCGAAGCGATCGAGCAGGCACACGCGGCAGGCGGCCATTTCACCGACCTGCTGGATTTCTGTCAGCGCGTGTCCGCTGGCGGCATGAACAAGCGCACGTTGGAAGCATTGATCCACGCCGGCGCGATGGACGCCCTCGCTGTCAACCGCGCCTCGCTGATGCTGCAGCTTCCGGAGGCGATGAAGGCCACCGACCAGATGGCCAAGAACCAGGCCGCGGGCATGTTCGACATGTTCGGCGGCAGTGGCGGTGATGCCATTCGCGTCGAATTGCCCCAGACCACCGAATGGCCGCTGGCGCAGCGGCTGCAGGGCGAACATGACACGCTGGGCCATTACCTCAGCGGGCACCCAATGGACCCTTGGCGTGAGGACGTGGTGCGGCTGGTCGGGCATGACCTGTCCGCCATTCCCGGCATCTGGGAAAATGCTTCGCGCAGCGCACGCCCGCAGGAAGGTCGAAGCTGGCGTCCGATGGTGCAGACGGTGGTGGCAGGCCAGGTGATCGGTGTCCGCAAGCGCGGTGAAAGCCAGGCCTTCGTGCAGCTGGAGGATGGCCGCGGCCGGATCGAGTGCGGCTTTTTCAACGAACAGTGGACGGAATTCGCCCCCTTGCTCACCCGTGACCAGATTCTGGTGGTGGAAGGCGGCCTGCGCGAGGACGAATTCAACGGCGGCTATTCGCTGCGGGCCAGCCGCTGCTGGGATTTCGTCCAGATCTGCAGCCAGAAGGCGCAGCGGATCTCGCTGCGGCTGGACTTGCGCGTCCCCGAAGCGCTTGCACGCTTCGAACAAGTCCTCCGCGACCATGCCGGCAGCACGCCCGTGCTGCTGGAAGTCACCACCGCCGCTGGCACCGGCCGGCTTCGCCTTTCCGGTGGGCGGGGACTGGCGGTGGACGCGGCCCTGCCCGGCCTGTTGCGCAGCCTGCCCGGGGTGACGTCCGTCAACGTGTTGCTGGCCAACCCCTGGGCCGAAGGCGGCTGACCCCATACGGCTCGGTGTGGGGCCATCCGCTGCGCTAAACTTGACCGGATGAATCCGAACTACCTCGACTTCGAGCAGCCAATCGCCGACCTGGAATCCAAGATCCAGGAACTGCGCAAGGCCAGCGACGGCCCGGCGCTCAATATCGACAAGGAAGTGCGCGCGCTGCAGGAAAAACTGCGCAAGCGCACCGCGCACATTTTTCGCGACCTCACGCCGTGGCAGGTCTCGCAGCTCTCGCGCCATCCGCAGCGCCCGTACACGCTGGACTACGTCAAGGTGATCTGCGACGAATTCCAAGAGCTGGCAGGCGACCGTGCGTTTGCCGACGACAACGCCATCGTCGGCGGGCTGGCTCGTATCGATGGCCGCCCGGTGATGGTGATCGGCCACGAGAAAGGCCGCGACACCAAGAGCAAGCTCAAGCGCAATTTCGGCATGCCCAAGCCCGAGGGTTACCGCAAGGCGCTGCGCCTGATGAAATTGGCCGAACGCTTCGGCCTGCCGATCTTCACCTTCATCGACACCATGGGCGCCTGGCCCGGCATCGATGCCGAAGAGCGCGGCCAATCCGAAGCCATCGCCCGCAACCTGCTGGAAATGGCCGAGCTCAAAGTGCCGATCATCTGCACCGTGACCGGCGAGGGCGGCAGCGGCGGCGCGCTGGCCATTGGCGTGGGCGACTGCACCTTGATGCTGGAATACAGCACTTACTCGGTAATCACCCCCGAAGGCTGCGCCTCGATCCTGTGGCGTGACGCCGGCAAAGCCAAAGACGCCGCCGAGCAGCTGGGCATGACCGCCAAGCGACTGCACGGGCTGGGCCTGATCGACAAGGTCGTGCGCGAGCCCACCGGCGGCGCCCATCGCAACCCGGTGCAGATGGCCAAGCGCCTGAAGGCCGTGCTGCTGAACACGCTTGACGCGCTGGAAGGCATGCCAATCGATGCCCTGCTGGAGCGCCGCTACCGTCGCCTGCGCAGTTACGGCGCCTACGACCTCGCCTGAGAACGGCGCAGCGCCCCCTTTACAATCGCGGGCATGCGCCTGCCCAAACCGCCGCTGCCCGCACCGCTGCTGATCGGCTTCAGTGGCGGCATGGACTCGACCGTCCTGCTGCATCTTCTGCGGCAGCATGCACGTCCACTGCGCGCGCTCCACGTCCACCACGGGCTGCATGCGCAGGCGGACGACTGGGCCGCACATTGCCAGCACATCTGCGATGAACTGGGCGTGCCGCTGGAGATCGTCCACGTCGCAGTGGCGCGCGACAGCGGTCTGGGGCCGGAAGGTGCTGCTCGCGCAGTGCGGCATGCCGCGTTTGCCCAGGCACTGGGCGCTGGCGAAATTCTCACGCTGGCCCACCACCAGGACGATCAGGCCGAAACCTTTTTGCTGCGTGCCCTGCGCGGTGCTGGCGCGGAGGGGTTGGCGGCAATGCGCTGCTGGCGGCCTTTTGCCGGTGGCTGGTTATGGCGGCCCATGTTGGATTGGCCACGCACCGCATTGCACGACTACGCCCGCAGGCAAGGGCTGAGGTGGGTGGAGGATCCCGGCAATACCGCAAGCACGTTCGACCGCAATTTCCTGCGCAACCAAGTGCTGCCGTTGCTGCGCCAGCGCTGGCCGGAAGCGGATGTGAATTTTGCTCGCAGCGCAACGCTGTGCGCACAAGCCGGTGACCTGCTGGAAGTCGAAGACGCACAGGCGCTGGCCCGCGTGCAACCAGACCCGCACACGCTGGAAATCGCCGCGCTGCAGGCCCTGCCGCCGGCGCGGCGTGCGCGCCTGTTGCGGCGCTGGATAGCGGCGCTGGGGCTGCCGCCGCTGCCAAGCAACGGCATTGCCATCATCGAATGCAATCTGTTGCCAGCCAACCATGCCAGCAATGCACGTTTCGACTGGGCTGGCGCACGGGTACAACGCTGGCGCGGCCTGCTGCATGCCGGCCGCATCCTTCCGCCGCTGCCGCAGGATTACACGCAGCCTTGGGATGGCCGTACGGCGCTGAAGCTGCCCACCGGCGACATGCTGACATTGGAAGGCGCAGACGGGTTCGACACACCTGTACTGGCCTGCGCACGCCGCGGCGGTGAACGCATCGTGCTGCCTGGCCGCGGCCATTCGCATGCACTCAAGCACGTCCTGCAGGACACCAACACGCCGCCCTGGCTGCGCGCACGTTTGCCGTTGCTGCGGGCCATGGACGGCACCGTGCTGGCCGCCGGCGACGCCATCGTTTCGGCGCATATGGCGGCATGGCTCGCCACGCGCGGTGCGCGGCTGCAATGGACGCCGCTGGCGTAAACTTCGTCCATGGCCAAGAAACAAGCAGTGCAGAATGCCTCCCCGGTTGCTGACTTCGAACAGTCGATGCAGGCCCTGGAAGACCTGGTGGGCAAGATGGAAACGGGCGAAATGACGCTGGAGGAATCCCTTGCCGCCTACGAACAAGGCGTGGGCCTGTACCGCCGCTGCCAGAGCGCGCTGGAGCAGGCCGAACTACGGGTGCGTCTGCTGAGCGACCCGGCCCTTCCCGACGACGCCCGCGACTTCGACACCAGTACCGATGGCGGCTTTTGATTTCACCCCATGGCGCGCGCGCGTGGACGCGGCGCTGGCAGCCGCCCTGCCTGATCCTGCGGTTGCGCCCCAGCGCCTGCACGCAGCGATGCGTCACGGCGTGCTGAACGGCGGCAAGCGCATGCGCCCGCTGCTGGTGTATGCCACCGGCTGCGCACTGGGGGCTGACGCAAGCGAACTGGATGCCGCGGCCGTCGCCGTCGAACTTGTGCACTGCTATTCGCTGGTGCACGACGACCTGCCGGCGATGGACGACGACGCCCTGCGACGCGGCCAACCCACCGTGCACATCGCTTTTGGCGAAGCCAGCGCCATCTTGGCCGGTGACGCGCTGCAAACGCTGGCTTTCGAGGCTTTGGCCGCCGCACCGCAAGCCCCAGAGCGCCGCATCGCGATGTTGGCCGAACTGGCCCGCGCCGCAGGCGTGGCCGGCATGTGTGGCGGCCAAGCATTGGATATCGACGCCACCGGGACGGCGAAAGGGGGTCAGCGTCACTTTTCGGCTGAAACTCATCGCCAACCGATGTATTCCAACCAGGAAAGTGACGCTGACCCCCTTTCATTGCTCGAACGCCTGCATGCGCTCAAGACGGGGGCCCTGCTGCGCTGCGCCGTGCGGCTGGGCGCCATTGCCGGTGGCGCAGACCCGGCGCAATCCCGACAACTGGACCGCTACGCCGACGCCCTTGGCCTGGCCTTCCAGATCAAGGATGACCTGCTGGACATCGAGGGCGATGCCGCCACATTGGGCAAGAGTCCCGGCAAGGATGCGGCGCAGGCCAAAGCCACTTTCCCCGCCCTGCTGGGCATCGAGGAAAGCCGTGTCCGCTTGCAGCACCTTTTCACGCAAATGACTGCGGCATTGACAGACAGCGGCGTGCACAGCGAGGCACTGGCCCAACTGGCCCGCAAGGTGATAGAACGCAGCAACTGACGAGGATCCCCGGCGCATGGCGGGCAGGACGTTACGCAAAGCCGTGCAGGATCGAATCGACGCCACCATGGCGTCCCTGGCCGTCTGGTTCATGGACGCTTGGACCGTGGTGGAGCGCGGCTATCGGCGCCCCCTGACCCGCCTCGCACTGAAGCTGAAATTCGCCTTTTATCCCCTGCTCGCCGTCGTGGCCTTGAGCTGGCTGGCCTGGGATTACAGCCACGAGCGCAGCCTCGATGCCGCCGAAGACGGCATCTTCGATACCGTGGTGCAGTGGCGTCCGGTGGAACCCAAACCCTCCGGCAAGACCGTGGTGGTCGAAATCGACGACTGCTCGCTGGAATGGACCCGTGCGCAAGGCCTGGGCGGCTGGCCTTGGCCGCGTTCGGTGCACGCTGACCTGCTGGACGCACTCGATCGTGCCGGCGTCCGGGCCGTCGGCGTGGACGTGCAGTTCGTCGATCGGGACCCGGATGATCCCGACGGAGATGGCATGCTCGATACGGTCGCAGCTGCCGGACAGGGACGCTTCGTGTTTGCCTCGGCCCGCCAGGCCGAAGACTTCGACGACGCCTCGCCCCTGCGGGTCGATCAACTGCCTGGGGCCTTCCGTCTCGATGACGACAGCCCAGCCAAGGGCCCCCAGGTCGCCGTGCTGTTGCCCTACGGCGAAGCCATGGCACGCCATTCGGCGCTGACCAACATTCGCCGCGCCGAAGACGGCGTGCTGCGGGACATCCCGCTCCATGATGAAGCCGGTGGCTGGGGACTACCTACCCTGCCGCTGCAGCTGGCGGCCACGCTGCAGGGCAAGGCTGCATCCAGCTACCCCGCTTGGATCCGCGTGAACTGGCGCGAACAGCATCGCCTGCCCTATGTCAGCGCCGCCGATCTGCTGGCAGGCAAGCGCGTCTGCGGTGCTCCGGCCGACGCCCCGCCTCGACTGAAGGATGCAGTGGTCCTGGTCGGTTACACCGCCTCGGGCATCAGCGACAGCAAACCCACGCCGGTCAACCCCGCCATGCCCGGCGTTGAAGTCTGGGCCGAAGCCACCGACGCCCTGTTGCACGACACCGCCATCTGGTTGCCCCCCACTTCGCTCAAGTACCTGCTGGCAGCCTTTTTGATCGCATTGACGGCCTATGCTTTCTGGCGCGGCGAACCGCACGAGGACGTGGATGGCGTCTTTGTCGCCACCAATCTCGTCCTGCTCACGGCCGCAGTGCTTGGCCTGACCTTCTTCGGCATCTTCCTGGACATCTTCGCCAGTGTCGGCTTCGTCAGCCTGTGTTTCGGACTTTGCCGCATGTACGCCGCCGTCCAGCGTGGCCGCGCGATAGGCAACAACGACTACCGCGACGAATACGACCCCCAGCGCCACCCTTGGCTGGTGATGTGCCGCCTGCGGTTTGCGCCCCTCCCAGGCCAAGATGCCTTCACGGGCGTGCGCGGCAAGCGTGAGTACCGACGGCTGCTGCGTCGCCAACTCTATGCCGGGGGCGATGCGGTGATGATCGAAGGCATCGTGGAGCGCAAAAGCTGGCTGCACGAGATTCTCGACGACCTGATGGTCCTGATTTGGACCGGCACCGACCGCGAGTCCGCCTTGCAGGTCGCCAAGCGCGAACTCGACCTGCTGCATCACCATCTGGAATCCGGCGACCTTCCCCTGTCCGATCACGGCAAGGTGATGGTCTGCATCAGCCTTGCGGAAATCGACGATGATGACGACAGCACCAATCGCGGCGAACGCATGCGCCTGCGCGAGCTGCTGGGCCAGGACCTGAATGACGATATTGAATATCCGCTGACGGCCGACAATCGGTTTGTCCTGGAACGCGCCCAACTTCTCGTTTTCGATGATGACGACACACAGGGGGACACCGCATGACCCGCACCACCCAACGTTTCCTGTTGAGTTTTCTGGCCATGGCTACCACCGGTTTGCTGGCGGCCGCAAACGGACTGACCCCGGCCACGGTTGCCAAGCCCTCGGTACAGGCGCGCGCCAAGCCCGACTTCAACGCGCCCGCGGTTGCGACCTTGGGCAAGGATGCGCCGGTCAACGTCAGCGGGCAGGACGGCCTGTGGTTCAAGCTGACGCTGGAGGGCGGCAAGACCGGCTATGTGCGGGTGAACGAGGTTCGGGTTGCCTATGGCACCAAGGAGACGGGCGGCATCGGTCAGACCCTGTTCACCGGAAAGGCGGGCAAGGGCCGCGTCAGTGAAACCGCCAGCGTGCGTGGCCTGGATGAGAGCGCCCTGAAAACCGCTGGATTCAACGGCGAACAGCTGGCGCTGATGGAGTCGTACCGTGCGACGCCGGAAGAAGCCGAGGCAGCCGCCGCGAAAAACCGCTGGCAAGCGACCGACGTTGCCTATGCCGAGGAGTACAAGCCCGGCCAAGGCAAGGGCAAAAGCCGGAACGGCAAGCCGGAATCCACACAGGCCGAAAAGCGTGCGCGTTTCAGTGTGGCGCGAGGCCTGCTGTCGCAGCTGGGCGGCCGGATGGGCGGAGCCATGTCCTCGGGTGACAAGTTGATCGGCAAGTCGGAACAGGAAGTCCTCGAGGAGGAGCTGGCGCTCGGCCCGATGATCGCCGGGCGCGTCCTGGGCGCGGCCCCGCTGGTGAAGGACCCCAAAGTCCAGCGACGGGTGAATCTGATCGGCCGCTGGATGGCGTCACGCACCAGCCGTCCGGACCTGCCTTGGACCTTCGGAGTCATCGACGATGCGGAGATCAACGCCTTTGCGGCCCCCGGCGGCTACATCCTGATCACGCGCGGCCTGTACCAGCTGCTGGCCAATGACGCGGAAGTCGCCGCCGTGCTGGGGCATGAACTGAGCCACGTGGTGCAGCAGGACCATTACAACGTCATCCGCAAGCAGGAAACCCAGGGGGCCGTCAGCGGCATGGCGCTGAGCCAGGTCAATACCGGCGGAGGCGTCGCCGGCAGCCTCGCGCGCAACTACATCGAAAAGCACGGCGCGGCGATCATGATGACCCAGCTGGACCGCAATGCCGAATACCGCGCCGACCATGCGGCGGGTATTTATCTGGCCCGGGGCGGCAGCAATCCGCTGGAGCTGTATGCCGTCCTGCAGAAGATGACCGCACTGGGCAGTACCTCCCCACGTCTGGCCAGCCTGTACAAGACCCATCCCTCGCTGGACAAGCGCTTGGACGCACTGGACAAGCGGGGCTATGACGACCTGCAGGCCTATCTGGACCGTTGAGGCTGGCAAGCAGTGCCCCCTGCGCACCCGCAGGGGGCAATGTATGTATGTGCAGCGCCGTACGTTCAGGAAAACAGGCGCAGCGTCAGGGGAAAACGATAGGGCTGCCCTTCCCAGGCTTTCACGGCGGCCACCACGCTGCAGACCAGCCAGAGTGCCGCAATCCCGGCCCAAGCCAGCAGCAACACGAGCCCGGCAGGCGCCGTCAGCAGCAGGCCAAAGCCCAAGGTCAACAAGGTGGCCCCTACCAGCGCCACCGTGATCCCGCCAGCCACCACGGCGTAGATCAACATGCTCAGATTGAAATTGAGCGACTCCTTCGCATGGGCCGCCGCAAACGGGTGACGGTCACGCACCAGCAGCCAGACCACCAAGGCGGCCAAAGCGCCTGCCAGCCCCGCCGCCCAGCTCGTCAGCATGGCGGCCAGCAGCGCCGCCACATGCACCCCGGCGGCCCACAGGCGCTCGTTCTGCTGCAAAGCCGCCACCGGAACCCCAGCCTCCTGATTCATCGTCGTTTCCATTTGCCCTCTCTCCTTCCGGAACGTTTCCGGCATGCCGAGAATGGCGAAGTGGCGTCAGTGTGCAAGTGACGTTGCGACGAATGCAGGCAGGTGGCGACCAAGATCCGCCACCTGCGATGAAATCCCCCTGCCGGCAACGGGCAGGGGGTCAAACCATCACTTGATCAGGCGCAACGCGAACGGATAGCGGTAGCTCTCGCCCTTGTTCACCGCCATGCCGGCGATGATGCTGAAGATCAGGCTGACCAGCCACACCACCGGCATCAGCAGGGCGCCGATCAGGATCACGGTCAGGATCGAGCAAGCCACATAGGCAATTGCAATGGTGATCTGGAAGTTCAAGGCTTCCACCGCCTGCGTGTTCAACCACGCCTTGTCGCTCTTGTCCTTGTTGGTCAGCCAGATGATCAGCGGGACGATGAAGCCCAGCAGGATACCGGACAGATGGGTAAGCATGGCCAGGTTGCGGTCGTCGGAAGACGCTGTGACGTCATTCATTGTGTCTATATCCCCAGTGGAGGCGTGCATTCGCCCTACACCAGCATAACGCCGATCGTCAGATTTTCAGGACATGCATGCGCAGGCGTGGCTCAGCGCGTTCGCAGCAACCCGTTCATCGGACGCTGCGCCCCGCTGTCGGGAAAGATTCGGCTGTCCAGAACCGTGATAGGCATATCCAGATGGCCATGCAGCACGCCCTTGAACATCCCGCGCATATCGGTGGTTGCCTGTACGTCCCGGCCTTCGTTCAACTGTGCCCGCCCCAGGCCGGGCCAGTCCCCGGCAATGCGCCCCCCGTTGACCGCACCGCCAGCGAGGAAAGCGGTGCCGCCGGTACCGTGATCGGTGCCGCCGGTGCCGTTGATGGCCGCGGTGCGTCCGAATTCAGTCACCACGGCGATGACTGTTCGGCCCCAGATGGGCTGGGCATTTTCATGGAAGGCCTTCAAGCCGGCGTCCAGCTCGGCCAGCTTGCGGTCCAGGATGGCCAGCTGGCCCCCGTGGGTGTCCCATCCCGTGTCCTCCACGAAACCGATGCGTGGCCCGTTGGTCGCCGCCATGAACCTTGCCGCGGCCGCCATCGCCTGCGGAAGGCGCAGGCCGTTTTTGGCCCGGCCTGCGGTGTTGGCACCGACGGTACGATCGATATCGGCAAACGCAGGGGCAAGGGTTGGGTCGGCGGCGTACAGCAGCTGCAACTGCTGCCACAGGATGGGATCCATCTCGGTCCCCAAGGGAGGCGACCACGTGGAGACATCGCCGTCGCCGCGCATTGCCAGTGGCATCACTCCCGACAGCGCCAACCCCTTTCCGCCCGGCATGGCCGCGACGCAGCGATTGAGCCAACCCGTGCTGCCGCCCCGGCCATCCGAACCGTTTTCCACGCAGTCCTGCGCTTCGAAATGCGAACGCTGCCGATACGGGGGCGCCACCGCCACCACCGGCAACAGCTGCTTGTCCGCGAAGAGACGGGCGGCAAACCCGAGCTTGCCGTGCAAGGAAAATTCGCTGGTCAATCGCAAGGGCGTCGGCTGTCCCGTGGCGTTGACGAAGGCGCCCCGCAGGGCCGCGTATGCCGGGTCGCCGTGTGCCTGCAGGGCATGCAGGCCATCCATCCCCCCACGCAGCAGCACCAGCAGAAAGCGGGTATCACTGGCGGAAGCCGCCGCCAGCGCAAACGTCGGCATGCCGGCCAGCGCCAGCGCGCCTGCCCCCAAGCCAAGGAATCGGCGTCGATCGCACTGCATGTCATACCCTCCACTGAAACGCGGGGCTGCCCAACAGCAACGCCACGCCTTGCTGTACGGATTCGGCACGGCGCAGGGCTGTGGCTGTCTGCGCGTCCAAACCATTCCCCAACATCGCCAGCCCCAGCGCCAATGGGGTGTGCTGCTGCGCCGTCCGCAGACGGCCGGCGATCGCCTGTGCGGCCTGCACTCGCTTGTACAGGGCATCCGGGCCACCCCAGTCGGCTGCCACATCGCCAAAGCCCGCTGGCGATCTCGGCTGAAAGACCGGCTGGCCCAACTGTGTCTGCAGCTGCAGGGCCTGGGCCAGATCCTGCGGCTCCTGCAGGCCACAGCCGCGCAGGGCCGACATCAGGAAATCGTCCGGCGTCTTGAACTTGCGCGCACCCGCTTGCCAGGCGAGGTTGTCTTCGACCATGGCCGCGCACACCTGCGCCAGATCGCCATCGGTCCGCAACCAGACCTTGGCCATCCGTGCCACCAAGGCCGGTGGCGGCACATCCGCCACGAAGTGGCGCGCCAACTTCATGGACAGATGCTGCGCGGTGGCCGGGTGCACCGCCAAGTCCTGCAGGATGGCGACGCCCTGCTGCTCACCCTGTTGCCGATACGGCTTGCCGAGCACCTGTCGCAGGCCCGGCTCATGCGCAGAGGCACGGAACAGGAACCCACCGCTGCCAGCGGCACGCTCACCGTTGCCGTGCCGGGCCACGCTCCAGCCAGTGATCGCCCGCGCAACTTCCGCCACGTCGTGCTGGGTGTAGCCAGAATCCACACCCAGCGTATGCAGTTCCAGAATTTCTCGCGCGAGGTTCTCGTTCAGGCCGCGTTTGCGGGCTGCAGGGTTGTCGGCATTGCGTCGGGCTGACTGCATCGCCATCCGCGAGCCCTCGCCGATGGACTGCGCATTGTCGAGGTAGAGCAGCATCCCCGCATGCTGTTCCACCGACTGGAGCAGCGCCGAGAATCGGCCGGTGACATGCGGTCGAATTGCCTCGCGCTCCATCGGCGCTGCAAACAGCGACGCTATGCGCTTGTCCACCGAGATGGCGAAATGGTTCGACCAGAACCGCACCAACCGTTCGCGAAAGCCCTGCGAAGTGGTCACGGCCACGCTTTGCCGCAGCACCAGTTCCCGCTGGAAGGCGCGTCGCAAAGCCTCACGTCCGCCCGCACGCGCGCCCTCGCCTTCCTCCTTCCTGGCCCGCATCTGCTTGCGTTGTTGTTGCGCAGCGAGATACATGCCCAGATAGCCCGTGCTGTCGGGCAACCCCTGGAATGCGGGAATATCGGCGGGCGGGCCCAGTTGAGCCAGCAGCCAGCCGCGCGGGTCTGTGCCCGTCGCCTGCCATTCGCCTGCGCGTGCGCCCAGCCCAAATCGGTTGACCGCCGTGGTAATCCGTTCCGCCGTCATCGGTATGCTCCATCGGGAACAAGACCAACAACGGATGGCACCGGCAACCGGTTGACAGGCGAAACCGCCGTGCTTGTATGGCGTCAGCCGGTACCGGCCACCGTCATCCGCCCGACCAGGATCGAGCCGGTACGCACGTGCGAGCGCGGGTCGACATCGTTGCCCACGGCTTCGATCGTGGCAAACATGTCCTTCAGATTGCCGGCGATGGTGATGCCATCCACGGGATAGGTGATTACACCGTTTTCCACCCAAAAGCCCGCCGCGCCGCGGGAGTAGTCCCCCGTGATCGCATTCACGCCCTGGCCGATCAGCTCGGTCACCAGCAGCCCCTGGCCCATGGTTCTGCACATGTCGCTCAGATCACCGGCGTTGGCGGCCACGGCAAGGTTGTGCACGCCGCCGGCATTGCCCGTGCTGGCCAACCCCAGTTTCCGCGCCGAATAGCTGTCCAGCAGATAGCGTTGCAAGATTCCGCCATCCACCAGCATCGAGCGGCGGGTTGCCACCCCTTCGCCATCAAACGACGCCGAGCGGAAGCCCCGCGTCAGGAAGGGATCTTCCTCGATGGAAAACCAGTCCGGAAAAATGCGGCTGCCCGCACTGTCGAGCAGGAAACTCGCGCGACGATACAGCGCGCCGCCGGAAACGGCACTCAGGAAACTGCCGATCAGCGAACGCGCCATCTCTGCGGCAAACAACACCGGCACCTGGCCGGTTGGCAGCTGACGTGGCGCAAGCCGCTCCAAGGTGCGCTGCGCCGCCTTGCGGCCGATGGCCTCGGGCGACTCCAGATCGCCCTGGGCCAACGCCACGCTGTACCAGCCATCGCGCTGCATCGCCTCGCCCGCACCTGCGATCAGCGCACAGCCGATACTGCTGGAGGTACTGCGCTCACTGCCAAGAAACCCATGCGAATTGGCGTACACGCTGAGCGAGGCATTGACGTTAATCGACGCACCATCGGAATTGGTGATGCGCACATCCGTCCCGCGCCCCGCGGCTTCGCAAGCCAGAGCGATGTCGATGGCGCGATCGGCATCGAAAGGTGCCGGATGCCAGCTGTCGAATTCGCGCAGGGTGGTCGCCATCAGATCGGCGTCGGCCAGCCCGGCCGCCGGGTCCTCCTCGGTATGCCGGGCGATGGCGCAGGCCTGGGCCAAGGTGGCATCGAGGCTTTCTTCCCGCAGGTCGGCGCTGCTGGCACTGCCCTTGCGCTGCCCAAAATAGACCGTTATCGCCACACCGCGGTCGCGCGTGGCCTCCACCGTCTCCACATCCCCCAAGCGCACGTTGACAGCCAAGCCCGCGGTTTCGTCACAGCTGACCTCGGCCTGGCTGGCCCCTGCGGCACGGGCGCGCTCCAGCATGTGCTTGGCCACCGCGGAGAGGCGTTCAAGGCGTTGCCCACTGTCATCGTTGAAAGCGGCGTGTTCATGGCAGGTGATGTTCAATGGCTTATCCTGTGGGGATGCGAGGACGTGACGAAGAAACAGGCGAGTTTTTCAGCCCCAGCCGCAGCGAGCAACGCCGCGCGGCGCTGGACGTGCTGGAGTTGGGTGAACGCTTGGTGGCCTTGACCACCACGCAACTTGGCAAGCTGCCGATTCCCGACGAGCTGCATCCGCACATCCGCGAGACGCAGCGCATCAGTTCGCATGGCGCGCGCAAGCGGCAGTTGGCCTTCCTGGCCAAGCAGATGCGCAAGCTGGACGAAGATGTGCTGGATGCGATCCGGGATGCGATGCGCAAGGACGGCGAAGCCGCGCGTCGCGACACCGCCGCCCTGCACCGCGTCGAGGCCCTGCGCGAAACGTTGCTGGGCGATGACGGCGACGCCGCGCTGACCGAGCTGCTGGCCGCGCACCCGCAGGCCGATCGCCAGCAGCTGCGCCAGCTGCTGCGCAACACCCGCGAAGAACGGGCGAAGAACAAGCCGCCGCGTGCGTTCCGTGAACTGTTCCGGGTGCTGAA
>CAUJJG010000047.1 GCA_963205445.1 Pseudomonadota bacterium
GGTGCCGCGCACGCCAAAACCATTGCCCGCAGCGTTGCCGCGCTTGAGCTCGCGGGTAAAGGCAGCACCGGTCACGCTCCAGTTGGCGTCACCCACCGAATAGGCCACGCCCACGCGGCGCCCAACAGCCCAGGTATTGGTGATGGCGGCTTTGGAGATGAAGTCGTTGTTCTTGGTTGAGCTCAGCTCTTCCAGGCTGTTGGGCTGCTTGTATTGACCGAACGACAGGCTGTGGTTGCCGTTGCCGCCGATCTTGTACTTGATGCCGGTGTCCAGCCATTTGTCGGCCTTGGCGTCATAGCCCAGCACCCATTCAAAATTGCCTGGGCCTTTGCCTTTCAAAATGAGTTCTGCACGACGCAGTTCGAAATCGCTGTCGCGCCCGTCTTGGGCGTCGCCGTTGAGATTGGCCACATCGCTGCGGAACCAGTTGGCGTCTGCCTGCAGAAGTCCTTCGAAGCTGATCTCGGAACCGCCGATCACGTCGATTGGCACCTCGGCATTGGCGGCAGGCGCGGCAAAGGTGGCCAGCACGGCCAGCGACAGGAGGGTGCGGGGGTGTTTCATGGATTGCCCGGAGTGGAGGACGGCGGATTGCCGACGGCGGCAAGCCTAAAGCGTGAAGTTTTCGTGATTATGACAACCCGGACTTGCCGGCGACATCTGGCTGCCATGCGCTGTCCTGATCGGCCAGCGGGCCTTTCTCCGGCCAGCGGCACAGGTCGTGCAGGAGGCAGTGCCCGCAATCGGGCTTGCGCGCCTTGCAGACATAGCGCCCGTGCAGGATCAGCCAATGGTGGGCGTCGCGCTTGTACTCGGCCGGTACCAGCCGCACCAGTTTGTCTTCCACCGTGCGCACGTCCTTGCCGGGGGCGAGGCCAGTGCGGTTTGCCACGCGGAAAATATGGGTATCGACCGCGATGGTGGGCTCGTCGAAAGCGGTGTTGAGCACCACATTGGCGGTCTTGCGGCCCACGCCGGGCAAGGCTTCCAAGGCTTCTCGACTGTGCGGCACCTCGCCATCGTGCTGTTCCAGCAGCTGTCGACACAGCGCGATCACGTTGGCCGCCTTGGCATTGAACAGGCCGATCGTGTTGATGTAGCCCTTCAAGCCATCCTCGCCCAGCGCAAGGAGGGTGGCTGGCGTGTTGGCGACCGGGAACAGCCGGCGGGTGGCCTTGTTGACGCCAACATCGGTGGCTTGCGCAGACAGCACCACGGCGACCAGCAGTTCGAAAGGCGTGGTGTATTCGAGTTCGGTCGTCGGGTGCGGATTGTTGGTGCGCAGACGGGCGAACAACTCTTCGATGGCGGCCGGGGTGAGCTTGCTGCCACGCGCGGCACGGGGCTTTGTCGCTGCGGTCATGCGTGGCGCGACTTGGCTTTGGCCAAGGCACGCGCCAGGGCATCGGCGGCCGCGGAGGGCAGGGCCGGTGCGGCCTGCTGCGTGGTGGCTGTCGATGCCGGGCGACGCGCGGCCGCGCGTGCAAGCTGGATGCGTGCCAGCCGCGCGGCGCGCGCGCGGTGGCGTTCACGCGCAGCCAGTGCGACGCGGCGGGCGTCGCGTGCGGCAAGCAAATGCGCTTGGCATGCGCTGGTGCAGGCTGGGCAAGGCTGCGCGTCCAGCAGGCCCAGCGTCATTGCAGTATCCAGATCGTCCTGGCGCAGCGCGGTTTGCAGCACATGCGCTGGGTGGTCTGCGATGCATGCACAGGTGGGGCAGAAGGTCTGCATGGTCAGGTCGTCAGGCCGCTGCGGACGTCCAGCGCATCACGTCCCTGAAAACGCCGGCTTGCGCTTTTCGAGAAAGGCCGACGTGCCTTCGCGCATGTCGTGGGTGGCAAACATCAGCCCGAATTGGGCCGATTCGTACTCCAACCCTTCCTCGATCCCGCATTCGCCGCCGATGTTCACGCAATCCAGCATCCCGCGCAGTGCAAGCGGTGCGGCGTTGGCCAGCTGGGTGGCCAGCTTCATGGTTTCGGCTTCCAGTTCGGCGGCAGGCACCACCCGATTGACGATACCCAATTGCAGGGCGCGCTCGGCGTTGATCGGTGCGCCGGTCAGGCACAGTTCCAGCGTGGCCGCGCGGCCGCACAGGCGCAGCAGGCGCTGGCTGCCGCCGAAGCCGGGGATCAGGCCGAGGTTGATTTCCGGCTGGCCGACCTTGGCGCTGTCGGCCGCGATCCGCAGATGGCAGCACATCGCCAATTCCAGCCCGCCGCCGAGCGCAAAGCCATTGACCATGGCGATGACCGGCTTCGAGAGCTTTTCCACCCGGCGCATCATGCGGGTGCCGCGCAGGGAGAAATCGCGGCCTTGCACGGGGCTGAGCGTGTTCATCTCGGCGATGTCGGCACCGGCCACGAAGGCCTTGGGGCCGGCCCCGGTCAGCACCACCACGCGCACGTCCGGGTCGGCTTCGGCGGCGGCGAAGGCGGCGTCCAGCGCGTCCAGGGTGGCGGCGTTGAGGGCGTTCAGTTTGTCAGGCCGGTTGATGCGCAGGGTGCGGATGCCGTTGGCGGTGTCGATCTGCAGCAGGGCGTCGGTCATGGAGGTTTCCGTAAATTGGGGGGAACTTCGGCCGCCCCCCATGGTCGCAGGGGGTGGCGCGGTGGTCGTCAAGACCGAAGCCCAGTATCCTAGCGTGTCCTCTCGGTGCGGTTCGACCGTGCAGGCAATCCTTCCGGCTGCGGCCGGGCCCAGTGTGGGCCGCCTTGGCGGCCACTTCCAACGAACGAGGTTGTGGATGAAGTTGCGTGTGATCGCTGCCAGCCTGGCGGCCCTGACCCTGACGGCCGGCATCGCCTCGGCGCAAACCAAGCCGGCGCAAGCCCCTGCCGCTGCCAAACCCGCTGCCGCGCCGGTGGTGGACAAGACGCATGCCAGTTACGCCTTTGGTTGGCAGCTGGGCCAGGAATTGGCCAATACCGATGAGCCCATCGACATCGCCACCGTGGTGCGTGGCGTGCAGGATGCCTTCGCCAAGAAGCAGCCGGCCTATACCCAGGAGCAGCTGAGCGCTGCCTACGCCGGTTTTCAGCAGCGCATGGAGTTGAAGGCCCAGGAGGCGTTCCGCAAGGCCTTGGCTGACAATCAGGCCGGGTCCGTGGCCTTCGTCAACAAGTTCAAGGCCGAGCAGGGCGTGGTGACGCTGCCAAGCGGCATCATGTACCGCATCGCCAAGGCGGGCACCGGTGCGAAGGTCACCCAGGCCAGCGAAGTGCAGATCGCCTTCCGCAGCTTCCTGGCGGCCGTGGGCGTGCCGCTGAGCGGTGTGCAGACGCCGCCGGCCTTCAAGGTGGCCGATGCCCCGATCCCGGCGCTGAAGGAAACCCTGCCGCTGATGCAGCAAGGCGCGGTCTGGGAAGTGGTCATCCCGCCGGGCAAGGGCTTGGGCGGGGCGCAGAATGCACAGCTGGCGCAGCAGGCCATCGCTCTGCAGATCGAGCTGGGTGCCGTGAAGTGAATCACGGGCCGCGCCTGGACGCGGCCGTGCAAGTGGTTTTCGATGCGCCGGCCCAGTGCCGGCGCATCGCGTTTGGGCGCTACCATGACGGGATGAATGCCACGTTTCGCGCCGTGCTCAGCCCCTGCACCGGCGTTTGCACACTGGGCGAGGATGGGCTCTGCCTTGGCTGTCATCGTACGGGGGATGAAATCGCGGCCTGGGCCACCCTGGGGGATGCGGCACGCCTGCACTTCATGATGCAGGTACTGCCAGCACGCGCCTTGTTGCGTGGAGTGGAGGATGACTAGGGAGGAGCTTGCGGCCAAATTGCGCGCGGCGGTGCATCCGCTGGACGCAGCGCCTGCGGTGCCCCCCTGGAACCTCGGCGAGCTGGAGGATTTTCCGTTGCCGTCTCCGCCACAGGCGGCGGCCGTACTGGTGGGCATCATTCCGCGCCCTGGCGGTGCCGAGGTGTTGCTGACGCGCCGGAATGAGCGCCTCCGGCAGCATGCGGGCCAAGTCAGCTTTCCCGGTGGGCGGATGGATGCGGCAGACGCCAGCCCAGCCGATGCGGCACTGCGTGAAGCGCGGGAAGAAGTCGGGCTGATGGCGGCACAGGCCATGCCGTTGGGGTATCTCGATCCGCTGTTGACCATCTCCGGTTTCCGGGTGGTGCCTACGGTGGTGCTGGTCGACCCCGGGTTCCAGCCGCAGCCGCAGCCGGAAGAGGTGGCCGAGGTCTTCGAGGTGCCGCTTGCCCTCCTGCTGGATCCGGCCCGTTTGGAACGCGTGGCATTTCAATTCGGCGGAAAGGCCCGTCACGTGTTCCAATACCGTTACCAGCCGCAGCGGATCTGGGGCGTGACCGCCTCGATTCTGTACAACCTGCGGCAACGGTTGGCGAACGCATCCCACAGGAGTGAATGATGGCCGGATGGAATACCTTGGTGCAGGCCGATATCCTCTCGATGGCGCTGCAGCGTCCCGATATCGTCATCATCGATTGCCGTTTTTCCCTGCTGTTCCCGGCGCAGGGTGAGCAGGCGTGGCGGCAGGCGCATCTGCCCGGCGCGGTATATGCGCATCTCGAGCGCGACCTGTCCGACATGTCGCGCACGGGGCAGGGCCGGCACCCCTGGCCCGAGGTGACCCACGTCATCGCCAATCTCCGTCGATGGGGCGTCAAGCCGACGTCGCAGGTGGTGGCTTACGATGACGGTGACGGTGCTTTCGCGGCGCGGCTGTGGTTCATCCTGCGGCGGTTGGGGCTGGACAAGGTGGCGGTGCTGGATGGGGGATGGTCGCGTTGGGTCTCTTTGGGCCTGCCCACCTCCAGCATGGCCCAGCCGCCCGGTGCCAGTTTCTTTGGCGGGCAATTCGATGACGGCTATCTGCTGGATGCCGATGCGGTGGATGCCCATCTCGATGCTGGTGGCCTGCTGGTGGATGCGCGTGCCCCTGAGCGTTTCCGTGGCGACGAAGAGCCCCTGGACCGGGTGGCGGGCCACGTGCCCGGCGCGGTCAATCGGCCCTATGTGCAGAATCTGGGGCCGGACGGTCGCTTCAAGTCGCCCATGCAGCTGGCCGACGAGTACCGGGCCTTGCTGGATGGGCGCGCGCCGTCCGACGTGGTGATGATGTGCGGTTCCGGCGTGACCGCCTGCCACAACCTGTTGGCGATGGAGCGTGCCGGCCTGCGCGGGGCGAAGCTCTATGCCGGCTCCTGGAGCGGCTGGATTGCCGACCAAACCCGGCCCGTCGCGACGGGGGCCTGACCATGCAGGGGAATGACAGCCGCGTGGAAATCTGGCATCGGCCCACCTGCAGCAATTCCCGCGGGGCGCTGGAGTACCTGCGTGAGGCCGGGGTCGAACCGGTGATCGTGGACTATGTGGCGCAGCCGCCGGACAAGGCGCGTCTGCGGCAGGCCATTGCCGATGCCGGGCTCACCGTGCGCGCAGCCATCCGCAGCAAGGAGCCTGTGTACGCCACGCTGGGCTTGGCTGACCCTGGGCTGTCCGATGACGCGCTGCTGGATGCGCTGGTGGCCAATCCGATCCTGATCAACCGCCCCTTCGTGTTCACGCCCAAGGGTGTCCGCCTGTGCCGGCCGCCGGAACAGGTACTGGCGCTGCTGTAAGGCGGCAACGCCGCTTGGCCGCGCAGGCCCGAAGGCACGGGTGCGCGGCAACAGGTGTCACTTTCCAATTTTCGCCAGCATTGCGCGCAGTGCGGCCTGGGTGTCCGGGTGCGACCACTGCGCGACGAAGCGCGGCAGGTCGATGCGGGCGTCGCTCAGGCAGTCGACCACCGCGGCGCGGGCGATGGCGCGGGTTGCCAGCATCGGCATCTGCGGCAGTTGCAGCAGGTCCTGCAGCCAGGCGCGGGCGCGGGTAGCGACAGCGTCGATGTCGGTGAGCTCGTCGACCAGGCCAATCCGCAGCGCCTCGTCTGCTTCCGGCATTGCGCCGGCCACCAGCAGTCGTTCGCTGCGGTGCGCACCGACTGCACGCGCCATCAGCGACTGAATGCCTTCCGGCGCCACCAGGCCCACCTGGGTTTCGTTCAGGCCGATCCGGTAAGGGCCTTCGGCCATGATTCGGTAGTCGCAGCACAGTGCCAGCACGCAGCCACCCGCGGGTGCATGGCCGGCCATCGCTGCGACCACCGGCACCGGGCTGGCCGCCAATGCGCGTGCGGCCTCGAAGAACGCGGTCCATGCCGCCAGCAGCGCATCCTGGTCATCGCCCAGGGACAGCAGATGGGGCACGTCGAGGCCGGCGGAAAACACCTTGGGCCCACCCGCAAGCACGATCCCGCGGGCTCCCTGCGCGATCGCCTCGCCCAGTGCCGCAGTCAGCGCCTTGCAGAGGTCGGGGTTCAGCGCATTGACCGGTGGCCTTGCCAAGCGGAGCTCATGGATCTGGCCGTGGACGGTGACGTCGATCAGGGACATGTCAGGCTCCGGTGGCGGGAAGGAGGCGTTGCGCCGCGCGACGCACGCAGTCGGGCAGGGCGGTGGGTCGGCCATTGTGGCGGTCAACCCAGACCGCCGCCACGTGGCCGTCACAGTGCAGGGTGCCATCTTCGGCCAGAATGCGGTGGCCGATCACCACGCTGGAATTGCCCAGCTTCTCGGTGAACAGTTCGACGAAGACCGCGGCCGGGTACTCGATCGGGTGCTTGAAGTTGAGCGTGGCCGAAGCCACGACCGGTGCCGCGTCGTCCGTCACCCAGGCCTCGCCGATGGTCTCGAACCACTCGATGCGCGCCTGTTCGAGGAAGGTGAAATAGCGCGCGTTGTTGACGTGGTTGAACGCATCCAGATCGCTCCAGCGCAAGGCAATCGGGGTGCGGAACGCAGTGCTTTCGATGGGATGGTTCATGCGGTGGTCTCAGGGGCAATCGTGGGCGCCCGAGCTTGCCCGATGTTTTTCGAGCAAAGGCGCAAGGAAACGACCCGTGTGCGACTGCGGGTGTGCGGCAACCGCTTCCGGCGTGCCGGCAACCAGGATCTGGCCGCCGCGGTGGCCACCTTCAGGGCCGAGATCGACCACCCAGTCGGCGGTCTTGATCACGTCCAGATTGTGTTCGATCACCACCACCGTATTGCCGTCGTCGCGCAGACGATGCAGCACGGCCAGCAGTGCCTCGATGTCGTGGAAATGCAGCCCGGTGGTGGGTTCGTCGAGGATGTAGAGCGTACGGCCAGTGTCTCGTCTGCTGAGTTCCTTGGAGAGCTTCACGCGCTGCGCTTCGCCGCCGGAAAGCGTGGTCGCGCTCTGGCCCAGTTTGATGTAGCTCAGCCCCACGTCGATCAGGGTTTCCAACTTGCGGGCGATCGACGGCACCGGGCCGAACAGGTCGAGGGCGGCTTCCACGGTCATTTCCAGCACGTCGTGGATGCTGTGGCCCTTGTACAGGATCTCCAGCGTTTCGCGGTTGTAGCGCTTGCCTTGGCAGACGTCGCAAGCCACGTAGACATCCGGCAGGAAGTGCATTTCCACCTTGATCAGGCCGTCGCCCTGACAGGCTTCACAGCGGCCGCCGCGAACATTGAAGCTGAAGCGGCCCGGCGAGTAGCCGCGCGCGCGCGCCTCGGGTGCCTGCGCGAACAGCTCGCGCAGCGGCGTGAACAGCCCGGTATAGGTGGCCGGATTGCTGCGTGGCGTGCGTCCTATCGGGCTCTGGTCGATATCCACCACCTTGTCGAACAGGTCCAGCCCGACGATGTCCTTGAAGGGTGCCGGGGTGTGCGAGGCACCGTTGATTTCGTTGGCGGCGAGCGCGAACAGGGTGTCGTTGATCAGGGTCGACTTGCCGGAGCCCGACACGCCTGTCACGCAAGTCAGCAGGCCCGCGGGGATTTCCAGATTGACGTGCTTGAGGTTGTTGCCGGAGGCACCCTTGAGCTTGAGCAGCCGCTTGCGGTTGGGGGGCGTGCGGAGCGTGGGCACCTCGATGCGTTTCTTGCCGGAGAGGTATTGCCCGGTCAGCGAACGCGGCGCCTTCAGCACGTCCTCGAACGTGCCCTGTGCCACCACCTCGCCACCGTGGACGCCGGCGCCGGGGCCGATGTCGACGATGTGATCGGCCAACCGGATCGCGTCCTCGTCGTGTTCCACCACCAGCACGGTATTGCCGAGGTCGCGCAGGCGGGTGAGGGTGCCGAGCAGGCGCTCGTTGTCGCGTTGGTGCAGGCCGATGGAGGGCTCGTCGAGCACATACATCACGCCCACCAGGCCCGCGCCGATCTGGCTGGCCAAGCGAATGCGCTGGGCCTCGCCGCCGGACAGCGAATCTGCCTTGCGCTCCAGGGTCAGGTAATCCAGCCCCACATCGACCAGGAAGCCGAGGCGCTCGCGGATTTCCTTGACGATCTTGGTGGCGATCTCTCCGCGCCAGCCGGGCAGGGTGAGGCCATCGAAGAATTGCAGGCAGCCATCGATGGGCAATACCGCAATTTCGTGCAGCGGCCGGTCGGCCACGAACACGTTGCGCGCCTGCCGGTTCAAGCGGGCGCCGCCGCAGTCGGGGCAGCAGCGTTCGCTGATGTACTTGGCCAGCTCCTCACGTACGGCGGCGCTTTCGGTTTCGCGGTAGCGGCGTTCCAGATTTGGCAAGATGCCTTCGAAGGCATGTTTGCGCTGGTACTTGCTGCCGCTCTCGCTGATGTAGGTCAGGGTGATGGCATCGTCGCCACTGCCGTTCAGCACCGTGTCGCGGATCGCCTCGGGCAGGTCCACCCACGGCGTGTCCACGTTGAATTTGTAGTGTTTCGCCAACGAGGCGATCATCGAGAAGTAATAGCTGTTGCGCCGGTCCCAGCCGCGCATCGCGCCTGCGGCCAGCGACAGTTCAGGATGGGCCACCACCTTGGCCGGATCGAAGTACTGTGCCACCCCCAGGCCGTCGCAGCCCGGGCAGGCACCGGTAGGTGAGTTGAACGAAAACAGCCGGGGTTCCAGTGCGGGCAGCGAGAAATCGCAGACCGGGCAGGAGTAGCGGGAGGAAAACAGCAGCGGCTCGCGTGGGCTGCCGCTTTCGGCGGGCACGTCCATCGATAGCACGATGGCCATGCCGTCGCCCAGTTTCAGGGCCGTTTCAAACGATTCGGCCAGCCGTTGGCGGATGTCGCTGCGCGGCTTGAAGCGATCGATTACCGCTTCGATGGTGTGCTTCTGCCGCAACGCCAGCGCTGGCACGGCGTCGATTTCGTGCAGCACGCCGTTCACGCGCACCCGCACATAGCCTTGCGCGCGCAGCTGGTCGAACACCTGCAGGTGTTCACCTTTGCGATCGCGCACCACCGGTGCCAGCAGCATCCAGCGCTGCTCGGCCAGCGCCGGATCGGCTTCCATCGCCAGCACTTGGTCCACCATCTGGCTGACGGTCTGCGCTTCCAGCGGGAAGTGGTGGTCGGGGCAGCGCGGGCTGCCCACGCGCGCGTACAGCAGGCGCATGTAGTCGTGGATTTCGGTGATGGTGCCGACCGTCGAGCGCGGGTTGTGGCTGGTGGATTTCTGCTCGATCGAGATGGCTGGGCTCAGGCCTTCGATATGGTCGAGGTCGGGCTTGTCCATCACGCTCAGGAACTGCCGCGCATAGGCCGACAGCGATTCCACGTAGCGGCGCTGGCCCTCGGCATAGATGGTGTCAAACGCCAGCGAGGATTTGCCGGAGCCGGACAGCCCGGTGATCACGATCAGCTTGTCGCGCGGCAGGTCGAGGTCGATGTTCTTGAGGTTGTGCGTCCGTGCGCCGCGGATGCGGATGTAGTCCAGCGCCATCGGGGTGTCCTGCGGGGGGTGGGGCGGCCGGCGGCGGGCGCAGGCCAATCGGAAAGCGTAGCGAGCTGTTGAATTGGGGGCAAATCGACCGGTTGCCAATGCTTCCGCGACGCCCCTTGGCGTACTTCGCCAGCGCGTAGCTGGGGGTGGTTGACCCTAAGCCGCTGAATCACTTACAATTCCGCTCCTGTCCGCCCACGTGCGGCAGGCTCGGTGAAACGAGCACCCAGAAGAACTACAGAATCGAGAGAATCCTCATGTACGCAGTTGTTGTCACCGGCGGTAAGCAATACCGCGTGATGCAGGGCGAAACGCTCCGCGTCGAACTGCTCGAAGCCGAAGCCGGCAGCGAGATCAAGCTGGACAATGTCCTGATGCTGGGCGATGCCGATGGCATCAAGCTGGGCGACGCGCTGAAGGGCGCTTCGGTCACCGCCACGGTGGTCGGCCACGGCCGCGCCGACAAGGTGCGGATCGTCAAGTTCCGTCGCCGCAAGCACCACCGCAAGCAGATGGGTCACCGTCAGCACTACACCGAAATCCAGATCACCGGCATCAACGCCTGATCGTCAGCCTGGAGAACTAAGCAATGGCACACAAAAAGGCAGGCGGCAGTACCCGTAACGGCCGCGATTCCAACCCGAAGTACCTGGGCGTGAAGATCTACGGTGGCCAGGCCATCGAAGCCGGCAACATCATCGTGCGTCAGCGCGGCACCCAGTTCCATCCGGGTACCGGCGT
>CAUJJG010000048.1 GCA_963205445.1 Pseudomonadota bacterium
CGGCACATCCAGCGTGCTGGCGATGTGGGCGAAATCGAGATTGGGCGGGGCCAGCGGGCGCTGGTGGCGCTGGCGAATGGCCACCTCGTCGGCCAAGTCCACGCAGGGATTGGGCAGGGAAAACCCGGTGATCGCCTGCACATGGGGGCGCAGCATGTCGAGATCGAAGCCCAGGTTGTAGCCCAGCAGGCGTCTGCCTCCCAGCCATTGCAGCAGCGCACGCACCACCTCGTTGACCGGCTCCCCGCTGCCGGCTTCGTCCGGCGTGATGCGGTGGTGACGGATGGAATCGATGCCGAATGTGCGCGCCGTGTGCACCCGCCGCTCGAACCGTTCCGACAGCCAGACACGCCCGTCGCGCACGGGTACCGCGGCAAGGCTCAGGATATGGTCGTGCGCCGGATCCAACCCGGTGGTTTCAAGGTCCAGGCTGATCCATTCCCCATCCGGCGCCGGTTGCAACAAGGCCGCCCATGCCCCAGCACCATGGCGACGGCGCAGCCACCAACGGGACAGGGGGTGCATGCCGTCAATCCCCCAACTGGAACACGAGCCGGATGTGCTGCTGGAACTGCTTGACCACGCGCAGACCGTCGCGCAGCAATTCGCGGTCCAGTGTGCGCAGGGTGGTCGGATGCAGCAGGTTGTCGGGTGCCTTGCCTGCATCCAGCGCGACCAGTTGCGCATCCAGACGCAACCGTTGCAGTACGGCCAATGTCTGCGCCAGGTCGCGGCCCAGCCTGGCATCCAGCGCGCCAGCCTGCACCAACGCTTCACAGCGGGCAAAGCTGTTGCGGTGGCGGATGCCGTGCTTCAACGCCAGACATCGCAGGCCATGCACCAGCGGGAAAATGCCGCCGCGCTTGATGTCCAACCCGTGCTCGCCCTCGCGGAGCTGGCCAAAAAACGACAGCGGCGTTTCGAACTTCAGCACCGATCGGGCCATCGCACGCAGCAGCCGATCGTCACCGCCAAGCTCGTGCAGTCGCGCCTCCAGCGGCGCAAACAAGGCGGCGTTGCCGGCCACCACTCGCGCATCCAGCGTGATGGCAAGATCCATCGCCGCCTGTGCGTCGTAGTGCGACCACCAGTGATGCAAGCGCGCCTGCCACTGCGCCACCGTCAACCGCCAGTGCGGGTTGGACACCATCACGCCACCGGCACACGGTGGGTAGCCCACTTCCCCCATCATCTGCGTGAAGCGCGTCATCGCTGCTTCCAGCTGCGGCCACACCAACGCGTCGTCCACCACCAGCGCGTTGTCCTGATCGGTCTTCAGCAATTGTTCGCGGCGGCCCTCGCTGCCCAGCGCCAACAGGCACACGTGGCCCTGCACGTCGGCGGGCACCAACCATGTGAACAGACGCGCCATCACCCGGCTGTTGAGCGCACTGACCAGCGCCATCAATGCCGGCATCCGCACGCCCTGCGCGTGCAGGGTGCGTACCAACGTCGTCATGCCCCGCGCGGCGTCGGCCACCTCGTCCAGCGTGCGTGCGCGTGCCAGCCGCAGGCTGATGAGGTGCGAGTGGCTGGCGTAATGCGCCAACACTTCGGCCATGCCCAAGGTACCGACGATGGCATCGCCATCGCATACGGCAACGCGCTCGATGTGTCGTTCGGCCATCGTGGTCAATGCCTGGAACAGCACATCGGTAGTCTGCTGCGCCACCAGAGGACGGCTGGCCAGCGGGCCCACCGGGGCGCCCAGCGGCAGGCGCGTGCGGGTCAGTGCATCCAGCAGGTCGGTGCGGGTCAACACGCCCGGCTGCGGGTGCGCAGGGTCGTCCACCAGCAGGCAGTCCACCTGCGCTTCACGCAGGCGCGCACTGGCGGCCTCGATGCTGGTGGATGCCGGCACGTGGACGGCCGGCGCCAACTGTGCCGCGCCCACCTGGGTTCCCATCAATTCGGCCAGCTCCGAGTCACGACCACGCCGGGCCAATTGGCCTTTCACTGCCAACCCTTCCTGGAACCACGCCGCAAATGGTGGACAGTCCGCCTGCAGCTGCAGGAACAACGCAGCGGGGATCAGCACGCTGACCACGTCGGTTTCGGCACGGTAGCTGTGGCGCGCACGCCCGGCCATCACCGCCCAGGCACCGAAGATGTCGCCCGGCCCGTAGTCGGCAA
Organism: Pseudomonadota bacterium; assembly: GCA_963205445.1. Lineage (GTDB taxonomy): Bacteria > Pseudomonadota > Gammaproteobacteria > Xanthomonadales > Xanthomonadaceae > Thermomonas. The sequence goes on from CAUJJG010000048.1 coordinate 2,134, forward strand.
AGCGCTGCTCGTGGCCTGCGCCATCCAGATCAAAAGCGTGCACACGTCCCTTGACGATCACCAAGACGTGGTCGGACGCCATGCCCGCAGTGATGAGGGTCTGTCCTCGTGGATGAAACCCCATGTCCACGCGGGCCTGCAGGCGCGCCTGTGCAGTTGCATCCAGCAGATCGAATGGTGGCTGGGCCAGATCCAGTCCCGGTACGGCATCCATGGACGGCCCCCTCCTTCATCGCGCAGGCAATGGCGAGTCTGGCAGCCGCATCCGCGGGCGGCAACGCGACTTTCGGCGCATGCTGCTGACTTCCTGCACATGCCCGAAACAAGATTCGGCGCAGGATGCACAGGCTCACTTCACAAGGCTCCGCCATGCCCCATCCCGCCCTTCGCCCATCCCGACTCGCCCTGGCCCTGCTGTGCGTCAGCGTGGGCTGGACCCTGCTGGGTTGCCAGCCTGCAGAAGACAGGCAGGCCGCCCCCCCTGCCACCCGCACGGCCCCGGCAGCACAGGTTGCGGGCATCGACTTGGCCGCGATTGATTCAGCCACGCCCGCCGGCGACGATTTCTATGGGCACGCCAACGGTCTGTGGCAAAAACGCGTGACCATTCCGGCCGACCGTGCCAGCACCGGGGCATTCCTGGCCGTGTTCGAGAAGGCCGAAAAACGCCTGTCCGATCTCGTGCAATCGCTGCAGAAGACCAACCCGGCAGCGGGCAGCGACGCCCGCAAGATCGCCGACTTCTACGCGGCGTTCATGGATGAAGCCGGCATCGAGGCGCGTGGCCTGGCCGCACTCCAGCCCACGCTGGACGCAACCGACAAGCTGCAAGACTTGGCCGGCCTGTCGGCCGCGCTGGGTGCCAGCCTGCGCGCCGACGTGGACCCGATCAACGCCACCAACTTCTACACGCCCAACCTGTTCGGCCTGTTCGTGGCGCAGGGCCTGCAGGAGCCCGCCAGAAACGTCGGCTATCTGCTGCAGGGCGGCCTGGGCATGCCGGACCGCGAGTATTACCTCTCTGCCGACCCCGCGATGGCGGACACGCGTGCGGCCTACCGTCGCTATGTCGCCGCCCTGCTGAAACTCGCCAACACCCCCGATGCCGACGAAAAAGCACAGGGCATCGTGGCGCTGGAAACAGGGATCGCGAAGGCGCATGCCAGCGTGGTGGACACGCAAGACATCCACAAGGCCAACAATCCCTGGCCGACGGCCGACTTCGGAACGCGCGCACCCGGCATCGACTGGCCGGTGTTCCTCGCGGCCGCCGGCCTGGCGGACCAGCCAACGCTGACGGTCTGGCAACCCGAAGCCACCCAGCGCCTGTCCGCACTGGTGGCCAGCCAACCGCTGCAAATTTGGAAGGACTATCTGCGTTTCCATGCCTTGGATGCGGCCGCCCCGCTGCTGCCCAAGGCGTACGCCGACTTGCATTTCGGTTTCCATGGCACCCGGCTCTCAGGCACCACCGCCCAGCGCGAGCGCTGGAAACGTGCGCTGGCTGCCACCGACGTGGCGCTGGGCGATGCCATGGGCCAGTTGTACGTGCAGCAGTATTTCCCCGCCAGCTCGAAAGCACGCGTGGAGGCGATGGTGTCCAACATCCTCGTCGCCTTCCGGAAGGGCGTGGACAAGCTGGCCTGGATGACGCCGGAGACAAAAGCCCTCGCCAAGCAAAAAGCGCAGACGATGCGCGTGAGCGTCGGCTACCCCGACCGCTGGCGCAGCTACACGGCCCTTGTGGTGAAGGCAGACGATGCACTGGGCAACGCCCAGCGCGCGGCGCTGCAGGAATACCGCCACCAGCTCGCCAAGCTGGGCAAGGCGCCTGATCGCGGCGAATGGTGGATGACGCCGCAGACGGTCAACGCGGTCAACCTGCCGCTGCAGAATGCGATGAATTTCCCGGCCGCCATCCTCGAAGCCCCATTCTTCGACCCGGCAGCCGACGATGCGGCCAACTACGGCGCGATCGGCGCGATCATCGGCCACGAAATCAGCCACGGTTTCGACAATCTCGGCGCCGAGTTCGATGCCGATGGCCGCCTGCACAACTGGTGGACCCCGGAAGACGCCGCCCACTTCAAGGCTGCCGCCGACCGGTTGGTTGCGCAGTACGATGCCTACGAGCCGCTGCCGGGCCTGCACATCAACGGCAGGCAGACCCTGGGGGAAAACATCGCCGACGTGTCCGGCCTGCAGGCCGCCTATACGGCTTATCGCGCCTCGCTGGGCGGCAAGGAGGCACCGGTGCTCGACGGCCTGACCGGCGACCAGCGCTTCTTCCTCGCCTTCGCCCAGGCCTGGCGCAGCAAGGTGCGCGACGAAGCCCTGCGCGCGCAGGTAGTGGGCAATGAACACGCCCCGGGCCAGTGGCGCGCGCTGACGGTGCGCAACATCGACGCTTGGTACACCGCCTTCCAGGTCAAGGACGGGCAAGGCCTCTACCTGAAGCCGGAAAACCGGGTGAAACTTTGGTAAGTGGCGCGGCCGCCGCCATGGGGCCGCCCTCTCGCCCAACCACGCAGGCAACGGCATCATCCCCGCATGCCTGAACTGCCCGAAGTCGAAACCACCCGCCGTGGCCTGCTGCCGCATCTGGCCGGCCGCCGGGTCGAGCGCGTACTGCTGCGCCGGCCCGACCTGCGCTGGCCCATCCCGCACGAGGTAGAGACGCTGCTGCCCGAACAGCGCATCGACGGCATTCGTCGTCGCGCCAAGTACCTGCTGCTGGACACCGCAGCCGGCAGCGCCCTGCTGCACCTGGGCATGTCCGGCAGCCTGCGCGTGCTGCCCGAAGACACGCCCGTACGCCCGCATGACCACGTCGACATCACGTTGGACAGCGGCCATGTGCTGCGCTTCAACGACCCGCGCCGGTTCGGCTGCCTGCTTTGGCAGGCCCCGGGGCACATCCATCCGCTGCTGGCCGCGCTTGGGCCGGAGCCCCTGGCGGATGCGGCCGGCGACGCGTCATTCGATGGAAACTATCTGTTCGCTGTCAGCCGGGGTCGCAGCGCCCCGGTCAAGACCTTCCTGATGGATCAAGCCATCGTGGTCGGGGTGGGCAACATCTATGCCGCCGAAGCCCTGTTCATGGCCGGCATCTCACCACTGCGGGCCGCAGGCAAGGTGTCGCGCGAACGCTATGCGGCACTCGCCGACGCGGTGAAATCGATACTTGCGGCGGCCATTGCTCGCGGTGGCACCACCCTGCGCGACTTCATCCACCCGGACGGTGCGCCCGGTTACTTCGTGCAGGCGCTGCTGGTCTATGGCCGCGGTGGCCAGCCCTGCCCGCGCTGCGGGCGCACGCTGAAACACGCCAACATCGGCCAGCGTGCCACGGTGTGGTGCACGCACTGCCAGCGTTGAACAAGCACCTGCACCTGCCCTGCAGCCGGTTGTGCACGTTGCCGGCTCGCGTCATTTTTTGCCGCCGCGATCACGCCTGCAGGGGCGTGCAGATAGCGTGCAGGGTGATGGCAGTCGCTCGGGTACCCCTCACCTTGGCGGCGCGGCCAGCTCCTTCACGCTCAGGGTGCCGTCTCCATTCGCATCCTGCTTGCGGAACCGCTCCGTCAACTGGGCGCGATGCGCCGCTCGCGTGATCGGCTTGCCGCGGCCACCCGGCTGCTCGGCCGGCGACAGCACGCCATCGCCATCGCGGTCCATGCGCGTGAACGCATACCCCATCCATTCAAGGTACTCGGCCAGCGAGACTTTCCCGTCGCCACTGACATCCATGCGGGACAGGTAATCCCCCGTCTGCTGCACCTGTGCCCCTGCAGCCATCGACAGCAGGCTCAGGCATGCCAACGTGGTGGCAAGGATGCGCATCAGGCCGGGACCAAGGCATACCCGCGCAAGCGCGCCGCGTACTCCTGCAGCGCACGTACGCCACTGGTTTCCGCCTCGGCGCACCAAGCCTGCAGGCGCTTCAACTTTTCAGCGGCATCGCTGCCACGGCTCTCCAGCACCTCGGCCAGACGACGGCGGTGTTCAACCAGCGCCAGGATGCGCGGACGGCTGGCCAACCAGGCCTGCATCTGCGCACGCGCATCTGGCTTCAGCCAACGCCCGTCATCCACCAACCCCTTGCGCAGGCGGCGCGGCAACAGGGCACCCAAGCGCGCCCCAGCAGCAGCGGCCTCCTCGCGCAGGGCAGGCTTCAGCACATTGCGCTGGTAGTCGGTCATGGCCTGGAAACGGTGCGCCAACAGCGCCCGCAGGGTTTCCGCATCGGGCATGGTGATGTTGGGCCGCAGGTTCAGGGCAGGCGCAACGCGCAGCACCTTGGCCAGACGCAGGGACGCCAGCAGCTTGATCGCCACCCAGCCGATATCGAACTCGAAGCGCCGCAGTGCGAACTTGGCCGAAGACGGGAAGGCATGGTGATTGTTGTGCAGCTCCTCACCGCCGATCCACACCGCCCATGGGGTCAGGTTGGTGGCGGTGTCGGTGGTTTCGAAGTTGCGATAGCCCCACCAATGGCCCAGCCCGTTGATCACGCCGGCGGCCCAAAACGGGATCCAGGCCATTTGGATGGCCCAAGCAGCCACGCCCTTGGCGCCGAACAACACGAAGCTGATCAGCAGCAACGCCTGCACGCCCAAGTTGGGGTAGCGGCTGTACAGGCGGCGCTCGATGGCATCCTCCGGGCAACCCTTGCCGTACTGCTCGATGCAGGCGCGGTCGTCACGTGCCTCACGGTACATGTCCGCGCCCTTCCACAGCACATTGCCGATCCCCTTGTGCATGGGGCTGTGCGGATCTTCCTCGGTCTCGCACTTCGCATGGTGTTTGCGGTGGATGGCCGCCCACTCGCGCGTGATCATCGACGTGGTCAGCCAACTCCAGAACCGAAAGAAGTGGGCAAGCACCGGATGGAAATCGACCCCGCGATGGGCCTGACTGCGGTGCAGATAGAGGGTCACGGTAAAGATGGTGATCTGGGTCACCACCAGCAGGTAAAGCAGCATGGCCAGCCAGCCGAACTGCAGCAGGCCACCGGCCAGGAAATCGTAGAGTGAGGCAGGCATGGGCTAGGGTGAGACGGGCTCTTCGGGCGGCCTGCCATCATGCCATGCCGACCGCGGCCACTCGATGTCCCGCCCGACCGCCTGCCAGCGGCGGGCCATGTGTCCGGGCTGGCGCTAGCCGGGTGCGACAGGCTTTCGTTATATTGCCGGCTTCCCCCGAACCTCTGGCTGTGCATGACGACCCAGTCCGGCGACATCACCGTGCTGTTGGATGCTGCCCGCGGCGGCGACCGCATGGCAATGGATCACGTGCTTTCCACGCTCTACCAGGAGCTGCACGTCATGGCGCGGCGCCAGCTGGCGGGGCAGCAACAAGGCCACACGCTGGATGCCACCGCCCTGGTGCACGAGGCCTATCTCAAGCTCACCAATCGCGGGGCCGGCAATGCCCAGTTCGACGACCGTGCGCATTTTTTCGCCTACGCCGCGTCGGCCATGCGTTCGGTGATCGTGGACTATGCACGCCAGCGGCTGGCGCAAAAACGCGGTGGCGATCTGCATCGCGTCACCGAACTGCCGGATGACCTCGAAGGCGGCGTGAACCTCGATGAGGACCTGCTGGGCCTCGACGCCGCCCTGAGTCGCCTGACCGCGGTTGATCCGCGCCTGACCCAGGTGGTTGAGATGCGCTATTTCGCCGGCCTGTCGGAGCTGGAAATCGCTGGCCTGCTGCAACGCTCGGAGCGCAGCGTGCGCCGCGATTGGCAAAAGGCCCGCATGTTCCTGCTGGCCTCCCTGCAGGAGACTGTCAGCCCCTGACCGCAAGGTCAGGCGCGGCATCGCACCATGGATGCGGAGCGCTGGCTGCGCCTGTCCCCGTTGCTCGATGCCCTGCTCGAGATGCCCGATGCACAGCGCAGCGAGCATCTGGGCGTCCTCCGGCGGGAAGACCCCACCCTGGCCGATGAACTGCAGCGCCTGCTGGCGCTGGATCTCGACAATGCCGGCTTCCTCGATGCCCCACCGTTGACGCTTGCCCAAGGTTGCGCAGCGGGCGCGCGCCTCGGCCCTTACCGGCTGGAGCGGCTGCTGGGGGAAGGCGGCATGGGGCAGGTCTGGTTGGCGGAACGCGCCGATGGCCTCTACGAACGCAAGGTGGCACTGAAGCTTCTGCGGCCGGGCCTGCTGGACCCACGCATGCGCCAGCGCTTCGACCGCGAACGCGCCATCTTGGCGCGCTTTGCCCACCCGTACATCGCGCGTCTTCTGGACGCAGGCATCGCGGAGGGCAACCAGCCCTATCTGGCCCTGGAGTACGTGCAGGGCGAGCCTCTGACCAGCTATTGCCAGTCCCGGCAGCTCGACATCCCTGCCCGCCTCGACCTGTTCCGGCAAGTCTGCGACGCCGTGAGCCATGCCCACGCCAACCTGATCGTGCACCGCGACCTGAAGCCGTCCAACATCATGGTGACGCCCGCAGGCCATGTGCGTCTCCTCGATTTCGGCATCGCCAAGCTGCTGGACGTGGAACCACTGCCTGTCGAACAGACCCGAACCGGCGTGCGCGCCTTCACCCTGCACTACGCCGCCCCCGAGCAGATCCGCGGCGAACCGGTCACCACCATGACCGATGTCTATGCGCTGGGCGTGGTGCTGTACGAATTGCTGGTGGGCAGCAAGCCTTATCGCCTCAAGCGGCAAACCGACGCCGAGTGGGAAGAGGCGATCCTCGACGGCGAACCCTTCCGTCCTTCGCAGGCTGGCGCCCATGCAGACCCCCTGCAAACGCGCCCCTACACGCCTGCACGGCTGGGCCGCGAGCTGGCAGGCGACCTCGACAACATCGTGCTGAAGGCCATGGCCAAGCAGCCCGCACAGCGCTACGGTTCTGCCGAAGCCCTGTCACAGGACATCCTGTGCTACCTGCGCGGGCGCCCCGTCTCGGCACGCGGCGAAAAGCTCGGCTACCGGCTGCGCAAGCACCTGCGCCGCCACCGCTGGGCGTTGGCCACCGCCACGACCATCCTCGGCGTCCTCATTGCCGCTTTGGGCGTGGTCAGCTGGCAGGCCCAGCGGGCGCTGCGTGAGGCCAATCGCGCACAGGCCATGCAACGCTACATCGCCGAACTGTTCCAGGATGCCGGCAGCTCGCCCAATGTCCCCATCGACCTGCGCAGCCTGCTGGACATGGGCATCCTGCGCGGCGAAAACAGCCTGGCCAAGCAACCGCAGGCTCGCGCCGAACTGTACGGCGTCGTCGCCCAGCTGCGCCTTGGCCTGGGCGACTACCGCGAGGCGCGCGACCTGCTGGACCGCCAAGCCCGCCTGCTGGCACAACTGCCCGATGCGCCGGCCAGCCTGCGCCTGGAGGCCGCCACCCAACGTGGGGATGCCTACCAACAGCTGGGCGACCCCGTGCATTGCAGCCAGCGGATGAAACGCCTTGAGGATCTCGCCCGCCAGGAGGAGGGGCCGCTCTGGCGCCAGTCCTCAGCTTTCTACGCACAGCTGGGCCGCTGCAGCCGCGACCTCGCCCAGATTGATGTGGCGCAGCGCCTGTTCACGCGGGCCTTGGCCCTTCGCAAAGCGCATGGGGACGCCGTGGGCATCGCGGAAATCCGGCTGGACATGGCCAGCCTGAAGTCCACGGTTGGGCAAGCGGGGGCAGCGTTGCAGATCCTGAACCAAGGCCTGGCCGAACTGCGGCGAAACGCCGGCACCCACCATCCGCTGGCCATCGACATGTTGCGCTCGATGTGCGCCCTCGAACGCACCACCGACGCGCTTGAAGCGGCGGTGCGCGACTGCCGGGCCTCGTTGAAGCTGGCGGAAGAGCTGCACGGCAAGCACCATCGCACCGCCATCGATGCCAATCGTCAGCTGGCCGCGCTGTACGTCGACCTGGGGCGGTTCAGCGAAGCCGAGACCATCTTCATCGATACCACGGCCTGGATGCGTGCGCGCTTGGACGCCAGCCATCCCGACATGGCCCGCGCCTACAACAGCCTGGCCATCGTCGCCTGGGAGCGTGGCGACCTGCCCCGGGCCGTGCGTTTTCAGCGCCAAGCCGTGGCCGCCTGGCGCAAATCCGCCAACCCCGGCCTGATCTCCGGCGGTACGTTCAACCTCGCCATGATCCTGCACAGCGCCGGCGAGGACCGCGAGGCCCTGCTGCTGGCGGAGGAGGCCATCGCGCTGCGCGCTGCCACCTTCGGCCCCAGCCACGAACTGGTGGGGGACAGCCAGCGGCTGGCGGGCGAAATTCTGGCCGCACTCGGCCGCGATGCCGAGGCACGCAAGGCGCTGGAATCCGCCGTCCGTCTGACGCGCGCCGGCTTCGGCGACAACCACTCCCACACCCGCCGCGCGGAAATTTCGCTGGCCCTGCAGCGTGCACGCCAAGGCGCCGCGGATGCGATGGCGCAGCTGGTCCGCTACGGGGAAGCGCAGGGCAGCGACATCGAGCTGCGCAAGAACGCCTGGCTGGCGCGCGCCCATGTGGCCGAGCTGGACTGCCGGCAGTCGCCGCAACGCGCACGGATGACCCTGGACACCCTGCTGACCGAGATGCAGCTGGCGCTCCCGGAAGGGGGCGCGATCCCACGCAGCATCCAGCAGATCCGTGACCGCTGCGCCGCAATCTGACGCTTACAGCAACGGCACCTGCAAAGGCTCGATGCTGCCTTCCCCCCGCATCACTTTCTTGAACTCCCCGCGCGACACCGAGACATAGCGCTCATTGCCGCCGATCTCCACCTGCGGCCCGTCCTGCACGGCTCGCCCGGCTTCGTCCACGCGCACGTTCATCGTCGCCTTCTTGCCGCTGTGGCAGATGGTCTTGATTTCAGAGAGCTCGTCAGCCCAGGCCAACAGGTATTGGCTGCCCTCGAACAGCTCGCCGCGAAAATCCGTACGCAGGCCGTAGCACAACACCGGGATTTTCAGCGCATCCACCACTTCGCTCAGCTGCCACACCTGCGCCCGACACAGGAATTGCGCCTCATCCACCAACACGCAGTGCAGCGGGCCATGGGCGGCGATGTCGGCCTCGACCCGCCGCTGCAGGTCATCGTCGGGACCAAAGCCCAGGCCCTCCGCGCGCAGCCCGATCCGTGAGGCCACCTTGCCGCTGCCGGCGCGGTCGTCCAGGCGCGGGGTGAGAATCGCCACCCGCATCCCACGTTCCCGATAGTTGTAGGCGCTTTGCAGCAGGGTGGTGGTCTTGCCGGCGTTCATCGCCGAAAAATAGAAATACAGCTTGGCCATGCACGGATTCTACCGGCGCACAAGGCTGGCACGCGCCGCCGCTGGCTTCGACAATGGGCAGATGTCACGCGACCCGCTCCACGGCCTCAATCCGCCGCAACGCCAAGCCGTCCTCCACATCGAAGGCCCGCTGCTGGTGCTGGCCGGTGCCGGTAGCGGCAAGACCCGCGTGATCGTGGAAAAGATCGCGCACCTGATCGGCAGCGGCCGCTACCCGGCTCGGCGGATCGCCGCGATCACCTTCACCAACAAGTCCGCGCGCGAGATGCGTGAACGCGTGGCCAAGCGGATCCGTGGCGATGCCGCGTCCGAGCTGACGGTCAGCACCTTCCATGCGCTGGGGCTGAGGATCGTTCAGATCGACCACGCCAAGCTGGGCCTGCGGCGCGGCTTTTCGATCTTCGATGCCGACGATTCCGCCGCCCAGATCAAGGACCTGCTGCCGCCGGGCAGCAAGCCCGATGTCATCGATGCGGTCAAGCAGCTGATCAGTCGCGCCAAGAACGCCGGCCTGTCGCCAGAGCAGGCTGCCGAGGCTGCCCGCAGCAGCCGAGAGCGCGAGGCCGCGGCGATTTATGCCCGCTACCAGCAGCGCCTGACCGCGTTCAATGCGGTCGATTTCGACGATCTGATCCGGCTGCCGGTGCAGCTGCTGGAAAACGACGAAGAGGCGCGACTGGGCTGGCGCGAGCGCATCGGCTACCTGCTGGTGGACGAATGCCAGGACACCAACGACGCCCAGTACCGGCTGCTCAAAGCCATCGCCGGCCCG
>CAUJJG010000049.1 GCA_963205445.1 Pseudomonadota bacterium
CCTGCGCCACGGCTCACGCTCGGCCTATGTGGTCGGCATTCTCGGTATCTTCGGCGCATCGCTGTTTTTCGGTGACGGCGTGATCACGCCGGCCATTACGGTGATGGGGGCGGTGGAAGGGCTGGAAGTGGCGGCGCCGGGGTTGGGCCACTTCGTGGTGCCCATCACGCTGATCGTGTTGGCGGCGCTGTTCGCGGCGCAGCGGTTCGGCACGGAACGGGTTGGCAAAGTGTTTGGCCCGGTGATGGTGCTGTGGTTTCTTGCCCTTGCCGCGATCGGCATCTGGAATGTGTTGTCCACCCCGGAAGTGCTGAAGGCCTTCAACCCGTGGTGGGGCTGGCGGTTCTTCCTGGAGCATGGCTGGCACGGCATCTTCATCCTCGGTGCCGTGGTGCTGGCGGTGACCGGTGGCGAAGCCCTGTATGCCGACATGGGGCACTTTGGTGCGCCGCCGATTCGCAATGGCTGGTACTTCTTCGTGCTTCCCTGCCTGATGCTGAACTACCTCGGCCAGGGCGCGGTTGTGCTGCAGCGCCCGGAAGCGGTGGCCAATCCCTTCTTCGAGTCGGTTCCTGGCTGGGCGCTTTACCCAATGATCGTTCTGGCAACGTTGGCAGCGGTGATCGCTTCGCAGTCGGTCATCACCGGGGCCTTTTCGGTGTCACGCCAAGCCATGCAGCTGGGCTATATCCCGCGCATGCGGATCAAGCACACCTCCCACGACACCATCGGGCAAATTTATATCCCCGCCGTCAACTGGGGGCTGGCGCTGCTGGTGTTCGGGTTGGTGTTGGCATTCCAGAGTTCTTCCAATCTGGCGGTGGCCTATGGCATTTCGGTGTCGGCCACGATGTTGATCGACACCCTGCTGCTGGCATTGGTGGCCCGCATGCTGTGGCCGCGTGCGCGCTACGGCATTCTCGCGCTGTGCGCGCTGTTCCTGCTGGTCGATGTCGGCTTCGTGGTGGCCAATGGCATCAAGCTGATGCAGGGGGCCTGGTTCCCCGTGGTGTTGGGCATCGTGCTGTTCACCATGATGCGCACCTGGCGACGCGGCCGCGAATTGCTGCGTGAAGAAATGAGCAAGGACGGCATCCAGCTGGCAACCTTCCTGCCCGGCCTGATGCTGGCGCCGCCGGTGCGGGTGCCGGGTACCGCCGTTTTCCTGACCCCCACGCCGGGCGTCGTGCCGCATGCCCTGCTGCACAACCTCAAGCACAACAAGGTACTGCACGAGCGCAACGTGTTCCTGACCGTGGAAACCTTGAATGTGCCCTATGCGCCCAAGGACAAGCGAATGACGATCACGGCGATCAGCGGCGATGACTTCCATCGGGTGATCATTCGCTACGGCTTCATGGAACAGCCGGACGTTCCGGTGGCGCTAATGCGCAGCTGTGACCAGTGTGACCTCAGTTTCAACCCCATGGATACCACCTATTTCACCAGCCGCGAGACCATCGTCGCCGGGCGCCGTCGCGGCATGCCCATCTGGCGCGACAAGCTGTTCGCTTTCATGCACACCAATGCGGCCCCGGCCACCAATTTCTTCCGCATCCCCGGCAATCGCCTGGTCGAGCTGGGCGCGCAGGTGGAGATTTGACGATAATGCGGCGATGACCGAGTCCCGCATCATCGCCCCAGGTGCCAGCCGCGAAGACGCCCAGCTGGAGGCCAGCATCCGCCCCCAGCGCTTGGCCGAATACCTTGGCCAGCAGCCGGTGCGCGAGCAGATGCAGATCTACATCGAGGCCGCCAAGGGCCGCGGTGAGGCGCTCGATCATGTGCTGATCTTCGGCCCCCCCGGCCTCGGCAAGACCACGCTCAGCCACGTCATCGCCAATGAGTTGGGGGTCAATCTGCGGGTCACCTCCGGCCCGGTGATCGAAAAAGCTGGCGATCTCGCCGCGCTGTTGACCAATCTGCAGCCGCACGACGTGCTGTTCGTCGACGAAATCCATCGGCTGTCGCCGGTGGTGGAGGAAATCCTCTATCCGGCGATGGAGGACTGCCAGATCGACATCATGATCGGCGAGGGCCCGGCCGCGCGCTCGATCAAGCTCGACCTGCCGCCGTTCACCCTGATCGGTGCGACCACCCGCGCCGGGCTGTTGACCGCGCCGCTGCGCGACCGCTTCGGCATCGTGCAAAGGCTGGAGTTCTATTCGCCGGAAGAACTGACCCGGATCGTGCGGCGATCGGCGCGGATCCTCGGCATCGACTGCGACGAGGCCGGCGCGGTCGAGCTGGCGCGGCGCTCGCGCGGCACCCCGCGCATCGCCAACCGCCTGTTGCGGCGGCTGCGTGACTACGCTCAGGTCAAGGGCGACGGCCGCATCGACGCCGCCACCGCGCGCGCGGCGATGGACATGCTGAAAGTCGACCCGGAAGGTTTCGACGAGCTCGATCGCCGCCTGCTGGGCACGATCATCGACGCCTTCGACGGCGGCCCGGTCGGCGTGGAGTCGCTGGCGGCGGCGCTGTCCGAAGAGCGTGGCACGCTGGAAGACGTGATCGAACCCTATCTGATCCAGCAGGGCTATCTGGTGCGCACCGCGCGCGGCCGCATGGCCACCGCGAAAGCCTACCGCCACCTCGGCTTCAAGCCGAAGGCGGAGACCGCCCCGCTGTTCGGGGAAGGCCATGGTTGAGCCATTTGTCTGGCCAGTGCGGATTTACTGGGAAGACACCGACGCCGGCGGCGTGGTCTATCACGCCCAGTACCTGGCCTTCATGGAGCGTGCGCGCACCGAGTGGTTGCGCGAGGTCGGCCTGCATCAGGACGCACTCAAG
>CAUJJG010000050.1 GCA_963205445.1 Pseudomonadota bacterium
ACCGCGTCCTCACGCCATTCCGGGCGCTGCGCAAGCGTCGCCATCGCCGCACGTGACTCGCGACCTTCGCCGACGCATTCAAACGGTTTGTGGTCGCCGAATTCCAGCAATGCGTCAAACCCCGGAACCTGGTTGGCATCATCCAACAGGTTGCGCCCCACGATCCCGACCAAACGCAGCTTGGGCAAAAATGGCGCCAGTGCCAGAAACACGAAATGGCACTTCGGGCAAACCCCGCACCAGCGGCTGGTGGGGCGCTCGCCAAGGATGTGGAAGTTGCGATTGCAGCTGGAGAAATGCGCGTCGTAGCGATCGCTTTTTGCAAACTGGCGCGCCACCGCCAGCTCGCTCAGCGGCCGCAGCAGCGAGTAATAGTGCAGGTCAGCAGCAACGTGCGTCTGTACATGTTCGCCAAACGCCGCCTCAAACGCCCAGCCCTTGGACCATTGGTGATTGACCTCGCCGGTTCCCGGGATCAGTGAACCATAGCTGGCCGAACGCTCGTTGGAGAAGACCACCTGATCCACACCCATCACCACGGCGGCAAAGACCATGATTGCCGAGTTCACGGCGGTGACGGGGATGTGCCCGTTCCAGGCGCCCTGACGATTGAAATCGAACAGCTGCGGCGCGAGCTGGCGGCCAATGTTCAGCGTCGGTAACCCGGTCTGCGCGGCACAGGCGGCGATCAGCTGCGAACCGCCGATCCACGTCACGGTCTGTTCGACGCCCTCGGCGCGCAGCGCCTCGATGCTGACCAGCGAATCCTTGCCGCCGCCGATGGCAACCAGCGCGTGCGGGCGCAGGCCAACGGTGGGCGCTGCGGAGGCATTGCCCTGGGCGTGGGGGAAATGGATCTTCCCACGCAACTCCAGACCATTGCGGTAGGCAAACTCGCCCAACCCATTGCCATAAACCGTCTCCAGCAAGCCCGCGGTATCGGCATCGATGGGCTCGCCTTCGATGCAAATCTGCGCCGGCACCGCCGCCTTGTAATAGCTGACACCGGCGATCAGGTGCAGCAGACGCAGCGCACGCTGCGCCGCATCGGTACGGGCGGCATCCAGGGCGAAAGGTGCGCCTGGCAGGGTCACGGTCTCGGTCAGCTCCGGGCCGTCGTCGAAGGCATACACCAGCTGCGCCACGCCTGTGTGCGCATCGAAACCGCAGCGCACGAAACGGAAGCTGCGAATGGCGTCGCGTTGGAAGATCCAGTCGGTCATGGTCATGATTCTTGCAATGGCTCAACCGCCGGACAGCAATGATTCCGCCGGCAGCGCTCGCAGATTGTAGGTGCTGGCCATGCTGAAACCGTAGGCTCCGGCATCGGCAATCAGCATCACATCGCCCGGCGCGGTAGCCGCAGGCAATTTGACCCGATGGCCAAACACATCGCTGGATTCGCAAATCGGGCCGACCACGTCGAAATCGCGTACCGTGCCGTCATCGCGTCGCGACAGGTTGACGATGTCGTGCCAAGCGTCATACAGCGCAGGGCGGAGCAGCGCATTCATGCCCGCATCCAGCCCGACCCGCAGCACGCCGTCCTTTTCCACCACCTGGCTGGCATGACAAAGCAGAACGCCGGCCTCGGCCACCAAGAATCGGCCTGGTTCGATCACCAGCTGGAAGGCCGGATGCACCGCCTTGATCTCAGCCAGGCCCGCGGCCCAGGTGTCGAGATCGAAAGGTTCGTCGTCCTCGGTATAAGGAATCGGCAGACCACCGCCGAGGTCCAACGTCACTACGCTGCCGATGCGACGTGCGAATCCGGCCAGCTCGTCCACCACCTCCTGCCAATGGCCCACGGTTTCGATGCCACTGCCAAGATGGGCATGCAGGCCGGTGATGCGCACGTCCAACGCGCGTGCGGCAAGGATGAACTCCTCAACACGCTGCGTGGACAGCCCAAACTTGGCCTGCTTTCCACCCGTATTGACCTTCTCGTGATGGCCATCGCCATGGCCAAGGTCGATCCGCAACCACAGTTGACGACCGCGGAACACCTCTGGCCAACGCTGCAGCAATTCGACATTGTCGATGGTGACATTGACCCCGCGCGACAACGCAGCCACGTATTCGCCGATTGGCGCGAAGCTTGGGGTGAACAATACGCGCTCGGGTGCAAGTTGCGGCAGCGTCTCGAACACGCGCTCAAGCTCGCCCTGAGACACGCACTCCAGGCCAAAGCCTTCATCCACCAACGTGCGCAGGATATCGGGATGCGAGTTGGCCTTGATCGCATAGAAATGCCTATCCAGTGCAGCAATCCCCTTGAGCTGGCGCGCCCTCGCCTGCACGATGGGCAAATGATAGGCGTAGCACGGAGAGTCTTCAGCGGCTACCGCCAACAGGGCCTGACGAGCCTCCGCCGCTTCCCACCAACGCGGTGGCCGTGGCCGGAAACTGCCTTGAATTTCGCGCCAGCGCGGGCCAAACACCTCGCCCTCGTGCACGGGCATCGCACCAGAGTCGATCAGGGCCTCGTGCAGCTTGGGCAGCATGCCATCCGCTGCCGCCTCATCAACCACGAAGGTCAAATTGAGGTCGTTGGAAGACTGCGAGATCAGATGCACGCGTTCGCGACCGAACATCGCCCAGACATCCTGCAACTTGTGCAGCAGCGAACGCATGCCGCGTCCAACCAGCGTGATCGCCGCGCAGGGGGCAATTACCTTGACCCGACAAATCTGCGATAACTCTTCTGACAGGCGCGCAAGCACATCCGTGGAGATCAGGTTTTCGGATGGGTCCAGCGAGACCGTCACGTTGGTTTCAGCCGAACCAATCAAGTCCACCGAAAGTCCGTGCTTCTTGAACAGCGCGAACACATCGGCCAGGAAGCCCACCTGCTGCCACATGCCAATGCCTTCCATCGAGACCAGCACGATCCCGTTGCGGCGGCTGATCGCCTTCACGCCGGGGACTGGCGCTGCGGCATCATCGATGCTGGTCCCGGGCAAATCCGGACGCTCGGTGTCGAGGATCGCCATCGGCACCCCGCCATTGCGGCAAGGCCGCAACGAACGCGGATGCAGCACCTTGGCGCCGGTGGTGGCGATTTCCTGCGCCTCGTAATAGTCCAGGCGAGTCAACAAACGCGCATCCGGCACCTCACGCGGGTTGGCACTGAACATGCCGGGCACGTCTGTCCATATCTCGACACGCTTGGCGCGCAGCAGGGCACCGAAATAAGCGGCGGACGTATCCGAACCGCCGCGACCAAGAATGGCCGTTCCGCCATCCTGATGACGCGAAATGAACCCCTGCGTGATCAGGATGCGTGATGCCTGTTGTGCGAAGCGCTGCCGGAAATCACCATCGACCTGCCATTGGCAATTGACGGACAAGCGTTGCGCCCAAGCACTCTGATTGGGCTGGGGAGGCAGCGCCGCCAGCCAATCGCGGGCATCCATCCAGCCGATGTCCACTCCTTGCGCGCGCAAATAAGCCGCACCAATGGTGGACGAAAGCAACTCCCCCTGGCCCAGCACTTCGGCCTGCCAGTCCAATGGGCGCGAAGCCGCACGCGGATCAGAGAGCAGGCCAAAGAGCGCCGCCAAACGGGTGCCGAGCACGGCATGCGCATCGAGCCCCAGTTCGCCCACGAACTCACGGTGGCGCGTCTCCAACTTCGACACACGTTCCGCACTATCGGCAGCGCCGTCGGCAATCGCGGTCAATTCATTGGTGACACCCGACAGCGCTGACACCACCACCAGCACCCTCGCATCATTGTCGCGGGCACGGCCGGCAGCCAGCTTGCCGATGTTGTCCCAGCGCCCACGTTTCGAAACCGAAGTGCCACCAAACTTGAGGACAAGCCAGCAATCATCATGGGCGAAAGTGGGCGTGGTGGACATGACACCTGATCAGTTGGAGGGGATGAGAATTCACGGGGAATAACTGCTGCATTCTAGCGTCATGCCACCTGTTTTTTGGTGCCTTGCAACATGCAACGTGGGCATATCCACACGCCGACAAATCAGCCAAAGAAAAACCCCGCAGCGGAAGCTGCGGGGTTTTGAGTAAAGACCCTGGCGATGACCTACTCTTGCATGGCTTGAGCCACACTACCATCGGCGCAGCTGTGTTTCACTTCCGAGTTCGGGATGGGATCGGGTGGTACCACAGCGCTGTTGTCACCAGGGAG
>CAUJJG010000051.1 GCA_963205445.1 Pseudomonadota bacterium
CTTGGCATCGTATTCGCTCAGGCAGACAAAACGCGCCAGCGCCGGTCGACGCGCGACGAAGCCGTCGAATGCGGGATCGACGAAGGCAGCGGTCAGTTGGCGCGCACGATCGGCACGGAAATTCATGAAGACCACCGCATCACCATCGTGCATGGGCTGCGCGCCGTCGAGTACGGTGGGGGCAACGAATTCGTCATTTTCACCACGGGCATACGCCGCCTGCAGCGCTTCGATCGCATCATTGCAGCGCTGCGCGCCCTGCGCTTCGACGACGACATCCCAGGCCTGTCGAACGCGCTCCCAACGCTTGTCGCGATCCATCGCGTAATACCGCCCCCCCACGCTGGCGATTCGCGCATTGCCCAGCCTGTCGCACAGCGCCTGCAAAGCGCGCAGGCTGGGCTCAGCGGACTGCGGTGGCGTATCGCGACCATCGAGAAAAGCATGCACCGCCACGCGAGTCACGCCTGCACGCTGGGCCAATTCCAGCATCGAGAAGATGTGATGTTCGTGACTGTGCACCCCGCCAGGCGACAGCAGCCCCATCACATGCAGCGTGCCACCATTGGCCTTGACCGCCGCACAGGCCGCACGCAGTTCGACATTGGTGAAAAAGCTGCCGTCCTCAATCGCGGCATCCACCCGGGTCAGGTCTTGGTAGACGATGCGGCCGGCCCCGAGGTTCATGTGCCCCACTTCGGAATTGCCCATTTGCCCGTCAGGCAAACCGACGTGGCGACCTTCGGTATGGATCAGCGTGTGCGGGCAAGACGCCAGCAAACCACGCCAATTCGGCAAATCAGCCAACGCCAGTGCGTTGTCCGCAGTTTCCTCGCGGTGGCCCCAGCCATCCAGGATCAGCAGGACGACGGGCTTGGGGCGCACGATGGGGGGGCTTGTCACGGTGGGTTCCTGAAGCGGGGCATGGGGGTACACGATTGTAGCGATGAGTGCAGCGAGGCGTTCGCATCTGGCCCGCGTTCTTGGATCTCGTCCATCGCGATATTTGCCCTAGAATCCCATCGAGCCCCGACGGAGTGTTGCAATGCGCCATAGCCCCCTGTTCCTCGCTCTGCTGATGCTCTGTGCCTGCAGTCAGAATGGCAGCGAGAACGTCTCTGCAGGCGCGGCGGCCTCCGACGTGAAGTCGCCATTGCCCACCGCTGGTGACCACGCCTTCGCCCCCGCGATCACGACTGACGATTTCGCGGCCCATGTCCAGCAACTGGCATCGGATGACTTTGCCGGGCGCGCGCCCGGCAGCCCTGGCGAGGAACGGTCGATCGAATACATCAAGGCCCAATTCGCCCGCATCGGCCTGCAGCCCGGCAACGGCGAAGACTGGTTCCAAACCGTTCCAATGGTGGAAACCACCGCGGACGAATCCGCGACGCTCAACCTCAAGGTCGGCGAGTCGGTGCAGTCACTGAAATTTGGCACGGACATGGTTGTCGCCACCCGGACGGGGCAAGCCCAAGTCAACTTGAAAGACAGCCCCCTCGTCTTCGTTGGCTACGGTGTCGATGCGCCTGAGCGCGGCTGGAACGATTATGCCGGCGTGGACGTCAAGGGGAAGACCGTGGTGATCCTGGTCAACGACCCAGGCTTCCATGCCAACGACCCCAAACTGTTCGACGGCAAGCGAATGACCTACTACGGCCGCTGGACTTACAAATTCGAGGAAGCCGCCCGCAAAGGAGCGGCCGGGGCCTTGATCATCCACGATACCGACGGCGCCGCCTACGGCTGGGAGGTTGTCCGCAACTCCTGGTCAGGCCCCCAGTACGACCTGCCCGCCAAGGATGATCCAGAACCGCGCATACCCGTCCAAGGCTGGATCACCGGCGACGCAGCAACGGCACTGTTCAAGGCGGCCGGCCAGGATCTCGACGCACTGCGTGCTGCCGCCAATCGTCCCGGATTCAAGCCGGTTCCACTGGATGCCAGTGCATCTCTGACCCTGAACAGCCAATCGGTCGAGAAGAGCTCGCGGAACGTGGTGGGCCTGCTGCCCGGGAGCGAATCACCCGAGGAAGCCGTGGTTTACATGGCCCACTGGGACCATTTGGGCACCCATGAGGGCGAAACCGGCGACAATATCTACAACGGGGCCGTGGACAACGCGACTGGTGTTGCCGGCATTCTGGAAATCGCCGAGGCCCTGCGCCACGCCAAGACCCCGCCGAAGCGATCCGTCCTGTTCCTGGCCGTCACCTTGGAAGAATCCGGACTGCTGGGCTCGAAATACTACGTGGCGCACCCCGTCATTCCATTGGACAAAACGGTGGCGGTGATCAATCTCGACGCCATGGCTCCAACCGGTAAAGCACACGACATCACCGTGGTCGGCAAAGGCAGCTCCGAACTGGAGGACATCCTCAAGCTGAGCACCGACGTGCAGAAGCGATATCTCGCAGATGAAAGCAATCCGGCGGGGGGGTTTTACTTCCGCTCCGATCACTTCAATTTTGCTAAAGCCGGCGTCCCGGCACTGTACATCAGCAGCGGCAGCGACCTCATCGAAGGGGGCAAAGCCGCAGGTGAAGCTGCTTCGGCGGATTACACCGCCAAGCGTTACCACAAGCCGGGTGACCAATACGACGCCGCCACATGGAAGATGGACGGCATCATCCAAGACCTTGAGGCTGTCTATACCGTCGGCGAAACCCTTGCGAACAATGGTCAATGGCCCAATTGGCGCGCAGGCAACCCGTTCAAGGCCAAGCGCGACGCCATGGTCCAAGCCAAACCGGCGGCCGGCAAGTAATCCGCCCCGCTTGCCGCCTGCGGCGCAAGGCGCGATCAAGCTAGACTCCCGGCTATCACCAAGCCGGGAGTCACCATGTTCATTGCCTATTGCTGCATCGTCATCGCCGCCCTGTTGCCCTATGTCTGGGCAGTCATCGCCAAGCGCGCCGCGCCCGGCTACAACAACAAAGACCCGCGCGGCTGGATTGCGAAGCAGGACAGCTATCAGGTCCGCAACGCCTATGCCGCGCACCTGAACGCATTTGAAGCCTTTCCCGCATTTGCGGCGTCCGTGCTGATGGCACAGTTTGCACAGGTGGATCCCCAGCGGGTGGCTTGGCTTGCGATGGCCTTCGTTGCCTGCCGAGTACTGCATGGGGTGTTCTACGTCACGGTTCAGCAGGCCCTCCGCAGCCTTGCATGGCTGGGTGGTTTCGCCTGCGTGATGACCTTGATGGTGTCGGCGGCAATGAAGGTCGGCGGCTGAGTCATGTCGCGTTTTCCGCCAAAGAAAAACCCCGCAGCGTGAGCTGCGGGGTTTTGAGTAAAGACCCTGGCGATGACCTACTCTTGCATGGCTTGAGCCACACTACCATCGGCGCAGCTGTGTTTCACTTCCGAGTTCGGGATGGGATCGGGTGGTACCACAGCGCTGTTGTCACCAGGGAG
>CAUJJG010000052.1 GCA_963205445.1 Pseudomonadota bacterium
ACGCGCGCCGCGCTGGCGGTGGCCTGCCCGGTCGGCGGCGACGAAATCCGCCTGACCAACCGCGCCTGGGCGTTCTCGCGCAGCGAGCTGCAGGCCACGCTGGGCTTGGCCGAGCTGCGCATGCTCAACGACTTCGGCGCAGTGGCCTGGGCGATCCCGGCGCTGGTGGACGCCGACATGGTGACCCTGCACGGCCAACGCGAAGCCCACCTGCGCGGCCCGATCAGCGTGCTCGGCCCCGGCACCGGCCTCGGCGTGGCGCAATTGGTCGGCTGCGGCGAGCGCTGGCAAGTGGTGGAAACCGAGGGCGGTCATATCGGTTTTGCGCCAACCTGCGACGAGGAGCGCGAGATCGATGCGTGGATGACCGCGCGGCACGGCCGCTGCTCCAACGAGCGCCTGCTCTCCGGCAAGGGCTTGGCCGAAATCGACGCCGCCCTGCGCGGCGAATCGGCACTGCACACCCCCAGCCTGCGCGAGCCGGCCGAGATCGTGCAGCGCGCGCTGGACGGCCACGACCTGACCGCGCGCCGCGCGCTGGCACGCTTCTGCGCGGTGCTCGGCAGCGTCGCCGGTGACTGTGCGCTGGTGCAGGGCGCGCGCAACGTGGTGATCGCCGGCGGCATCATTCCGCGCTTCCTGCCATTCCTGCGCAGCAGCGCCTTCCGCGAACGCTTCCTGGCCAAGGGCAGGATGGCGGCCCTGCTGGAGGCAGTTCCCATCCACGTCATCACCCACCCCCACCCCGGCCTGCTCGGCGCCGCCCGCGCACTGCAGGCCCAGGAGCACTGAGCCATGTTCGATACCGCCCGTCACGCCCAGCTGGTCGATGCCGTGTTCGCCCGCGCACCGGTCGTCCCGGTGATCACCATTGACCGCCTCGAAGACGCACTGCCGATGTGTCGCGCGCTGGCCGACAACGGCCTGCCGGTGCTGGAAGTGACCCTGCGCACGCCCTGCGCGCTGGAAGCGATCGCCCTGCTCGCACGCGAGCTGCCGCAGGCCTGCGTCGGCGCCGGCACCGTGCTGAACGAAGCCGACCTGCGCAACGTCGAAGCGGCCGGCGCGCAGTTCGCAATCTCCCCCGGCGTCACAGATGCGCTGTACGCCGCAGCCAAGGCCTGCCCGATGCCGTTGATTCCAGGTGTCGCCACGGTTGGCGAAGTGATGCGCGGGCTGGAGCACGGCTGGCAGCGCTTCAAGTTCTTCCCGGCCGAAGCCAGCGGCGGCGTCGCCGCGCTCAAGGGCTTCGCCGGCCCGCTGCCGATGGCGCGCTTCTGTCCCACGGGGGGCATCGACTTGACCAAGGCCCCGGCCTATCTGGCGCTGCCCAATGTGGCCTGCGTTGGCGGCTCGTGGATGCTGCCGAATGACGCCATCAAGGCCGGCGACTGGGCGCGCATCGGCCAGCTCGCGCGTGAGGCGGCGGCACTGGCGCGTTGAGTCCCCCTGTTGCACAAAAAGAAACCCCCGCCGATGTGCATCAGCGGGGGAAAGGGGTTGCCCAGGAAGTCGCCGATCAGAACCGGTAGCTGGCACCCAGCAACAGGGTGCGGCCCCACTTGATGTATTCCAGCGGCCGGTCCTTGCTGCCGGCGTAGGTGCGGTAGGCCTCGTCGGTCAGGTTGCTGGCCTGCAGCAACAGGCTCAGGCCCTTGAGCGCACTGCCCTCGCCGAAGCTGTAGCTGATCTGCGCGTCGGTGATGTTCTCGCCAACCACGTAACGCAGGGTGCGATTGCCGTCGAAATTGCCGATCTCGCCGATAAAGTCGGAGCGACGACGATTGTTGATGCGGAACTCGAAGCCGTTGCGCTCGTAATAGGCCGTGAAGTTGTACACCTGCTTGGACAGGCCCGGCAGGCTGATCGGCCCGCTGCCCACGCTGCTGGCGCTTTCCGGATCCAGCACCTTGATGCTGCTGTCATTGAAACTGGCGCTGGCCACCACGCCGAAGCCTTGCAGGGCATCGCCGAACACCAGATCCAGCGGCAGCGATGCAGTCAGCTCCACGCCCTGCAGCTTGCCACCCTTGCCGTTGAACGGGGCGCTCATGGTGCCCGTGGTCTTCACCGGCACGGTCATGCCTGCCGGTGGCACCCACCCCTTCAGCAACTCGGTGAAGTCATAGCCATCACGGGTCTGGGTGAAGATGTAGCTGCGCAGATCCTTGTAGAAATAGGCCGCAGAGACATAGGCCCGACTGCCGAAATACAACTCCCACGACAGGTCGAAGGCATTGGCGCGCCACGGGTCCAGCAGCGGGTTGCCGCCGCCGGCGCCGGGTTTGCCGGTGGCGGTATCAACGCCGAATTCCACCGATGCACGCAGTTGGTCGACGCGCGCACGCGCCACCTGCCGCGCCAGCCCCAGGCGCAGGGTCTGGGCGTCGGTCAGCGAGAAGGCCAGATTCATGCTGGGCAGCACATCGGTATAGGTCTTGCCATTGCTGTACGGGCGAATCTCCTGCCCGGCCGGCTGCGAGCTGTCCCACACGCGTGAATCCGAGGATTGGTCGGTGCGTTGGATCTGCACGCCGATATTGCCGCGCACCGGCACTGAACCCCACGTCGTATCGATGTTGCCCTGTGCGTAGGCCGTGCTGATTTTCTCGTTGACCGACCACGCCTTCGGGATCAGCCAGGGCTGGTTATCGACGGGGTTGAACGTCATGTACTTCGCCACCGCACCCGGCACGTCCCAGGAGGGGATCAGGCCGACACCGGCAAAACCCAGATCTACCAAGCCATATTGCAGCTCGGAGGCAATCGCGGTGATGCCCTGCGCACCGACATTGATGTTGCCCTCCGGCTGCGTCTTGTCCTTGCTGCGATCGGCGTGGTTCAACCCAAGCCGGAAGCCCGAGAACACGTCCGCCAGCGCCCCCCTGACCGGCACGTCCAGATCCAGACGGAAGCTGGCCATCTCATCCTTGACCTTGGGCACCTTGCCGTAGCCGGAGCCATAGATGGTGTTGGCGAGGAACAGCTTGGTCGGGTCCGAATAATCACGGCCCGGGTTCAGCTGGGAGAACCCATTGCTGGTGAAGGACAGCACCACCGAATCCAGTTGCGGCGAGGGCTGCAGCTGGGTGTTGTTTTCCAGATTCAACTCATTGCGCTTGGCGCGCGACCAGCTCGCATCGGCGGTGAGCTTCATCCCGTTATCGAAGAAAAATTCGTTGCGCCAACCGGCTGCTTCGATGACATCCTTGCGGTTGTTGTACATGCCGCGCACCAACGGATACACGTTGTTTGCGGTGCCTCCGGTGAAGCTGCCATTGCCGTTGACTTGCGCATTGGTGACATCCAGGCGCCCATAACCGCCGTTGTAGTCGCCGATATGCACTTCAAACTGATTGGCAGTGTTCTCCTGACGCGCCTTGGAATAGAACACGTCGAACATGCTGATCCATGCATCGCTTGCGCGCACTTCCAGGGTTGCCATCACGCCGTCGCGCTTGGTGTAACCGGTGCGCCGCAAGGCCTTGATGCCGTCCGAGTAATAGGTCCCCGCCGCAACGCCCGGACGCCAGCCCGTGCCGATGGCCTGCCAAGGCTCATACAGGCCCACCTGGTTTTCCTGCACCGGCGTATCCGAATGCGAATAGCCGATGGAAAACCCAACGCGACGATCCGCCGACTGGCCGATGTAGCTGGCATTGAAGCGGTTGCCGGTAGCGCCTTCATTGGCCGCGCTGCCCAGCGAGTTGCGCTGCCAGCGACCACTGATCGCGAACACCGGCTTGTCGTAGTCCAGCGGGCGCACGGTGCGCATGTCCATGGTGCCCGACAGGCCCTGGCCCACCAGCGTTGCATCCGGTGTTTTGTAGATCGTCACGCCGGCCATCAGCTCGGACGGGTACTGATCGAATTCCACGCTGCGGTTGTCGCCGGTGCTGATCAGCTCGCGGCCGTTGAGCAAGGTGGTGGAGAAATCCGGCGACAGCCCGCGCACGCTGAGCACCTGCGCACGACCCGCCACGCGCTGCGCCGCCAAGCCCGGCAAACGGGCAATGGATTCGGCGATGGAAACATCCGGCAGCTTGCCGATGTCTTCGGCAGAAATAGCCTCGACGATGGACGTGGCGTCCTTCTTGATGTCGATGGCGCGCTCGATGCCACCGCGAATGCCGGTCACCACGATGGTGTCCAGATTCTTGGCGTCATCGCCCTTCTTCTTGGCCTTCTCAGGCGCCTCCTGCGTGGTGTCCCCGGCGTTTTGCGCCTGGACTTGCAAGCTCAACACCATCGCAGCCGTTGCCAGCGCCACGCTCAACAGATTCCGCTTCAAGTGAACCATTTTCCCCTCCAGAAATGGATGTTCGATGCCACGCGAATGTCATTTCCCCTCGCGTGTTTGTGTGGTAAATCAAGTCAGTTTCATGACAGTGACGATGATTGGTCAGCCCTCCTGCAAGCGAAAGGTGCTGCATACGTATTCATTGCAATCACGGCTCTTTTTCCAGCGGAACAAGCCGCAGCGCGGCCCCGCCGCCGCCTGCAAGCCACAGGGAAAGCACATCGCCCTGACGCACGAGGCGCACTTCACGGGCAAAGCGGAAACGGGCTTCGCCCTTCCAATCGGCACCATGACCGTCGCGATAGATTTCCGCGCGGTAAGGCTGATCCGGCGCAAGAAAATCCAGCGTGACCTGCAACGTGCGCGGGCTTCGATCGTTCAATGCACCGATGAACCAATCCGGTTTGCCGCGCGCACGGCGCGCAATCGCAACGTACTCACCGACTTCACCAGCCAGCACTTTCGATTCATCCCAATCCACCGCGACGTCCTTGATGAACTGGAACGCGTCCGGATGCTGCGCATAGTGTTCGGGCAGATCGGCCACCATCTGGATCGGGCTGTACAGCGCGACGTACAGCGCCAGCTGGCGCGCCAACGTGCTCTGGATCTCCTGCCCGCCGCGCCCGGTCAGGCTGACGATGCCGGGGGTGTAGTCCATCGGCCCGGCCAGCATCCGCGTGAAAACCAAGGTGACCGCGTGCTCGGGCGGATTGGGCGGAACGCCCCAGGCATTGAACTCCATCCCGCGCGCACCTTCGCGCGAGACCCAGTTGGGATAGGTGCGACGCAGGCCGGTGTCCTTGATCGGCTCGTGCGAATTGATCGCCACGCGGTGGCGCGCTGCCGCTTCCAGCACCCGCAGGTGGTGGCCGCTCATCCACTGGCCTTCGTGCCATTCGCGCAGCACCGGGCCGCCGGCCGCGTCCTGTCGCTCGATCTGGCCAGCATCGCAGACATAGCCGGTCTTCACCGCGTCGATGCCGAGTTTCTCGAACAACGCAAACGCGGCGTCCATCTGCCGCTCGTAGTGGCTGACCGCGCAGGCGGTTTCGTGGTGGCCAATCAGGTGCACGCCTTTGCCCGTGGCATAACGCGCCAACCCGGCGAGGTCGTAGTCGGCGGTGGGCTTGCTGAAATCGAAGCCCCAGCCGTTGGCGAACCAATCGCCGTCCCAGCCCTGGTTCCAGCCTTCCACCAGCACGCCGCGAAAACCATTGGCGGCGGCGAAATCGATATAGCGGTTGGTATTGGCCGTGGTTGCGCCGTGCTTCGGGCCGGCTGCCCAACTTTCTTGATCCAGATGCAGCGACCACCACACGCCGACATATTTGGCCGGCGTGAACCAGCTGACGTCGCCAAGCTTGTTGGGTTCGTTGAGGTTGAGGATCAGATTGGATTCCACCAGCCCACCGGCGCTGTCGCTGATCGTGATCGTGCGCCACGGGGTGATGAAGGGCGTCGTGCGCACCACCGGCGTCGGGCTGCCGGGGGTGAGCAGCGCGCGCAGTTCGCCGTCGCCGCCGCGCATCAGGTTCATCCCGGCGTAATCGACCAGCGCCGCTTCGTGGATGCTCAGATGCAATCCATCGTCGCTGCGCAGGGTCAGCGGCGTCTGCACCACGCCGACCTCGCGCAGGGGGGTGCGGTGGTAGAGGTATTCCTCGCGGTTCCACTCCAGCGCCGGGATCCACCACGCGGTCGCCGGCCGCGCCAGCGCGAACTCGGTCAGCTCCTGAACGATCTGCGCCTCCTGCAGCTTGGGCTGCGCCGGCACGTCGTAGCGAAAGCCGATGCCGTCGTCGAAGACCCGAAACACCATGTCGAAGCGGCGGCGGTCGTGGTCTTTTTCGACGAACCGCGCACGCAGCTCGTTGTAGTGATCGCGTACGTGGCGGCGTTCGCCCCAGGGCTGCTCCCAGCGCGTATCGACGCTGCGCGCGGCCTGCCCGTCCAGCTGCAGCCCGCGCAGCAGCTGGCGGCCGTTGCGGAAGATGAAGCCCAGCCGTGAGTCGCGGATCACCGGCTTGCCGTCGCGCAGCACCCGGTAGGCCAGCCGACCCTCGCCATTGAGGTCCAGCTGCACCTCGATGCGCCCGTCCGGCGAATGCGCCTGCGCCACCGTCTCCGCCAGCGCCAGTCCGGGACAAGCCAGCAGCAGCGCGCAGGCCAGCGGTTTCAGAATGCGCATCGCCTCAGCCCCTTTCATTCAGATCAAGACAGGCCACACCGCGCGGCGGCAGCAGCAGGCGCCCGTCGTTCAGCCGCGCCGCCGGCAGCCCCGGCAGCGTCACGAGGCCTGCGGCCTGCGGCAACGCGAACGCGGCCGCCCGCGCCGACAGGTTGAACGCCAGCAGCAGGCGCTGGCCGGCGTGGGCGCGCTCGAAGACCAACACGTCCTCCGGCGCGTCCACGAAGCGGATGCTGCCCTGCACCAGCGCCGGCTTGTCCTTGCGCCAGCGCAGAAAGGAACGCACTGACTGCAGCACCGAGTCCGGATCGCGCTCCTGCGCCGCCACGCTGCGGCCGAGGTGGCTCGCCGCCACCGGCAGCCAGGGCGCGGCATGGCTGAAACCGGCATCCGCCGCGTCCGTCCACGGCAGCGGCGTGCGGCAGCCGTCGCGGCCCTTGAAGTTCGGCCAGAAGGTCTTGCCGTAGGGGTCCTGCAGCGCCTCGAACGGCAGCTCGGCCTCCGGCAGCCCCAGCTCCTCGCCCTGGTACAGGCAGACCGAACCACGCAGCGAACACACCAGCGCCACCAGCTGTTTGGCCAGTGCGTCATCGCCGTCGCCACCGCCCCAGCGCGTCACGGCGCGCTGCACATCGTGGTTGGAGATCGCCCAGCACGGCCAGCCCTCGGTGAGCTTGGCTTCCAGCGCTTCCACCGTCTGCCGGATGTAGCCTGCGCTGCCGTCTTCGGTCAGCAGTTCGAAGCTGTAGCCCATGTGCAGCCGCTGCGGCGTGCAGTATTCGGCGGTGGTGGCCAGCGAGTCTTCCGAGGAAATCTCGCCCAGCGCACCGGCGTCCGGGTAGCGATCCAGCAGGGCGCGGATGTCCTCCAGCAGGCCAAGGTTTTCCGGCTGGGTATTGTTGTGCAGGTGGTACTGGAAAGCGTAGGGATTGTCGGGGCTGAAGCCGCGGCCGGTGCGCAGGTGCGCGGGCTTGGCCGGGTTGTCGCGCAGCTGCGCGTCGTGGAAGGGGAAGTTGATCGAATCCAGGCGGAAGCCGTCGACGCCGCGGTCCAGCCAGAACCGCAGATTCTCCAGCTGCGCCGCGCGCACTTTTGCATTGTGAAAATTTAGCTGCGGCTGCGAGGACAGGAAGTTGTGCAGGTAGTACTGGCCGCGCCGTGGCTCCCAGGTCCAGGCCACACCGCCGAAGATCGACAGCCAGTTGTTGGGCGGGCTGCCGTCCGGCTTGGCGTCGGCCCAGACGAACCAGTCGGCCTTCGGGTTGTCGCGGCTGGCGCGGCTTTCGATGAACCACGGATGCGCCACCGCGCAGTGGCTGAGCACCTGGTCGATCATCACCTTCAGCCCCAGTGCGTGCGCCTTGGCCAGCACCCGGTCGAAGTCCTCCAGCGTGCCGAACAGCGGATCGACGCCGCGGAAATCGGCGATGTCATAGCC
>CAUJJG010000053.1 GCA_963205445.1 Pseudomonadota bacterium
CGGCTGCGGATCCGCTCCGGCGCCGCGGGCACGATCAAGATCGCGCCGTCGCCAGCGGCAGCCATCAACCGGCTACGGCGATGGGCCAAGGCCTTGCGTTGGGACGACGTCATCCGGGACACCAACGCACCATCAATGCAGGCGCTGCCGATGCTGCGCCCCAAGCGCACCATCGGCATGCAGCAACAGCACCGCCATCCGGAGGTATTCCTCGATTTCGGACAAGGCGTCCTCGTCGTCGTCGCCCTCATCAAACTGCGCAGCCGCCAGGTTGCCCAGGTCCGCCAATGACTCCTGCCCCTCCTCCGACAAGGGTTTTTCCCCGATCGCAAGCCCAAAACCGCTCAGGAACCCCCGACACCACGCAAACAGCGCCGGTGCACGCACATTGGCCGCGGCCTCTGGCAACAGCAGCTGAAAGCCAAACGACGGATCCGCCAACTGCGAGGCGCTGGCAGCGCGCAATAGATCCAACGCCTCCCCTTTCTCGGGGGTCGGCAGGGCCGGATCGACCATGACCTGCGCCAGCCAGCCCGGCAGGTCCGCCCCACCGGCCGCCAACCAGCCACACAAAGCCCCATGCAGCTCGGCGGGGCTGGTGGCCAACCGCAGACGATCGGCGGACTCCGCTACCTCTTGCCAAGTCGGCAGCTCGATGTCACTCACGTGGATGTCCTGATGGAATTTGCGGTGGAATGTCGGCCACGAGTTTAGCAACCCATCGTCATGGCTTGTTGCCGAACTGCAGGCATGCCTACACTCCAGCCATGGGGATGGTGGACATACCAGTGACGAGGCTTCAGCGCGCGGCTGCCGCGTCGCTGCCTGCGGGCATGTCCACAGGCGAGCTGCCCCTGAGTCACACGCTGGTCCTGATCCTGTCGTTGCTTGTCCTGCTTTTGGCCGGCGTGGCGATCACCGCCGCCCGCCGGCGCGAGCGCGAAGGACGCGATCATCTGCGTGCGCTGCACGAACGCGAGCAACGGTTGCAGTTGTCGCTGTGGGCGTCCAATGAGTATTACTGGCAGTACGACCTCGACACCCGCGAGCTGGAGGAAACCCGCGTCACGGCCGAGACCGGCGGCGAGTTCGCGGTGCGGGTCATCCCGGATCGACAGACGCGCATCCACGAGGAAGATGCACCCATCGTGCGTGAGCGTCTGATTGCGTACCTTCGGGGCGAAACGCCTTATTTCCAGTCGGATCACCGCCTGCAGTCCTCGAATGGCGGATGGCAATGGGTGCGCACCCGCGGGCGCGCGATCGCACACACGCCCGATGGCCGGGTGCGGCTGTTGGCGGGCACCGCGCGAAACATCGATGCGGTCCGTGAGATGGAGGGGCAGCACCGGATTGCTGCGGAAGTCATGCGCAGCATGGCCGAATCGGTGCTGGTCGTGGATGCGCAATTTCGATTCGTCACGATCAATCCGGCCTTTACCCGCATCAGCGGCTACGATGCAGACGACGTCCTTGGCAAGGACGCAGGGTTGCTCAACAGCACGCGGCATGATGCCGATTTCTACGCCAGCTGCCGTGCCGCGATGGCGGCCAACGCCCACTGGGTTGGCGAAATGTGGCAGGTTCGCAAGGACGGGCGGGAGTTCCTCTGCGAGATGCAGGCGACAGCCATGGATGACCCAGTGAACGGCACGCGCATGTATGTGCTGGTGGCCGAGGACATCACCGAGCGACGCCGCATCGAACGCGAGCTGCGCTATCTCGCCAATTACGACCCCCTCACCAACCTGCCCAACCGCACCTTGCTGTCGGAACGGCTTTCGCACGCGATCGTCCAAGCGCGACGCCAGAATGGTCGCCTGGCCCTTCTGTTCCTTGATCTTGACCACTTCAAGGACATCAATGACTCGCTGGGGCATGCCACCGGGGATCGCATCCTGCGTGCCACCGCCCAACGCCTGCGCGAAGTGGCGGGGGAAGGGCCCACCATCGCACGCATTGGCGGTGACGAATTCACCATTTTGCTGGATGCCTCCGATGCACCCGAGGCCGCCGACCGGCTTGCACAGGCAGTGATCGACGCCTTCGATGCCCCCTTGCAGCTGGATGGCCGCCACGAATTCATCATTTCCCCATCCATCGGCATCAGCCTCTTTCCAGACCATGCGCAGGTACCCACCGACCTGCTCAAGCACGCCGACACCGCGATGTACCGCGCCAAGGCCTCAGGGCGTCGCGCCTTCGCGCGCTACAGCCACGAGATGGACGCGGACATCCGCCACCGTGCCAGCCTGGTCGCGGCGCTGCGTCGCGCCATCGAACGTGACGAGTTGTACCTGGTGTTCCAGCCGCAGTTGAGCTTGACTGATCGACGCCTGACCGCAGTCGAAGCCCTGCTGCGCTGGTCCAGCAAGGAGCTGGGTGAGGTCGCCCCGTCACAATTCATCCCGCTGGCAGAAGAAAACGGCTTGATCGTTCCCATTGGCGAGTGGGTGCTGCGGGAAGCCTGTCGCACGCTGGCCGCCTGGCGCCAAGCCGGTGTCGACAACGACTTGGTGATGTCCGTGAACGTCTCGGCCCTGCAACTGCAGCGCGCCGATTTTGCCGCAGCCGTCAAAAACGCACTGGCCGAGCATGGCCTGCCGCCGGAGGCTCTGGAGCTGGAGCTGACGGAAACCGTGCTCATGGCCCAGCCCGAATTGGCCAGTGAACGCCTGCAGGCCTTCCGCGAGATGGGGGTCTCCATCGCCGTGGACGACTTCGGCACGGGCTACTCCTCGCTGGCCTACCTGCATCGCCTGCCGATCAATACCCTGAAAATCGACAAGGCTTTCATCGATGGTTTGGGCTGCAGCCCCGACAACGAGGACACCGCGATCACCACGACCATCATCGCCATGGCGCGCACGCTGGGGTTGCTGGTGGTGGGGGAAGGCGTGGAATCTCCCGAGCAGCTGGACTTCCTGCAACACCACGGCTGCGACATGGCGCAAGGTTACCACGTTGCACGACCCTTGCCTGCCGATGCATGCCTGCGCACCCTTCTGGAAAATGCAGCGCAGGCACGCGCATTGCGCGCTTGACCGGATCCGCCTTGCTGCCTAAGGTGCCCGGATGGAAAACCGCGACCTGCACGTGGAAATGCACAAGCTGCTGGCGCGGATCGATCTGCTCGGCACGCGCCTGCAACGCCTGCAGGATGAGAACCGCAGCTTGCGCCATCAGGTTGAGCAGCTTGGCGGCGAACGGGCGCAACTGCTGACCAAGCAGGAACAGGCGCGCAGTCGCGTCGAAGCGATGATCAGCCGGCTCAAGTCACTGGAGCAGCACACATGAGCGAACCGGTGACCGTCCGTATCCTGGACCGCGAATACACGGTTGGCGTCAACGAAGACGAGCGCCAGAGCCTGACCATCGCGGCAAAGACCCTTGATGCGCGCATGCGCGAACTGCGCGGCGGCAACAAACTGGCAGCCCCTGACCGCCTCGCCATACTGACGGCACTGAATCTCGCCCACGAGCTCCAGCAGACGAAGCGCGTTGCAGAGCCGCCAGCGGGCGGTGTTTTCGCCCTGATCGACGAAGCCAACCGCAAGCTAGACCTGCTGCTGACGCAAGCAGGCTGAACCCCGCCAGCGACGAAGGCAGCAATCGCTGACCTCCCAACCACATCGGGCTATACTGGCCGCGTCCTCTGCTGTGTGCGACGGCGGGCGCAACATTCGCCTTGTCCCTTAATGACGACATCGGGGGCGCACTGGTTGCCGGGCGTGCATGTCCGCCATGAGCGGGAAGCCCGATGGCCGCCACGCGCTCCCACTTGAACCCCGGGTTCAAGGTCGTTTCGCCCGCATCGCCACAGCGGAGACACCCTCCCGCCAACCGGTTTGCTTCCGCGTGAGCCTGCCAGACGATCGCGCCGCGTTGCGCAAACTCCTGCGCGACCGCCGTCGCGCACTGCCTGCCGCCACCCGCATCGCCGCGGCCGAGACGCTGGCCGACCGCATTCTGGCTCTGCCTTTCCTGCCGGATGCCGGCTACGTGGCAGGCTACTGGGCCATGGACGCCGAGATCGGCTTGCACGTCCTCCAGCTGCGGCTTCCACCGTCGCTGATCTGGTGCCTGCCCGTGCTGCACGACGATGGCCTGCTGCGGTTTGCGCCCTGGCGCCCCGGAGACCTGTTGGTGACCAACCGCTTCGGCATCCCTGAACCCGACGTCAGCGCCGACGCGGCGCTGCGCGCCGAAGACATGGCGGTGATCGTGCTGCCACTGACCGGCTTCGACGCCCGCTGCCACCGCCTTGGCATGGGCGGCGGCTGGTATGACCGCAGCCTGGCGTTTCGCGCACAACCCGGCACAGCGCCGCTGCTGGTCGGCGCCGGCTTTGCCGTGCAGCGCCTGGACGCCATCGTCACCGCGCCTTGGGACGTTCGTCTGGATGCCGTCTGCAGCGAAGCTGCCACCTATCTCGCCAAGGAAAGTGCATGACCCGGCCCCGTCGCTACTGGATGATGAAATCCGAACCCGACGCATTCTCCATCGACGATCTGGCCCGGGTCGGCCGCGAGCCTTGGAATGGCGTGCGCAACTATCAGGCGCGCAATTTCATGCGCGACGGGATGCGGATTGGGGATGGCGTGATGCTGTATCACTCCAACTGCAAATCCCCCGGCATTGCAGGGTTGGCCACCGTGGCCAGCGCGGCTTATCCGGACGAGACCCAATTCGACCCGGCATCGCCCTATCACGACCCCAAGGCTACCCGCGAGACACCGCGCTGGTTTCTGGTGGATGTCGCCTTCGAACGCAAACTGACGCGCCCCATCCTGCTGGACGAAATCCGCAGCCACGCCGACGCGCTGGGTGAAGGGTTCGCCCTGACGGCACGCGGCAACAGACTGTCCGTCTTCCCGGTCACTCTGGCCCAATGGACACGCTTGCTGTCATTGGAGCACCGCGAAACGGGGAATCGCGGGTAAGGTAGGCACTGACGCACCGCAACCCCAGCTTGGGGCTTCACACCCGGCCTCATTGCCCCCGCCAAACCATCGGACCGCATGGACACCACCCTCAACCTCACCAACGACATGCTGCTGGTGCTGGGGCTGGTGGTGTTCACCATGGCGATGTTCCTGTTCGAGCGCATCCGCGCCGACGTGGTGTCGCTGGTGGTGCTGGTGCTGCTGGGCCTGACCGGGCTGATCGCGCCGGAAGATCTGTTCGGCGGCTTTTCCTCGGACGCGGTGATGAACGTCATCGCCACCATGATTCTGGGCGCGGGCCTGGACCGCACCGGCGCGCTCAACAGGCTGGCCAGCTGGCTGCTGCGGCGGGCGAACGGCATCGAGGAGCGCCTCCTGCTGCTGGCCTCCGGCGTGGCCGGGCTCAACTCCGCGATCATCCAGAACACTTCGGCCACCGCGCTCTACCTGCCGGTTGTGTCGCGGCTGACCGCACGTACGGGCATCAGCCTCTCGCGGCTGCTGATGCCGGTTTCCGCCGCCATCATCATGGGCGGCAGCCTGACGATGGTCGGCAATTCCCCCCTGATCCTGCTGAACGACCTGCTGATTTCGGCCAACGCCAACATGCCCTCGGGCGCCGCCGCCATCGAACCGCTGAAGATGTTCGCGCCCCTGCCGATCGGGCTGGCGCTGCTGGCGGCGTCGCTGGCCTATTTCCATTTCTTCGGGCGACGCATGCTTCGCGAAAGTGGCGACGAAGCGGTCACCCCCGCGCGTACCCAAAGCTATTTCGCCCGCGCTTACGGGATCGAGGGGGAACTGCACGAGCTGACCGTGACCGCGGACAGCCCGATGGTGGGCATGAGCGTGGGGGACGCCGAACTGCTGGCCGACATGCCCCTGCTGCTGGCGTTGCAGACCGGCAACGAGTCCCGCTTGGCCCCGCCGGCCGATACGCGGATCTGGGTAGGCAGCGTGCTGGGCGTGATGGGGGAGCGCCAGCGCATCGCCGATTTCGCGCAGCGGCACTTCCTCCGCGCCTCCTCCCGGCTGCGTGTCTTCGGCGACCTGTTCAATCCCAGCCGTGCAGGGATCTCGGAAGCCGTGGTTCCGCCCACCTCCAAGTTCATCGGCAAGCCCCAGGCCCAGCTGCGCCTGCGCAAGCAGTTTGGCCTCAGCCTGTTGGCCATCAACCGCGACAAGCAGGTCATCCGCAAGGATGTGCGCACCGTCCCGATCCGGGCCGGTGACATGCTGGTCCTGCACAGCGTCTGGACCGACCTCGCCGAAGCGGCCAAAAGCCACGATTTCGTGGTGGTTACCGACTACCCCAAAGGGGAGCAGCGCCCGCACAAGTTCAAGATCGCGATGACCATTTTCGCGGTCAGCATGCTGCTGGCCTTGTCGTCACGAATCCCCACCTCCATCGCCTTGATGACCGGTGTCGCCGGCATGTTGGTCACGGGCGTGCTGAAGATGGACGAAGCCTATGCCGCCATCAGCTGGAAAACGGTGTTCCTGATGGCGTGCCTCATCCCGCTGGGGTGGGCGATGGACTCCAGCGGTGCAGCCGCCTGGCTGGCCGGCCACAGCATCGACCGCTTGCCGGACGGGATGCCGATCTGGCTGATCACATTGGCACTGGCCCTGTTCACCACCGCGTTCTCGCTGGTCATCAGCCATGTGGGGGCCACCATCGTGATGGTGCCGCTGGCCATCAACCTGGCGCTGGCCGTGGGCGGCAACCCGACCGCGTTTGCCCTGATCGTGGCGTTGTCGGCATCCAACAATTTCATCACCGCGTCGAATCCGTCGATCTCGATGATCACGGGTCCGGCCGGCTATACCGCGCGCGACATGTGGCGGGCCGGCGCGCCCCTGACGCTGGCCTACACGGTGATCATCGTGGCGATGATCCACTTGCTCTATTGAGCGTCCGCCTCACCCAGCCGGATCTGGCCCTCGGCCACGTGCACCGCAACGGCGCAAAGGCACTCGCCTCGGCAGGGGCCGGCCACGCAGACCCCGGCCGGCAGGGAAAAAGTGGCCCCATGCACGGCGCAAAGCAGCTCGCCGCCCTTGGTCCGGACGAACTTGCCGGGGGCGTAGTCCAGCCGTCTGCCCGCATGTGGGCAGATGTTGCGGAAGGCGTGCACCCCGCCCTGTGCGTCGCGATAAAGGATCAGCGACGCCGCTTCCCCCTCGATGCTGGCTTCGATTTCCGCAAGCGCATCGGGTTGCAGCGCCTCCAGTGCCATCAGGCTGATTTCCGCTTCGTTTAACGAACTGCTCACACCCTTGCCGCCGGTTCTGCCGATACTTCATCGCATTGTGTCACGGCACACCCACGCACAGGATCACCGCGCGCGATGTCCAGCTTCCATCACCACGCCTTCCATCGTGTCCGCAGCTTTGTGTTCAGCTCACCGCGTCGCCCGCGGCAGCCGTTGCTGCGCTTCGCCTTGGGCCTGTTGGGCGTGGCGTTGCTGCTGGTATTGCTGGTGGCGGGCGTGTTCATTGGCGTGGCGATGCTGATCGGCGGCATGCTCTGGCGCCTGTGGGCCCGGCGCGGGAAGCCCATGGCTCGCCCCGCTGCACGCCCAAACAGCATCGACGGCGATTTTCGCGTGGTCGGCAAGGCCCATCTGCCTCTGGCCCGCTGAATGGATGTCATCCCTGCGCCCGCCGCACCGCGGATCCCTGTCCGTGGTCGCGACGGCAGGCCGTTGGGCAACTTCCCGGTTCGTCGCATCTATTGCGTAGGCAGAAACTTCGCCGACCACGCCCGCGAAATGGGGGCACCCGTGGCCACGTCGGAAGCCGACCGTGGCAACCCTGTGTTCTTCATGAAGCCGGCCGATGCCATCGTCACCGATGGCGTGGTGCCCTACCCGCGCGGCACGCAGGACCTGCACCACGAAGTCGAGCTGGTGGTGGCGCTGGGCAGCGATGCACCGCCAGGGCTGTTGCCGACAACGGCCGCCATGGCGTTGGTTTACGGCTATGGCGTGGGCTTGGATCTCACCCGCCGCGACCTGCAAGCCGCCGCCAAGGCCAAAGGCCTGCCTTGGGATACCGGCAAGGGGTTTGACCACGCCGCGCCCATCTCAGCGCTGCTGCCTGTGGCGATGCTGGGCCCGCTGGCTTCCTTGCCCATCACGCTGGACATCAACGGACAGCGCCGCCAGCAATCCACGCTGGACCAACTGATTTGGGACGTACCCGATATCCTGCATGCGCTCTCGAAGCTGTATGCGCTGCGTGCCGGTGACCTCGTCTTCATGGGCACCCCCGCCGGCGTCGCCGCATTGCAGCCGGGCGACGTTTTCCATGCCTGCATCGGCGATGCGCTGGTGTTGGACGGCCGAATCGACGCCCAGCCCACCTGACTTCCCCCTTCCACCCAACAGGAGACCCGCATGGGCATGATGACTGAGTTCAAGGAATTTGCGATGCGCGGCAACGTCATCGACCTCGCCGTTGGCGTGGTGATCGGCGGTGCCTTCGGCAAGATCGTCACGGCCCTGGTGGACAAGGTGATCATGCCGCCCATCGGCCTGCTGATCGGCGGTGCCGATTTTTCCAAGCTCGCATTCACCCTGAAGGCCGCCACCGTGGACGCCGCCGGCAAGGAAGTCCCGGCCGTGGTGCTGGCTTACGGGGAATTCATCAATGCCATCGTCCAGTTCCTGATCGTGGCCTTCGCCATCTTCATGGTGGTCAAGGGCATCAACAAGCTGCACAAGCAGCCGGAAGCGGCCCCCGCAGCCCCCTCCGAAGATATCCTGCTGCTGCGCGAAATCCGGGATTCGCTGAAGAAATAATCCGCGACCATCGCACGTCATCCCCGTGCATCGCGACACGCACGGGGACACGAAAAGGCGGCCAATGGCCGCCTTTTTCCTTTCTGATCTCAGCCGTCAAGCCAGCAAGGGGTTCTGCTTTTCGACATCGAGCCGGTAGAGCTTGATCGCCCGTGCCACGTCCTTGGCGGTCAGCTTGCCATCCGCCGCCAAAGCCGCCACGGCAGCATGCGCCACGTGGAAGCGATCGACCTCAAAGTGGCGACGCAGGTTCTCGCGGGTATCGCTGCGGCCGTAACCATCCGTACCCAACACGGCATAACGCATCGGCACGTATTCGCGGATCTGGTTGGCGAAGGTGCGCACGTAGTCCGTGGCGCAAATGGCCGGGCCCTGGCGGCCTTCCAGCAGCTGCGTCACCCACGCCTTGCGCGGCGTCTTGGCCTCCGGATGGAAGCGGTTCCAGCGCTCGGCATCCACGCCATCCCGCGCCAGCTCGGTGAAGCTGGGGCAGGACCAGATGTCGGCCTTGATGCCGAAGTCCTTGTCCAGCAGTTCGGCCGCAGCGATCACCTCGCGCAGGATGGTGCCGCTGCCCAGCAGCTGCACGCGCAAATCGCCCTTTTTGCCCTTGCCGGCATCCTGCAGCAGGTACATGCCCTTGATGATCCCCTCGGCACTGCCTTCGGGCATTTCCGGGTGGGTGTAGTTCTCGTTCATCAGGGTGATGTAGAAGTATTCGTCCTGCTGCTCGGCCAGCATCCGCTGCATGCCGTACTGGACGATGGTCACCACCTCATAGGCAAAGGTCGGGTCGTAGCTGCGCACGTTCGGGATCAGCGCGCTTTGCACATGTGACTGCCCGTCCTCATGCTGCAGGCCTTCACCGTTGAGCGTGGTGCGGCCCGCCGTCCCGCCCAGCACGAAGCCGCGGGCGCGCATGTCACCCGCCTGCCAGGCGAAGTCGCCGACGCGCTGGAACCCGAACATCGAGTAGTAGATGAAGAACGGCAGCATCTGCAGATCGGAGACGCTGTAACTGGTGGCCAAGGCCATCCAGCTGGCGAAAGCACCGGCTTCGGAAATGCCTTCCTGCAGCACCTGGCCCGCCGCATCCTCGCGGTAGAACATCAGCTGGTCGGCATCCACCGGCTTGTACTTCTGGCCCTGCGGGGCGTAGATGCCCAGCTGGCGGAACAGACCTTCCATGCCGAAGGTGCGCGCCTCGTCCGCCACGATAGGCACGCAACGTGGCCCCACCTGCTTGTCGCGCAGGATGATGTTGAACATCTGCACGAAAGCCATGGTGGTGCTGATTTCGCGATCACCGGTGGATTTGAGCAGGCGATCGAACGTGGCCAAGGGCGGCACTTCGAGGTCGCCACTGGCTTTCCGGCGACGCTGCGGGAGGTGGCCGCCCAAGGCATTGCGACGCTCGCGCATGTACTGGATTTCCGGCGATTTCTCGTCCGGGAGGAAGAACGGCACCTCCCCATCCTTGAGCTGATCGTTGCTGATCGGCAGCTGGAAGCGGTCGCGGAAGGCACGCACCGCATCGTCGTCGAGCTTCTTGGTCTGGTGGGTGGGGTTGAGCGCCTCGCCGGCGCTGCCCATGCCATACCCCTTCACGGTCTTGGCCAGGATCACGGTCGGCTGGCCCACGGTTTTCACGGCGGCATCATAGGCAGCGAAGACCTTGTGCGGGTCGTGGCCGCCGCGGTTCAGGCGCCAGATGTCGTCATCGGACAAGCTGGACACCATCGCCAGCGTTTCCGGGGTCTTGCCGAAGAAATGCTCGCGCGTGTAGGCACCACCGAACGCCTTGCAGTTCTGGTATTCGCCATCCACGGTATCCATCATCACCTTGCGCAGCTGGCCGCCCGTGTCCTTGGCCAGCAGCGGGTCCCAATAGCTGCCCCAGATGCACTTGATCACGTTCCAGCCGGCACCACGGAACTGGCCTTCCAGCTCCTGGATGATCTTGCCATTGCCGCGCACCGGGCCGTCGAGGCGCTGCAGATTGCAGTTGATGACAAAGACCAGGTTGTCCAAGCCTTCGCGGCCGGCCACGCCAATCGCACCCAGCGATTCTGGCTCGTCGGTTTCGCCATCGCCCAGGAAACACCAGACCTTGCGGTTGGATTTGGGGATCAGGCCGCGCGCTTCCAGATACTTCATGGTGCGCGCTTGATAAATCGCGGTCAGCGGCCCCAGCCCCATGCTGACGGTTGGCGTCTGCCAGAACTCCGGCATCAGCCAGGGATGGGGATAGCTGGAAATGCCGCGCCCATCCACTTCCATGCGGAAGCTGTCCATCTGGTCTTCGCTGATGCGGCCTTCCAGGAAGGCGCGGGCGTAAATCCCCGGCGAGCTGTGGCCCTGGATGTAGAGCAAATCACCCGGGTGATCCGCCGTGGGGGCGTGCCAGAAATGGTTGAAGCCCACGTCGTACAGCGTGGCTGAGCTGGCGAAGCTGGCGATGTGGCCACCCAGCGACCCCGGCTTGCGGTTGGCCCGCACCACCATGGCCATGGCGTTCCAACGGATGATGGAGCGGATGCGCCATTCGAGATGGGCATCCCCCGGCATGGCCGGCTGCAGGTGCGCAGGAATGGTGTTCACGTAGCCCGTGGTCGGGGCGAAAGGCAGGTGGGCGCCGGCGCGTCGGGTCAGCTCCACCATGCCTTCCAGCAGCTGGTGCGCACGCTGCACGCCGTCGTGGTCGATCACCGCCTTGATCGATTCGATCCACTCCTGCGACTCCTGCGGATCCGGGTCATTCCGCAGCATTTCGTTCAGCCAGTTCATCGCGCGCTCCATCACCTGAAAGGAAGGTCGGAGGCGAGTCTAGCAAGCAAGTTGACCTGCGTGATGCTGCACTGCAACTCAAAATCAATATTTACCCGGATAAATCGTATTTTGCTGCAGACCCATCCGTTCTTCCCGTCAACGCCAGGCCTAAAGCAGGGGCCGCAGGCCGCCAAAAAGTGCCTGCGCCCCACTGCCCGAGCGATTACTTGCCCTTGTCCCGCATCTCGGCGCGGATCTGGGCATCGACGGCGGCAATCGCGGTCATGTTCACCACACGCCGTGAGGACGAGGCCGGCGTGAGGATGTGCGCCGGCTGATCCAGCCCCATCAGGATCGGGCCGATCGCCACGCCACCGGTGGCGACCCGGATCAGGTTGTAGCCAATGTTGGCGGCGTCCAAGTTCGGCATCACCAGCAGGTTGGCGCGGCCCTTGAGCGTGGTATTGGGGAAGATCCGCTGGCGCAGCGCTTCGTCCCAGGCGGTGTCGGCCATCATTTCGCCATCCACTTCGAGCTTGGGCGCGCGGCGGCGAATGATCTCGTACGCCTGCCGCATCTTGCCGGCGCTGCCATCGGGGTGACTGCCGTAATTGGAATGCGACAGCAGTGCCACCTTTGGCTCGATCCCGAACAGCTTGAGCCGGTAGCTGGCCATCAGCGTGGCCTCGGCGATCTGTTCGGCGGATGGATCCAGCTGGACATGGGTATCGACGAAGAACCAGGCACCCTTGTCGTTGATCACGCCGGTCATCGCGGCGGTTCCGGCGACCCCTTGCTGGAAATCGAAGATGCTGCGCAGATAGCCCAGCTTCTTGTGATAGCGCCCCACGATACCGGTGATCATCGCGTCAGCCTCGCCACGCTCGACCATCAGCGCGGCGATCAGGGTGGGACGCGAGCGCAGCAGGTTCTTGGCCGCGTCCGGCGTCACCCCGCGCCGTTCGGTCAGGGCGTGGTAATGCCGCCAGTAGTCGTCAAAACGCGGGTCATCGTTGATGTTGGTCAGCTCGAAATCGACCCCTGCCCGCATCCGCAGGCCAAGCTTCTCGATGCGTCCCTCGATGACCTCGGGGCGCCCGATCAGCACCGGGAAGGCCAGCCCCTCATCGATGACGTTCTGCACCGCCTGCAGCACCACATATTCCTCGCCTTCCGCATACACCACCCGCTTGCGGTCGGCACGGGCGCGCTCGTACACCGGTTTCATCATCAGGCTGGTGCGATGGATGAACTGGCCCAGCTTCTCGCGGTAGGCGGCCACATCTTCCAGCGGCCGGGTGGCCACGCCGGAGTCCATCGCCGCCTGCGCCACCGCCGGCGCCAGCTGGGTCAGCAGGCGCGGGTCGAACGGGCGCGGGATCAGGTATTCACGACCGAATTTCGGCACCTCACCGCCGTAGGCCGCCCCAAGGTCGGAAGCCTCCTTGCGCGCCAGTGCCGCGATGGCACGCACGCAGGCCAGCTTCATCGCCTCGTTGATCTGGGTCGCGCCGACGTCGAGCGCACCGCGGAAAATGTAGGGGAAGCAGACCGCGTTGTTGACCTGGTTGGGGTAATCGCTGCGGCCGGTGGCGATGATGGCATCGGCGCGCACCGCTTTGGCGTCCTCCGGCAGGATTTCCGGGTAGGGATTGGCCAGCGCCAGGATGACGGGATTCTCCGCCATCGTCGCCACCATCTCGGGCTTGAGGATGCCGCCGGCAGACAGGCCGAGGAACACGTCGGCACCACTGACGATCTCGGCCAGCGTGCGCTTGTCGGTATCACGGGCGTAGCGGGCCTTGTCCGGGTCGAGATTGGCGCGGCCAGAATGGATCACGCCGTCGCGGTCGAAGGCGAGGATGTTCTCCGGCTGCACGCCCAGCGCCACCAGCATGTCCAGGCAGGCGATGCCGGCGGCGCCGGCGCCGGTGGTGGCGACCTTGACCTTGGCGATGTCCTTGCCCGCCACTTCCAGCGCGTTCAGCACCGCCGCACCGACGATGATCGCGGTGCCGTGCTGGTCGTCGTGGAACACCGGGATCTGCATGCGCTCGCGCAGCTTGCGCTCGACGATGAAGCATTCCGGCGCCTTGATGTCTTCCAGGTTGATGCCGCCGAAGGTCGGCTCGAGGCTGGCGATGATGTCCACCAGCTTGTCGGGGTCGCGCTCGTTGATCTCCAGATCGAACACGTCGATTCCGGCGAACTTCTGGAACAGTACACCCTTGCCTTCCATGACGGGTTTTCCGGCCAGCGGGCCGATGTCGCCCAGGCCAAGCACGGCGGTGCCGTTGGAGATCACCGCCACCAAATTGCCGCGCGCGGTGTACTCGCTGGCCTTGGTTGGGTCAGCGGCGATTTCCTCGCAAGCAAACGCCACCCCCGGCGAGTAGGCCAGCGCCAGGTCACGCTGGGTCACCATTGGCTTGGTGGCAGTCACCCGGATCTTGCCCTTGGGCTCCAGGCGGTGGTAATCGAGGGCGGCCTGCTTCAGGTCGCTGGAAACGTCTTTCTGGTCGGTCATGGTGCCAGCTGTAGGGCCACGGGAACCCGCATTCTAGCGATGGACGACCACAACGGTCGCCCCTCCCTGAAGACGCCACGCCAAGGGAATGCGACCATGCCCCTCCGGTTACTGCCACAGGTACGACACGATGCTGCATCTCGATGCCGTCCAAACACTCGCACTGGCCGGGATTGCGCTGTTCCTCGGTTACGGGCTGTGTCGGGCGATCCCCGTATTGGGGCGCTACAACCTGCCGCCTCCGGTCATCGGCGGCCTGGTCTTCGCCCTTGCTGCCTGGGTTGGCCACAGCCGCGGCACACCGCTGTTCGTGCTGG
Source organism: Pseudomonadota bacterium (assembly GCA_963205445.1). Taxonomy (GTDB): domain Bacteria; phylum Pseudomonadota; class Gammaproteobacteria; order Xanthomonadales; family Xanthomonadaceae; genus Thermomonas. The sequence goes on from CAUJJG010000053.1 coordinate 14,366, forward strand.
ACACCTCGCTGCAAAGCCCGCTGATGATTGCGTTCTTCACCACCATCGGGATGAATGCCAGCCTGTTGCTGCTGAAGATCAGCGGCCGCCAGGTGGTGGTGTTCCTGCTGTTGGCCTCCGTGTTCGCCATCGCCCAGAACCTGCTGGGGATGGCGGTGGCGATGGGGTTTGGCTTGCATCCGCTGTTCGGGGTACTGGCCGGCTCCACCACGCTCACCGGCGGGCCCGCCACCGGGCTGGCCTTTGCCCCCCTGTTCGAGAATGCCGGCGTGACCGGGGCAGAATCGATCGCGGTGGCTTCGGCCATGGCGGGCATCGTCTGTGGCGGCTTGATCGGCGGGCCCGTGGCCACGGTGCTGATCCGTCGCTTTGACCTGCGCTCCATCCGCCCGGAGGATCATCAGGCGCCGCCGGACGATGCGCACCCGTTTTCGGGCAGCGATGCCGACCGTGAGTACAGTGCACTCAAATGCCTCGTGGCCATTCTGGTGGCCATGTGGCTGGGGGCTTGGGTCAGCCGCTGGATCTCGTCGACCGGGATCACCCTGCCGGCGTACGTGGGTGCGATGCTGGTGGGGGCCGTCATCCGCAATATCGACGACCGGACCCAGCTGATCAAGTTGTCGATCCCCACCACCGACATGATTGGCAACGTCTGCTTGGCGCTCTTCCTGTCCGTGGCCTTGATGAACCTGAAACTGTGGGAATTGGCCGGCCTGGCCATGCCCCTGCTGGTCAATCTCGGCCTGCAGGCCTTGCTGGTCAGCCTGTTCTGCGTCGTGGTGTTTCGCGTCATGGGGCGCGACTACGATGCCGCCGTGATGGGTGGCGGCTTCATCGGCTTCATGCTGGGCACCACCGCCAATGCCATGGCGGTGATGCGCACCCTGGTGGAACGCTACGGCGTCGCCCCGCGCGCCTTCCTCGTGGCGCCGCTGGTGGGGGCCTTCTTCATCGATTTCACCAATGCCCTCATCATTACGGGCTTCATCAATCTGTGGCCGCACTGATGCAAACGCCTTCCGCTTCCACGCCTGATGCCGATGTCGCCGTCATCGGCGCCGGCGTGGTAGGCATGGCCGCGGCTTGGGCCCTGGCCCAGCGCGGGCGGCAGGTGCTGCTGCTCGATCGCGCCGAAGCCCCGGGGCTGGGGACCTCGTTCGCCAACGGGGCGCAACTCAGTTATGCCTATACCGATGCCATGGCCAGCCCCGCGCTGTGGGGCCAGCTGCCGGGCATGCTGCTGGGCCGCGATGCGGCGTTCCGCGCGCGCTTCACGCTTCAGCCCCATTTCCTGCGCTGGGGCATGGCCTTCCTTCGCAATGCCACGCCCGCTGACCTGCATCGGAACACCTTGGCCACACTGGCGCTGGCGCTGGAATCCCGGGCGGCGATGGCGGCCTTGCTGGCCCGACATCCGATCGACTTCCTGCACAAGACCGCGGGAAAGCTGCATGCCCTGTACACCCCGGACGCGCTGCCAAAAGCCCGGGCGATGATCGCGGCCAAGCGTCCCTACGGCATTCGCCAGGAACTGTTGAGTGCCGAGGAGGCCGTGGCCGTGGAGCCGGCGCTTGCCGGGGCCCGTGGCCTTGTGGCCGCCGTGCACTCGCCGGACGAGGAGGTCGGCGACCCGTGGCGCTTCTGCGTGGCGCTGCACGCCTTGTTGACGACCCAGTACGGCCTGCAGACGCGCTTCGGCTTCGACGCTCACCGCCTGCTGCCCGAAGGGGGGGGCTGGCGCTTGCTGGCGCAGACCGGCGAAACGGTGCTGGCACGCCACGTGATGGTCTGTGCCGGCATCGACAGCCACACCCTGCTGAGGCGGATGGGGCTGGGTTCGCCGCTGATGGCGGTCAAAGGGTATTCCTTCACCGCCCCTCCGGGCCCATTGCCGCCCAAGGCCAGCATCACCGACACCTCCCGGAAGCTGGTGTTCTGCCCCTTGGGTGACCGCATCCGGGTGGCCGGCCTGGCCGATCTCAATCACTGGGATCCTCACCCCGACCCTGATCGCTTTGCTCAGCTGGTGGCGATGGCGCAGGCCTCATTGCCGGAGGCCATCGACTTTGACCGCATCGAACATCGCTGGGCAGGCCTGCGCCCCGTCACCCCGCAATCCACGCCGGTCATCCGCCGCCTGCCCAATGGCCTGATCGTCAACATCGGCCATGGCATGCTGGGCTGGACCCTGGCCATGGGCAGTGGCGAACGCGCGGCACGTCTCGTGGAGATGCCATGAGCCCCACCCCCAAGCTTCGCCCGAGAGATTGGGCTTGGCTGTCTGTGGCGTTGCTGTTGCTGCAGCTGCCCTTGGCCCTGAACCCCGGCTACTTCAGCCACGACGAGTTGCAATGGGCCAGCTTTGCACGCGCCGGGGTGGCAACACCTTGGTGGGATGTCGGTGCCTTTCAGTACCGGCCGCTGACGTTTCACCTGTGGATGACCCTGTCGCGCGCCTTGTTTGACACCCCCATGTTGCTGCATGCCGTGCTGGTGGGCTGGGGGACGGCCAATGCCCTGCTGCTGACGGCGCTTGCCCGCGGGTTTGGGCTGGGGCGCGGGCCCGCCATGCTGGGCGCGCTCTGCTTTGCGCTGTCCCCTTTTGCCACCTATGCGCACGGCTGGGTGGGTTGCATCGCCGACCTGATCTGGCTGTCCTGTGCGCTGCTCATCGCCCTGGCCGTCCAACGCCTGCGCCACCCCGGGGCGGGCGCGCTGGTCAGTGCGGTGCTGACGGCCGTGGCCTTGCTGGGCAAGGAAGCGGCGTTCGCCATCCCGCCGCTGCTGGCCGTGGCCTGGTGGTTTGACGGGCGTCGCCACCGCTGGCTTTGGGCGATGCTGGCGGCCGGCGCGGTCTGTGCGCTGTACCTGGCCCTGCGCATGGACACCTTGCTGCATGCCCCTCGGGAAGGCGCGCAATATGCCCTCAGCCTGGCCCATCTGCCCATGCGCTGGCTGGAGTATCAAATTTTCCCGCCCATCGTGCCGCTGCTGGAAACCTTCAATACTCTGAGCCGCAAGGCCCCTGCCCTGTTGGCCTTCCTCCTCTGGCTGGGCCTGCTGTCGGCCCTGTGGCAGGCCTCTCCGCGCTTGCTGGCCCTGCACCTGTGCGCCGGCATCGCGGCCCTGCTGCCCGTCCTGCCGCTGGCCAGCAGTTTCAACCACTATGCCTACGGCTATGCGGCCACCGCCGCCATGACGGTGGCCGCGGCCTGGCCCCTGGCGCATCGGCGCGCGCGCTTGGCCCTGGCCGGGTTTGCCGTGCTCAGCCTGCTGCATGGGGGCTATTTGATGTGGCAGATGCACGCCATCGGCCATATCCAGGCACGCTTCTCGCCTGCCTTGGCGCAGGCCGTGCGCACCGCACCGGCTGAGGTCGTGCTGACCATTGCACCGGATGCACGCGAATGGGTCTTCCAGCGTCTCAGCCACGCCATCCCCGACTACGACGGCGTAGCGATCGGTGAGCGCGTGCGCATCACCGACAACCCGGCAGAAGCCCATTACCGCGTGCAGGCGGACGGCCGTCTCGTCCCGCTCACACCTCGGTGACGTTGTCGGCCGAAACGATCTGCTCCAGCCGGATGCGGTTGGCGAACAGCGAAAACGCCAGCATCCCCGCCAAGCCATTGGCCCGGGCCACCCACTCCGGCAGCCAGCGTGGCTCGGCCAGAACGCCGGCATCGAACAAGGGCTCGAACCGTTGCACGTCCGCCAAGGTCATCTTGCCGGCAAACAGCAACCGACACAGCCGCAGGCGCCCGTGTTTGAGGGCCCAACGGAAGAACGTGTGCACGCCGATCAAACCGCGCAGGTACACCGTGTCCTTGGTGAACGCAAACCCGCCAGTGGTTGGCACGCCGCGAAACACGCGCTGTGCCGATGTGAAACTCTCCACCGCGTTTTGTCCGGCATCGAGAAAATAACGGAACACCTGCAGGAAATCCGCCCCTTCCAGCGCCATCGCCACGGCTTCGATGCGCAGGCTGACCCGCTTCATGCGCTCAATATCAATACTGCCGGTGATCTGCTCGGCAAACACGGCCAGCCCTTCCTGCGTGGCGGTGATCCGCGGCGACGACAGGGCCAGGCTGGGCAACACGCGCTGCTGTTGGCCGTTGAGTGCGGTCAGTGAATGCACCAGCGCTTCGTGCTGCAGCAGCTGCTGCATGTCGTAATCGGAAAAGGCCGCACCGGCACGCAGCCGGATACGGGTAGCACCGGCCGCGGCTTTGGCAATCAAATCGGGGTCCAGCACTACCTGGATGACCCGAGCATCGAAAAAATCGTCCAGCTTGGCCTGCAGCTGCAGCGCCAAAGCGGTGGCAGAAATCTCCACCTGTTCGGCGGGCGAGAGCAATTCCTGATCCAGCTCGTTGGCCACCTGGATGAAATGGTTGGCCGCCTCGCGGGTGCTGGCCCCGCCGGGCAGCTTGCGGTCCGGCTTTCCGAACAGCGCCACGGACAGCGCGGCCACAGCGGGCGACCCCAACTGCTCCAGCAGCTGCGCCGCGAGATCCCAGTCTTGGGCAGACGCCACCAGATACTGTCCCAGCGGATGACTGGCATCGGCCGCATCGGCAACCGCCGCCAGCTCACGACGGGCCTCGGTGAAGTCATGCCGGGGGTAGTGGTAATTGGGAAGCCGGGGATTGCCGCGCGCCCAGCCGGCCAGGAAAGCCTGCTGCTCGCTGGCCGGCCAACTGGCCATGCTGAGCAGGCGGATCGGCTTGGCCGCCTTGGCCATTCGCGCATCCAGCGCGGCGTGATGGGCGATGGCGTCAGTGCCGCCCATATTTGTCATCCAACCGCTTGTGCAGCGCCTTGCCCAGCACACGCGCCTCGGCCTTCTGCGCCAGGCGGGTCGCCAGCTGATGGGCGGCACCCGCCACCTCGCTGCGAAGTTTGCCAAAATTGGCCACGCGTTCGCCGTCCAGCGCGCCGGCCTCGACGGCGGTGCGAACCGCACATCCCGGCTCTTTGCCGTGCCGGCAATCGCGGAAACGGCACTGCGCGGCCAGCGCCTCGATGTCGGCAAAACTTTCGGCCACGTCCTCCTCGCCGGTGGGCTTGAGCTCGCGCATACCGGGGGTATCGATCAAGCAGGCGCCGCCGGGCAGTGCCAGCAGGGCGCGATGGGTGGTGGTGTGGCGGCCGCGCGCATCGGTGGCGCGCACGGCGCCGGTCTTCATTTTTTCCAGACCCAGCAGGGTATTGGTGAGGGTGGATTTGCCCGCCCCCGAGCTGCCCACCAGCACGATGCTCTGGCCCGCCCCCAACCAAGGGCCCAGCGTCTGCACGGCGGCAGGATCCTTGGCGTTCAGCGCCAGCACTGGCACCTGCAGCGCGCGCAGCGCCACCTGCGCCGCGGCGACATCGGCCCCGTCCTTGTCGGATTTGGTCAGAACGACGACCGGCTGTACCCCGCTGCCCGCCACCAGCAGCAGATAACGTTCGATGCGGCGCGGGTTGAAATCCCCATCCAGCCCACACACCACGAACACGGTGTCGATATTGGCGGCAATCACCTGCTGGCGGTAATGCTCGCCGGCGGCACCGCGCTTGATGGCGGAATAGCGCGGCAGCAGCGCGACGATGCGCAGCGATCGGGGGGCCTGCCCCTCCACCAACACCCAGTCCCCCACCGCGGGCCGCGCCTCCGGGCTGATCTCGCCCTTGCGATAGCTGCCTGCACGCTGCCATTCCGGCAACGATTCGGCCGGCGTGGCCTCGTCGATGGCCTCGGCCACCCGATAGCCGCTGCGATGCTGCTCCACTACCCGCGCCGGCCGCGCCTGCGGATGGTTGGCCAGCAGTGCGCCCCAGCCAAGCGGCAAGGCCGACGGCACCCAATGCCAGCCGATGGCGGAAAGCGCGGACGGGGGCGTCATGGAGGAGAGCTTGGCATCATCCGGGGAATTCTAGCCCCCCACCGCCGCCGCGATGCAACGGCAAGCCCCGCTTGCCCAAAGCCTTGGCGCGCAAGGGCGCTTTCCGCACTGCAGCACCATTTCCGCTAGTCTTGACTCCCCCAACCAGCAGCTCGCCCCCGATGTCCGCGTTCAACCCCCGCAACAAGATCGCCACCCGCACCCGCCTGACCGAAGTCCGCTACGAAATCCGCGGGGAACTGGCACGGCGAGCTCGCGAGCTGGAGGGCCAGGGCCGCAAGTTGATCAAGCTCAACATCGGCAACCCCGGCGCGTTCGGGTTCCGCGCGCCGGAGCACCTGCAGGAAGCGATCGCCGGCCGCATCGCCCGCACCGACCCCTACACCCACCAGCAGGGCCTGCCGGAAGCGCGCGAAGCCATCGCTGCCTTCCACAAGCAGCGCGGCACCCCGAACGCATCGCCGGAGCGGGTGTTCATCGGCAACGGCGTATCCGAGCTGATCGACATCTCGCTGCGCGCCCTGCTCAATCCGGGCGAGGAAGTGCTGGTGCCCTCGCCCGACTATCCGCTGTGGAGCGCCGCCACCATCCTCAACGACGGTCGCCCGGTGTACTACAAATGCGACCGCGACAACGGCTTCCTGCCCGATCCCGAGCAGATCGAATCGCTGGTGTCCTCGCGCACCCGCGCGATCGTGCTGATCAACCCCAACAACCCCACCGGCGCCAACTACCCGCGCGCCCTGCTGGAGCGGATTGTCGAGATCGCGCGCCGCTATCGCCTGCTGCTGCTGGTTGATGAAATCTACGACGGCATCCTGTACGACGACGCGGTGTTCCAGCCCGTGGCCCCGCTGGCCGGCGACCTGCCGTGCATGAGCTTCGGCGGTCTGTCCAAGGTCCACCGCGCCTGCGGCTGGCGGGTGGGCTGGGCGGTGCTGAGCGGCGACCCGCTGGCCTGCGGCGATTTCCATCATGCGCTGGACCTGCTGGGCGCGCTGCGCCTGTGCGCCAATGTGCCGGGGCAGTTCGCCATCGAGCAGGCCCTGCACGGCACCGACACCATCGGCGAGTTGGTCCGCCCCGGCGGCCGCCTGTACGAAACCCGGCGCGCGCTGATCGACAGCTGCGCGGCCAGCGCGCACCTGTCGCTGGTGCCACCGGCGGGTGCGCTGTACGGCTTCCCGCGCATCATCGGGCCGGCGGCGCAAGGCTTTGACGACCACGAGTTCGCGCTGGAAATGCTGGAGCAGGAAGACGTGTTGATCGTCCCCGGCACCAGCTTCAACGTGCCCTACCGCGACCACTTCCGGGTCACCCTGCTGCCGGAAGCAGCGATGTTGCGCGAAGTCTTCACGCGCATCGACCGCGTGCTGACCCGTCGCGCCGAACGTGCGCAGCGGCAAAGCGCGGTGGCGTAAGTCCTGCGCGTGCTGCGCTACCTCGCCCT
>CAUJJG010000054.1 GCA_963205445.1 Pseudomonadota bacterium
TACGCCGGTGCGGCGGCGATCGACTGGACGCAGCACATTGGCCCGATGCACAGCATCGCCATCGACGCCCATGTCTCCGGCGAGGCGCTGACCCACGCGCGTTACGCCGCGCAGCGGGTCAAGGACGCCATCGTCGATACCTTGCGCGGCAAGACCGGGCAGCGCCCGGATGTGGACGTGGAGACGCCCGACGTGCGCATCAGCCTGGTGGTGCGCAAGGGCCGCGCGCTGCTGTCGATTGATCTCTCCGGCGGGCCGATGCACCGTCGCGGCTGGCGCAAGGTGCAGGGGCTGGCACCGCTGAAGGAAAACGTGGCCGCTGCGGTGCTGCTGCGCGCCGGTTGGCCGCAGATCCACGCCGAAGGCGGCGACCTGCTCGACCCGATGTGCGGCAGCGGTACCCTGCTGATCGAAGGCGCGCTGCTGGCCGCCGACGTCGCGCCGGGCCTGCTGCGCCACGCCGGCCTGCCGCCGACCCGTTGGCCGGGCTTTGATCCGGCCGGTTGGCGCGCACTGGTGGACGACGCCGAAACACGCGCCGAACGCGGCCGCGCGCGGCTGCGGCCCTGCCTGCACGGCAGCGACCTCGACCCGCATGCGATCCGCGCTGCGCGCGAGAACGCGGAAAGCGCCGGGGTGCTGGAAGCCATCGATTTCACGGTCTGCGATGTTGCCGCACTGCCGGCGCAGCCCTGTGCGCGCGGCGCGGTGGTCTGCAATCCGCCGTATGACGCGCGCCTGTCTGCCGACCCGGCGCTCTACCGTGCGCTGGGCGATGGCCTGAAAACCGCCGCGCCCGGCTGGCGCGCGGCGATCCTCTGCGGCGACGCCGAGCTGGCGCGCGCCACCGGGCTGCGCGCGAAAAAGAGCTACCAGATTTTCAACGGCGCGATCGAATGCAGCCTGATCGCGGTCGATCCGCTGGCACCGCCGCAGCGCGAGCGCACCGAGCCGCGTGCGTTGCCGGAAGGCGCGCAGATGGTCGCCAATCGCCTGCGCAAGAACCTCGACAAGCTGGCGCGCTGGCGCCAGCAGGAACAGGTCACCTGCTTCCGCGCCTACGACGCCGACATCCCCGAATACGCCTGCGCTGTTGATGTGTACACCACGGTCGATGGCGAAATGTGGCTGCACGTGCAGGAATACGCCGCACCGGCAGAGATCCCCGAAGCCACCACCCGCAAGCGCTTGAGCGATCTGCTGCTGGGCGTGCGCGAGGTGTTCGGATTGCCGAAGGAACGGGTGGCGGTGAAGACCCGCAGCACCGGCAAGGGCGGCAGCAAATATGGCCACTTCGACCATCGCGGGCAGTTCCTCGCGGTGGAAGAGGGTGCGGCGAAGCTGTCGGTCAACCTGTTCGATTATCTGGATACTGGGCTGTTCCTCGACCACCGCCCGCTGCGTGCGCGGATGGCGCAGGAGGCGCGCGGCCGGCGCTTCCTCAACCTGTTCTGCTACACCGGTGTGGCCACCGTGCAGGCGGCGGTGCAGGGCGCGGCGGAAACCACCAGCGTCGATCTGTCGGCGACCTATCTGGAATGGCTGGCCGACAATCTGCGCGGCAATGGCATTGGCGGCACCCGCCACCGCATCGCCCAGGCCGATGCGCTGAAGTGGCTGGAGGCCGATACCGGCGAGTACGAGGTGATCTTCTGCGACCCGCCGACCTTCTCCAATTCCAAGCGCGCCAACGATTTCGACGTGCAGCGCGATCACGTTCGCCTGCTGCGCGCCGCGCTGGCGCGGTTGGCGCCGGGCGGGGCGCTGTATTTTTCCAACAACTTCCGCCGCTTCAAATTGGACGAGGCGGCGTTGGCGGAATTCGCGCGTGTCGAAGACATCAGCGCCTCGACCATCCCGCCGGATTTCGCCCGCAACGCCCGCATCCACCGCGCCTGGCGGTTGACGCGGAAGTAAGCAGGCGTGTCGGACCCCGTGTTTCCTGCCTCGACAGCAGAGATACGGGGCGTCTGCTGCTGGAACGTTTCGGTCATGGAATGCGGGCGCTTGCGTGTGTGTTGGCGATGGCTTGACTATTAGTTCAATGATTGTTGTATAGTTGAATCATGAATGAGGCCAACGCCGTTTCCGCACTCAGCGCCTTGGCGCACGCGCAGCGCCTGCGCGTATTTCGCGCGCTGGTTGTCGCCGGCCCTGCGGGGCTGACGCCCGGCGTGCTGGCCGAGCAGTTCGACGTGGCCCGCAATGCGCTGTCCTTCCATCTGAAGGAGCTGGCTCACGCCGGTCTCGTCAGCGTCGAGCCGCAGGGCCGCAACCTGATCTATCGCGCCGACTTTTCGCGAATGAACGCATTGCTGGGCTATCTGACCGAGCACTGTTGCCAAGGGTCGGCCTGCGAAGCCACCCGATCCCACGATGATTCCCGCGTCTGCACTTCCTGCTGAAAGGACCCTGCCATGAAACGCTTCCATGTCCACCTGCATGTCGATGATCTGAGCCGCAGCATTGGTTTTTATTCGCAACTCTTCGCTGCGCAGCCGGCCCGTATCGAAGTGGATTACGCCAAATGGATGCTCGAGGATCCGCCGGTGAATTTCGCCATCTCTACGCGCGGCAGCAAGGCGGGCATCGATCATCTGGGCATCCAGACCGACGATGCCGAGGAACTGGCGGTGCTGAAGGCCCGGGCCAAGGCTGCCGACATGGTGCTGCTGGATGAAGGCCCTACGACCTGCTGCTATGCGCGTAGCGAGAAACACTGGATTACCGATCCGCAGGGCGTGGCCTGGGAGCATTTCCACACGCTTGGCAATATCCCGGTTTTCAACGAGGCGCAGCAGCGTGCCCCTGCGAATGCGTCGTCATGCTGCGCGGGAACTTCCCCCTCGTCCTGTTGTTGATCGGACGCCCCATGAGTCAAGCCGTTGCGCCGACGAATGCCGCCGGCATGGGGATCTTCGAACGCTTTCTGACCGTCTGGGTGCTGCTGTGCATCGTCGCCGGCATCGCCCTGGGCCAGTTGGCACCCGGTCTGTTCCAGGCCATCGGGCGGATGGAGATCGCGCAGGTCAATCTGCCGGTGGGCCTGCTGATCTGGGTGATGATCATCCCGATGCTGCTGAAGGTGGACTTCGGCGCGCTGGGCCAGGTCCGGCGGCACTGGCGCGGAATCGGGGTGACGCTGCTGGTGAATTGGGCGGTCAAGCCGTTCTCGATGGCGCTGCTGGCTTGGATCTTCATCCGCCAGATATTTGCGCCGTGGCTCCCGGCCGACCAGCTCGACGGCTACGTGGCCGGCCTGATCCTGCTGGCCGCCGCGCCGTGCACGGCGATGGTCTTCGTCTGGAGCCGGCTGACCGGGGGCGACCCGGTGTTCACGCTGTCGCAGGTGGCGCTCAACGACACCATCATGGTGTTCGCCTTCGCGCCCATCGTTGGCCTGTTGCTGGGGCTGTCGGCGATCAGCGTGCCGTGGGAGACGCTGCTGGTCTCGGTGGCGCTCTACATCGTGATACCGGTGGTGCTGGCCCAGATTTGGCGTCGCGCGCTGCTGCGCCGTGGGCTGGCCACGTTCGACGCGGCGCTGGCGCGGATCGGGCCTCTGTCCATCGCCGCGCTGCTGCTGACCCTGATGCTGCTGTTCGCCTTCCAGGGCCAGGCCATCCTGCAGCAGCCGTTGGTGATCGCTTTGCTGGCGGTACCGATCCTGATCCAGGTGCTTTTCAATTCCGGCCTGGCCTATTGGCTCAACCGGCGTTTGGGCGAGCGGCACAGCATCGCTTGTCCCTCGGCGCTGATCGGCGCGAGCAATTTCTTCGAGCTGGCGGTGGCCGCGGCCATCAGCCTGTTCGGCTTCCGCTCCGGCGCGGCGCTGGCCACCGTGGTCGGCGTGCTGATCGAGGTGCCGGTGATGCTGCTGGTGGTGCGCGTGGTCAACCGCTCGCGCGCCTGGTACGAGGCCGGCGCGACCGCGCGTCGACCGTGATTCGAGGGTCTGCCATGAGCGCCATCACGATCTACCACAATCCCGCCTGCGGCACTTCGCGCAATGTGCTGGCGATGATCCGCAACAGCGGCGAGGAGCCGACCGTCATCGAATACCTGCAGGCCCCGCCCGACCGCGCCACCCTGCTCAGGTTGCTGGCCGATGCCGGCCTGGGCGTGCGCGCGGCGCTGCGCGAGAAAGGCACGCCCTACGCGGCGCTGGGCTTGGATCGGCCGGAATGGACGGATGCGCAGCTGCTCGATTTCATCGAACGATCCCCCGTTCTGCTCAACCGGCCCTTCGTCGTCACCCCGCTGGGGACGCGGCTGTGCCGGCCATCGGAAGTCGTGCTGGAGATCCTGCCGCAGCCGCAGCGCGGCGCTTTCGCCAAGGAAGATGGCGAGCCGGTGGTGGATACCGACGGGCGCAGGGTCTGAGTCTTTCGTCCGCGGGCCGGTGTACGGGCGTCGCATCCAGCCATGCGCCGTGCCGGATGCGCGCGGGCAACGCCGGGCGGCGCTGCCCGCGCCTTGCTCAGCCGTTGCCGGTGACGGTAGGCCGCTCCGGGCCCAGCCATTTGTAGATCACCCCGCCCAGCATGCCGCCGAGGATCGGCGCCAGCCAGAACAGCCTAAGCTGCGATAGCGGGGTGCCGCCGACGATCAGGGCGACGCCGGTGGAACGCGCCGGGTTCACCGAGGTATTGCTAACCGGGATGCTGATCAGGTGGATCAGGGTCAGGCCCAGGCCAATGGCGATCGGCGCGAGGCCGGCCGGTGCCTTGCTGTGGGTGGCACCCATGATGATGATCAGGAACATCGCGGTCATCACCACTTCGCACAGGAAGACCGCGGCGACCGCGTAGCCGCCCGGTGAATGGCTGCCGAAACCATTGGTGGCGAAGGTGCCTGCGGCATTGGGGTCAACGGTGAAGCCGGGGGCACCACTGGCGATTTGGAACAGGATCCAGCCGGCGAAAGCCGCGCCCACTACCTGCGCGACGATGTAGGGCAGCAGGTCCTTGGCCGGAAAGCGCCCGCCGGCCCACAGGCCGAAGCTCACCGCCGGATTGAAATGGCCACCGGAAATATGTCCGAACGCATATGCGCCGGTCAGCACGGTCAGGCCGAAGGCCAGCGCCACGCCAAGCAGGCCAATGCCGAGTGGATTGCCATCACCGCCGAAATTCGCCGCCAGCACCGCGCTGCCGCAGCCGCCCAGCACCAGCCAGAACGTGCCGATGCACTCGGCGCCAAGTCGTTTGAGCATCGAACTCTCCCCATGTTGGACACGCGCACACCGCGCAGCCGAACCTTAGCCGAAAGCGACATGGCGCGTCAGCTTGATGGTGCCATGTGGAGGCATACCCCGCGTGGTTGCCGCGGGGGTGGGGCATTCAATTGCCGTGCAGGCGGCCAAGCAGTTGGGAGGCCGGGTCGTTGAAGGAGGACAGGCCACCTGCCGACTGAGCATAGCCCGTAGCAAGGTTGGCATTGACGAAATCGGCAACGTCCTGCGTGGCGACACCGCTGGCTTCTGCAATCTCCGCAATGGTGGCTGGTCCTTTCATCATGACCGTGGCGATCCGGAAATGCTTGGGAAACTCTCGTTCGGTCTGGGGCCATTTTTTGAGTTGGTACTTGCCTGGGGTGTCGAACCCGGAGAGCAGGCCACCCAGCCAATGCAAGCGCTGCAAGGGTTGCGCGGCCCCCAGCGCGGCCGCACTGGCTGCCCAGTCGGCGTCGGAAAGCGCCTCAAAATCCTGTTCCTGCAGTCCCCCATCGAAGCAAGGCGCCAAGGGTTTGAGCGTGGCGGAGCCGTGCCAAACGGCGGCAATCGGGTCGATCAGCAGGGTCATGCCGCCTTGCTGCAGGCGCACGCGCTTGCGCAGGCGCCCATGGGCCAGCCAGTGGAGCAGTGCCTGTGGCGTGGCGGCGACTGGTGCTGGTGGCGTCACCGGTTCGGGCTCTGGCACAGGCTCGGGTACGGGAGCCGCGGCAACAGCCGGGACTGGCGCCGCAATGGGGGCCGCCTCGGATGCGGTGGGCGGTGGGCTGGCAGCTGGCTTGGTGGGTGCAGGCGCTGCTGATGCCGTGCTTGTCCCGGTGGCCGAGTCGCCGGCGATTTCGCTGAGCAGCACCGAGAAATCGCTTGCACTGATGGGGTGCGTGAGGCGGTAATCGGTTTGGCTGCGTTCGACCGAGGTCAAGCCGATGACCTTGCGGCCGGCAGCGTGCAGGCGCAGCCAGCTCATCGGCCCGTACAGGCTGTCCATGTCGATGACGATGTAATCGGCCCTGTCATCGCTGACCAACACCCAGCGATTGCCCGTTTCGGCATTGGCCGCCTTGAACGCGGCCTGGACTTCGGCCTCGGTCTTGCGGTCCATCCCCGTCATGCCCAGCGTCAGCGCCATTGTGTTGCCCCTGCATTGATACCCCAGACTGCAGTTTTCCCAACTGTTGCAGGCGCGTCAATGTGCAACGGGCACGTTTTGTCAATATTTCTGGTGAAGATGGCGCAATGGCAGGAACGATGGGTCACGTGGCGTGCCGCGGGTTCTTCGGCAGTTGCGCGCGCAGGAAGCTCATCTGGTCGGCCAGAATGTTGCGATTGGACAGAATCAGGTGCTCGATCCAGCTGGGCCGGTAAGGCACGGCCAGCAACGGCATCCCGGCTTGCTGCGGGGTACGGCTGCCTTTGCGGGAATTGCATTGCACGCAGGCAGTGACCACGTTCTCCCAGCAGTCGCGGCCCCCTTTCGAAGTGGGCTGCACATGGTCGCGGGTCAGCGTACTTCGCTGGAATCGCCTGCCGCAGTACAGGCACAGGTGCTGGTCGCGGGCGAACAGCGCCAGATTGGTCAGGGTGGGGGTGGGGTCGAGGGCGCTGGGACGCGCATGGCCGCGGGCGGCGATGATGGGATGCAGCTGGATGATGCTGCGGGCCTGGTGGGCGCGGTTGATGCCGCCGTGGACGGCCAGGCAAGGTTCACCCAGCGTCCAAGCCACCGCATCACGCGCGTACAGGCAGGTGGCGTCCTGCCAGCTCAGCCAGTCCAGAGCACGCCCGTGGGCGTCCAGACCCAGCAGCCTGAGTTGCGGGGCAAACGGTTGGTCGCAGGTCTGGGCATCGATGGAAAGCACGCCGTCCGCATGCCATGCAGCAGCGGGGCGGGGTCCGGGATGGGCCGGGCGAAGGGTCGCGCAGTCGGTCTCCATTGGGAAACCAGCTTATACCCCTTCGATGACGGTTTGAAAACACGCCATCAACAGCGCGCCCGGCTTTGACCGGGCGCGGGTAGCGCGGTTCAGTGGGCGCCGAAGCCTGCGTCCGGCAGTGCCATCAGGCAGTCCGCGCCGGCTTCGATCGCCGCCTTGTGCGCCAGCGTGCGCGGCAGGATGCGGGCGAAGTAGAAGCGCGCGGTGTCGCGCTTGGCGTCCTTGAACGCCTGCGGCCGGTCGGAGGCGTTGGCGGCGGCAACGCTGCGCGCCCACCAGTAGGCCAGCACCACGTAGCCGGAGTAGAACAGGTAGTCGGTGCTGGCCGCACCCAGTTCGTCCGGATTGGTGGCGGCGCGGGTCAGGGTGGCGATGGTCAGCTTGCCCCATTCCTCGCACTTGGCGCGCAGCGGCACCAGGAACTCGGCCAGCGCGGCGTCATCGGCGTGCTGCTTGGCGAAGGCTTCCACTTCGGCGAGGAACAGCTTCAGCCCGGCGCCCTGGGTGGCGGCGGTCTTGCGGCCGATCAGGTCCAGCGACTGGATGCCGGTGGTGCCCTCGTACAGGGTGGTGATGCGGGCATCGCGCGCCAGCTGCTCCATGCCGTGCTCGGCGATGTAGCCGTGGCCGCCGAAGCACTGCTGGGCGTTGTAGGTGTTTTCGATGCTCCACTCGGTCAGGCAGGCCTTGGTGATCGGCGTGAGGAAGCTGACCAGGGTATCGGCACGCTCGCGCGCGGCGGCATCCTGCGCGTGATGGGCGATGTCGAGCTGGGCATAGGCCGAGAGTGCCAGCAGACGGCCGCCTTCGATCAGCGCCTTCTGCGACAGCAGCATGCGGCGCACGTCGGGCTGCACCAGGATCGGGTCGGCCGGCTTGTCGGGATTCTTGGCGCCGGTCAGCGCGCGCGACTGCAGGCGTTCGCGGGCATAGCGCAGCGCGTTCTGGTAGGCGCGTTCGGACTGCGACAGGCCCTGAACGCCAACCCCGAGGCGGGCCGAGTTCATCATCACGAACATCGCCTGCAGGCCCTTGTGCGGGGCACCGACCAGGTAACCCTCGGCGCCGTCGAAGTTCATCACGCAGGTGGCGCTGCCGTGGATGCCCATCTTGTGCTCCAGCGCGCCGCAGCGCACCGCATTGCGCTCGCCGACGCTGCCGTCGCGTTCGACCTTGAACTTGGGCACCACGAACAGCGAGATGCCCTTGGCTCCGGCCGGCGCGTCCGGCAGCTTGGCCAGCACCAGATGGATGATGTTGGGAACGAGATCATGCTCGCCGGCGGTGATGAAGATCTTGGTGCCGGTGATCGAATACTTGCCGTCGGCCAGCGGTTCGGCCCGGGTCTTGAGCAGGCCGAGGTCGGTGCCGCAGTGCGGCTCGGTCAGGCACATCGTGCCGGTCCACTTGCCTTCCACCAGCGGCTGCAGGAACACCGTCTTCTGCCAGTCCTCGCCGTAGGTTTCCAGCGCCTTGACCGCGCCGTGGCTGAGCATCGGGAAGTTGCCCCAGGCCAGGTTGGCGCTGTCGACCATCTCGGTCATCGCCGCGCCGACCAGCGCCGGCATACCCTGGCCGCCGTGTTCGGGGCTGTTGGTCAGGCCGGTCCAGCCGCCTTCGACGAACTGGTCGAAGGCCTGCTTGAAGCCCGGCGGCGGGGTGACATCGCCGCTGGCCTTGTCATAGACGCAGCCGATCTCGTCGCCGGTCCTGTTGAGCGGTGCCAGCACGGTTTCGGTGAAACGCGCGGCTTCGTCGAGCACGGCATCGATCAGCTCGCGGTTGGCGTCGGCGAAGCCAAGGTCGGCAAACAGGGCCTCGGCACCGAGGACGTCGTAGAGGGCGAAGCGGAGATCGTCGAGGGGGGCTTTGTAGGTGCTCATGCGCGCGTCCGGGCGGGCGCGGGCCGGCGATCGGCCCGCAGGAACTCCAGCGTACTACTGCGTATGTTGAGTAAAGGCTCTATGTCGCCACGCCGTCAACGGAGCGCGCCCGGGATGCCGGGAACGGGCGACAGAGCGCTGGTGTGCTTGATCTCGTAACGCTTGGCCTTGCCGTCCAGCGGGCCGGCTTCCACATGGCCCGTCAGGGTGTAGCTGAGGCCGCGGCCATCAGCCAACGCGGTGGCCAGGCGCGCCCGGCCGGCGGGCACAGGCTCAACCGTCGTACGAAAGACATCGGCAGCTTCGGGGCCTACCTCGAGCGTGGGCTGCAGGTCGAGCCTGGCAGCGCTGCCATTATCGAAGGCCAGGTCCAGTGACGTGCTGGCAAACCGCATCGCCACGTTGCTGTAGTTCTGCAGCCGCAGCTCCACGTCCCAGCGGCCATCGCTGCGGGCGGTGAGTTGCTGGATGCTGGCGGCAGGCTCGGAGATGCGCCGTACGGGGCCACTGCCGCAGCCGGCCAGCAGCAGGGCAAGGGTAGTGAGACAGGCAAGCCGGCGAATCATGGGCGCGCTCCGAAAGAGGGATGCGCAAGCATACCCGCCGGGCAAAGCGGGGATCAGTAGCCCTGCTCGGACTGGGCGACAGGCAGCTCGCGGATGTATTGGTCCTTGGCGGCGATGAAGGCTTCCGCGCAGCGATAGGCTTCACGCCCCAGCTCGGCGCGCGCGTCGGCGTCCATCGCGGCCGTCTGGTGGCTGCCCACGAGCTGGGTAAACAGGGTCAGGGCGATATCGTGGATGTCCATGGCTGCGGCTTCGCGTGGAGGATCGGGGCACCATACACCGACGCAAGGGCCGAACAAAGCAAAGGCCCGATGACCGGGCCTCTGCGCTGAAGCAACCTTGTGAATGGGTTACCAGATCACGACCTGCGCTTCGCCCTCACGCACCATGGGGTCACCGGCCTTGCAGCCGAAGGCCTGTGCAAAGGCCGGCAGGTTGCTGGGGGTGCCGATGGCGCGGAAACTCGCCGGAGCGTGGGGGTCGGTGGTCAGGCGTACCTTCAACTCTTCCGGGGTGAAGTTGCGACGCCAGACGGTGCCCCAGTTGAGGAAGAAGCGCTGGTCGCGGCTGAGGCCGTCGGTCTTCGGGTCGTCCTTGCCTTCGGTGGCTTTGCGCATGGCATCGTAGGCGGTGGCAAGGCCGCCCAGATCGGCGATGTTTTCGCCCAGGGTCAGCTTGCCGTTCACGTGTTGACCGTTGCCGGCGTCATAGCCGTTGAACTGCGCGATGAGCTTGTCGGTGAGGCCGGAAAAGCCCTTGGCGTCTTCCGGCGTCCACCAGTTCTCGAACTTGCCGCTGGCCCCGAAACGGCTGCCCTGATCGTCGTAGCCGTGGGTCATCTCATGCCCGATCACCGCACCGATGCCGCCAAAATTCGTGGCGTCGTCGGCGGCCAGATCGAAGAAGGGTGGCTGCAGGATGGCGGCGGGGAACACGATCTCGTTTTGCAGCGGGTTGTAGTAGGCATTGACCGTCTGCGGGCTCATGCCCCATTCGGTCTTGTCCACCGGCTTGCCGATCTTGCCCAGCATCCATTTGTAATTGAAGGCATTGGCAGCCAGCACGTTGCCGATGTAGCTGTCACGGCTGGTGGCCAGGCCGCTCCAGTCACGCCATTTGTCGGGGTAACCGATCTTGGGCGTGAAGCTGGCCCATTTCTCCATGGCCTTGGCCTTGGTGGCGTCGCTCATCCACGTCAGGTTGCTGATGCGCTGCTTGAGCGCTTCGGAGAGGTTCTTCACCAGCGCCTGCATGCGGGTCTTGGCTTCAGGCGAGAACGCCACCTGCACGTAAATCTGGCCCAGTGCCTCGCCGGCGCCGTTGTTGAGCGTGTCCAGCACGCGCTTGCCGCGTTCCTTCATTTCTTTCTGGCCGCGCATCGTCTTGCCGTAGAAATTGAAGTTTTCCTCGGCGAAGGCGTCGGACAGGTAGGGTGCCGCGCTGTCCACGGTGCGGAAGCGCAGATAGCTCTGCCACTGAGCAGGGGGAACCTCGGCCAGCATCTTGCTGACTTCCTGATGGAAGGCCGGGATGGCCAGCGAGAACATCTTCGGTACGGCAATGCCTTGGGCTTCGAAGAACTTCGTCCACGGGAAGTTGGGGGTCAGCTTGTCGGCATCGGCCGGGCTGACCGGGTTGTAGAACAGCGCCACGTCGCGCGACATTTCTTCGCTGGACTTGGAGACTTTGGCCAGTCGCGTTTCAAATGCCACCACGTCCTTGGCTTGGGCTGCCGCGTCGGCAGCAGGCAGGCCCGACAGCTCCAGCACCTTGGCGACGTGCGCCTGGTAGGCGGCCAGCTTGTCGGCCTTGTCCTTGTCGAAGTAGTAGCCGCGGTCCGGCAGGCCCAGGCCGCCTTGGGCGGCGTAGGCGATCGTCATCGACGGGTCCTTGAAATCCGCTTCCGGAGCGAAGCCGAACAGCAGGTTCTCGCCCTGGGCCGCGCTGGTACGCAGGTAGTCGGCAATCTTGTCCTGGCTGTCGAGTGCGGCGATGGCATCCAGCTGCGACTTCAGGGGGGCGATGCCTTGGGCATTGATTTTTGCCGCATCCATGCCGGTGGCCCAGAAATCACCGACGATCTTGTCGATGCCGGCAGCATCGGTCTTGGCGGCGGCCTGTTCGGCCAGTTGGCGCTGGACGGCCTTGGAGCGCTCGTCCAGCATCTCGAAGGCACCCCAGCTGGTGCGGTCGCCGGGCACCGGGTTGGCGGCGAGCCATTTGCCGTTCACGTAGCCACCGAAGTCCGCGCACGCGCTCAGTGCGCTGTCCAAGTCGCTTGCGACGAAGCGATTGACGGGCGGCAGCTTGGTGTCATCGAGGGTGTAGGCCGCCGGCTTGGCTGTGTCGGTGTTGCCGGTGGTTGCGGGTGCCTCGCCAGGCTTGCTGCAGGCCGCCAGGGCGGCAGCGATGGAAAGCGACAGCAACAAAATTTTGGGTGTCTTCACGGGGGTTCTCCGGCAATGCGGGACAGAATCGGGAATCGTGCACGGCGTGCAGGCCGGCACTGTAGCCGCTGACCTGTGGGCCAGCGGGTGCCACAGGTCATGTGGGTGCTGCGTGTTGCATCAGGGGGAAAAACGCGGATCGGCCAGCTTCATCTCGGTCAACGGGCCGTAGGCCTTCATCACGTCACGAATGCGAGCGGCATCCCCGATGGCGACGATGACCAAATCCGCGCTGGCAGGAAAGACCCCGCGGGCGCTGGTGACCTGGTCGGCCGTGGCCGAGGCGATGCGGCCCAGGTAGCCGTCCACGGCATCCCGCGTGTCGCCGTACAGCGCCAGACTGGCCAACTGCGCGGCCAGCTGTGGGGCAGTTTCCAAGTCGGGGGCGAACTGGCCGGCGATGTACTGCTTGGCCGAGGTGATGGCCTGCGTATCCAAACCCTCCCGATGCAGGCGTTCGAGCGTGGCGATGGCCAGATCAATGGCCGCTTGCGTTGATTCGGTCTTCGTGAAGCTGCTGACGGTCACGGCGCCAGGGGTGCGCGGGCGGCTGATCGAGGAGCGTGCGCCGTAGGTCAAGCCGGACTTCACCCGCAGCTCGGTATTGAGCATCGAAGTGAAGCGGCCGCCAAACACGGTTTGCACGATGTCTTGTGCGGCCTCGGCCGGGTCACCGTGAACCGAGCCCACATTGGTGAGCGAAAAGTAGGTCTGGGTGGCACCGGGCTTGTCCACCAGCAGTACCCGGCGTCCGGTTTCCTTCGCCTTGGCGCTCACCTGCGGCAGGACGCCTTGCGCCTTGCCCCAGCCAGCGAAGGCCTGGGTGACCTGCGGCAACAGCACGCCCGGATCAAAATCGCCTGCCAGCACGAGGATCAGCCGGTCGCCGCCGGTGTGCTGGCGGCGGTAGGCCTGCACGTCGGCCAGGGTGATGCCGGCCAGGCTGGTTTCATCGCCACCCGAGGGGCGGCCGTAGGGGTGGCCGCGGAACAGCCAGGCATCGGCATACTGCCCGATCAGCTGACGCGGGTCGCCATCCTTGTTGGAGGCGAGCCCGGCAATGGCATTGCGCTTGAGTTTGTCGAACTCGGCCGCGTCCAGCGTCGGTCGCAGCAGGGCATCGGCCAGCAGGGACAGCATCAGGCCGGCATCCTTGGCCAGGAACTGGGCGTTGCCGACGATGGCTTCCTGACTGGCGCCAAAACCCAGACTGCCGCCCGCCCCGTCCACGGTCTGCGCGAAGGCCAATGCATCCCGGTTGCCTGCGCCCTTGCCCAGCAGGTCAGCCGTCAGCATGGCCACGCCTTCCTTGCCCGGCGGGTCGGCCAGCGCGCCGCCACGAATCACGACCGAGGCCGAGACCAAGGGCACGTCATGGCGGGGCATCAGCAGTACGGTGGCGCCGTTGTCCAGCGTGACGGACTGGTAGTCGGGCAGCTTGATGTCGCCACTGAAGGCAGGGCCGCAGGTGAATGCCAAAATGGCAATGAAGACGTGACGCAGGCGGCTCATCGCACACCCTCCTGAGAGGCAGCTTCGACGGTGACGGGTTTCAGCAGGCCGGTGGTCCGGTTCTGCTTGCGCAGGATTTTGGCGGCCAGTGCCTGCACATCGGCCGCAGTGACGGCCTCGAAGGCGGCAGGCCGGTCGAAGGCTTTCCGGTAGTCGCCGCTGAAAATTTCAGCATTGCCCAAGGCGCTGGCCTTGCCGTTGATGGTAGCCATGCCGCGCCAGAAGCCCGAGAGCATCAAATTGCGTGCCTTCTCCAGCTCGGCCGCCTGAACGCCCGTGGTGGCGATTTTGGCCAGCTCGTCGTCCAGCACGGCTTCGGCCTTGGCCAAGTCGCCGCCGGGCGGCAAGGCGGCATAGACCCACAGCAGGCCGGGATCGAAGCCTGCTTCGGCAAAGGCCCCCGTGTCGATGGCTACCTGATCCCGTTCGACCAGGCGCTGGTGCAGCCGGGAGGACTGGCCTGTCGACAGGATCGTGGCCAGCAGCTGCAGGGCCGGGTAATCCTTGCTGCCCGCACCGATGCCGCTGTGGAAGGCGTAGGCAAGAAGGGGGGACTGTGCGTCGGCGCGTTCCACCACGAGCCGGCGCTCGCCCAGCTGCTCGGGCTCGACCGTGGTAACCGGCGTGGGGGCCGGCTGCTTCTGCAGCGGGGCCAGGTATTTGTCCGCCAGCTGGAACACCTGTGCTGGCTGCACGTCACCGGTGATCACCAGCACGGCATTGTTGGGCGCGTAATAGGTTTTGAAGAAGCGCTTGAGGTCTTCCAGTTTCCAGCCCTCGATGTCACTGGGCCAGCCGACGGTGGGGAATTGGTAGGGGTGGGCGATGAAGGCGGTGGCCTGCATCTGCTCCATCAGGGTGCCAAAGTTGTCGTTGTCCACGCTGGAGCGACGCTCGCTGTAGACCACGCCACGCTCGCTTTCGACCACTTTGGGGTCAAAGGCGAGGTGACCCATGCGGTCGCCTTCCAGGTCGAAGATGGTTTCCAGCGCAGACGACGGGAACCAGTCGGTGTAGATGGTCAGGTCATTGCTGGTGCTGGCGTTGTTGCTGCCGCCGGCGGCCTCCATCTGTTTGTCGAATTCGCCGGGTGCACGCTTCGTGGTGCCATTGAACATCATGTGTTCAAAGTAGTGCGCCAGCCCGGTGATGCCCGGGTACTCATTGCGGCTACCGACCTTGTAGAAGGTGTAGTAGCTCGCGTTGGGGATGTCGTGGTCGGGCCAGACGATGATCTTCAGGCCGTTTGGCAGTGTTTTGCTGACGATGGCCTCGCTGCCCGGGACGCTGGCGGGGGCGGGTGAGGTGGCCATCGCCGAGGCGCTCAGGCCAAGCGCGAGCGCGCAGGTGAGATGCAGGAGGCGCATGGAGGTTCCGTTTGCCGGGTGTCGCGCCAACGTGGCGCAGGAAGCGACCATTGTCATCTGCCGGAAGTCGTGCCGTCCATGGGGCTGCGGTGCACATGCGGCTGCGTGGACTGCGTTACCCTGCAGAGCATCGAGACAACAGGGATGACCGCATGCGCGTGCATTTTCATGGGGCCGCCGGGGAAGTGACCGGATCGATGCATTTGGTGGAAGCGGCCGGCAAACGGCTCTTGATCGACTGCGGGCTGGTGCAGGGCAGCCCGGAAGCCGATGCCCGCAATTTCGACCCGTTTCCCTTCGATGCAGCCAGTCTGGATGCGCTGATCCTCAGCCATGCCCACATCGACCATGTTGGCCGCGTACCGCGCCTCACGCTGGCGGGTTTCCGCGGGCCCATCTTCGCCCAGCGCGCCACGGCCGACCTGTTGCCGATCATGCTGATGGATTCGGCCTCGCTGCAGGAGAGCGAGGCCGAGCGCACCAACCGCAAGCGCAAGCCCGGGCAGCCCAAGGCGATGCCGCTGTACACCCGCGAAGATGTGCGGGATGCGCTGGCATTGCTGCATCCGATGGACTACGGCACACCTGCCGAGTTATTGCCCGGCATCACGCTGGCGTTTCGGGATGCCGGCCACATCCTGGGCTCCAGCATCGTGGAGCTGTGGGCCGATGGGAAAAAGCTGGTGTTCTCCGGTGACCTCGGCATGAAGGGCACGCCCATCCTGCGCGACCCTGAGTTGGTGCGCGAGGCCGACCTGCTGCTGATGGAATCCACTTACGGCAACCGCAATCATCGCCAGCGCAGCGAGACTATCGCCGAGCTGGGCCAGATTCTCGACGATGCCTGGCGCGATGGTGGCAATGTGCTGATCCCGGCCTTTGCGGTGGGGCGCACGCAGGAGCTGCTGTACTGGTTTGCACGTCACTGGGGCGAGTGGGACATGGCGCGCTGGCGCATCCATCTGGACAGCCCCATGGCCTCGAAGGTGGTGCAGGTGTATGACCGTCACCATGCGCTTTTCGACGCCGAGGCCCGCGAGGTCTGGCGCGGTACGCCCAACCCATTCCGGCTGCCCAATCTGCGCGTCAGCGAAAGCGTCGAAGACTCCATGGCGATCAATCGCCTGCACGGCGGGGCCATCATCATCGCCGGCAACGGCATGGCCAGCGGCGGCCGCATCCTGCACCACATGCGCCAGAACCTGCCGCGTCGGCAGACCCGGATCGTGTTCGTCGGCTATCAAGCGGAAGGAACATTGGGGCGTCGATTGGTGGACGGTGCGCCTTGGGTGCGTATCCACGGGCACGACGTGCAGGTCCGTGCGCATCGACACACGGTCGGTGGGTTGTCCGCGCATGCCGACCAGCAGGGGCTGCTGGAGTGGTATGCCGGTTTCTCGCCTTCCCCGGCGCTCGCCTTGGTGCATGGGGAAGATCTGGCCCGGGAGGCGCTTGCCGGTGAAATTCATGAACGTCACGGCGTGCAGGCCGCGCTGGCCAGACCTGGGATGTCGTTGACGGTTTGAGCGGTGGAAGCCTGCGCCGGGGCGTTGTGGATCGGGGGGAGGCGTCCTGTGGGTCAGCCCAGCGTACGGCGCAGTGCGGCGATGGCGCGTGGCGTGCCTTCCGGCGTAGGCAGATTGCCGCGGATGGCCTGATTCCACTGGGGCAGCAGTGCCACTGCGGCTTCAAGTGCTGCAATCTGCGTCAGATCGGGGTTGCGCTTGCGTGCGGCCTGCTTGGCGGCTTGTTCTGCCGCCTGACCAAGCTCGGCAAGCGTGCTGGCACCGACGATCGGAGCCGAGCCTTTCAAGGTATGGAAGGCCCGCACCATCGCCTTGGTATGGGCCGGGTTGGCGAAATCGGCCTGCCAAGCAGCCAGCGCTTTCTCGACGTTGCCGATGATGTCGGTCAGCTCGTTCAGGAAGATGTCGCGCAGCTCTGCATCGACAGTCGCGGCGATGGCCGGGGTGCCCGGACGTCCGGAGCGTGCCTTTGCAGGCACAAAGCGACGAAAGATGCCGGCCAGCCAATTGCTCATCGATGCCCCCAATGCTTGGATGAGCTTGGATGATAGACGGGGATGCACGTTTGCGTGTGCCCGTCCGTCCTTGGATTTTTCGCGTTCGTCCTGTGGGGGCAGGGGGCAAAGGCGCGACGGTGTGGCCGACGCGCCTAGCCTGCCTTCAGCTGGCCAATGCCTGCAATGCGGCGGCAACGCCTGCGCCATAAGCCGGATCGGCCTTGCTGCAGTTGTCGATGTGGCGCTGCTTGATGAAGTCCGGCGCATCGCCCATCGCGCGGGCGGTGTTGTC
>CAUJJG010000055.1 GCA_963205445.1 Pseudomonadota bacterium
GCAGGGCCATCTGGAAGATTTCGTTGCGCTTCTTCTCGCCGCCGCTGAAACCTTCATTGACGCCGCGGTGCAGCAACTCGTCCTTCAGGTGCAGCACCGCCAGTTTCTCGCGCACCTTCTTCAGGAACTGCATCGAGTCCAGCTCT
This sequence comes from Pseudomonadota bacterium, assembly GCA_963205445.1. GTDB lineage: Bacteria > Pseudomonadota > Gammaproteobacteria > Xanthomonadales > Xanthomonadaceae > Thermomonas. Next base: position 147 of record CAUJJG010000055.1, read on the forward strand.
GGCTCGCCGCGGGTCTTGCGCTGGGCGTTGTAGGCGGCGCGCAAGAAATAGGTGTTGTTGACGCCGGGGATTTCCACCGGGTACTGGAAGGCCAGGAACACCCCGGCGGCGGCGCGTTCTTCCGGCTCCAGCGCCAGCAGGTCGCGGCCATCGAACGTGACCTGACCTGCGGTCACTTCATAGCCTTCACGGCCGGCCAGAATATTGCCCAGCGTCGATTTGCCTGCCCCGTTCGGGCCCATGATGGCGTGCACCTCGCCGGCCTTCACGTCGAGCGAGAGGCCCTTGAGGATGTCCTTGCCGGCGACGGTGGCGTGGAGGTCGGTGATCTTGAGCATGTGCATTTCCAGTGAATTTTTTCGAGTGCATCCCCGGCGAGGGAGGCTTGAATCTCAGCCGACAGCGCCTTCCAGCGTCACGTCCAGCAGCTTTTTGGCTTCCACGGCGAACTCCATCGGCAGTTCGCGGAACACCTGTTTGCAGAAGCCGTCGACGATCATCGACACCGCGTCTTCTTCGCTGATCCCGCGGGAGCGGCAGTAGAACAGCTGGTCGTCGGAGATCTTGGAGGTGGTGGCTTCATGCTCGACGGTGGCGCTGGGGTTTTTCACCTCGATGTAGGGGAAGGTGTGGGCGCCGCATTTCTTGCCGATGAGCAGGCTGTCGCATTGCGTGTGGTTGCGTGCGCCTTCAGCGCCGGAGGCCACCTTGACCAGCCCGCGATAGGTGTTCTGGCCGCGCCCGGCGCTGATGCCCTTGCTGACGATCTTCGACTTGGTGCGCTTGCCGATGTGGATCATCTTGGTGCCGGTATCGGCCTGCTGGCGATGGTGGGTCAGCGCCACGCTGTGGAACTCTCCGGTGCTGTCGTCGCCGGTGAGCACGCAGGATGGATATTTCCAGGTGATCGCGCTGCCGGTTTCCACCTGCGTCCACACCACTTTGCTGCGCGCCCCGCGGCATTCGGCGCGCTTGGTGACGAAGTTGTAGATTCCGCCGACGCCGTTTTCGTCGCCCGGATACCAGTTCTGCACCGTGCTGTACTTGATGTCGGCGTCTTCCAGCGCCACCAGCTCGACCACCGCCGCGTGCAGCTGGTTCTCGTCGCGCATCGGCGCGGTGCAGCCTTCCAGATAGGAAACCTGGGCCTTCTCTTCGCAGATGATCAGGGTGCGTTCGAACTGGCCGGTATGGCCGGCATTGATGCGGAAATAGGTGCTCAGCTCCATCGGGCAGCGCACGCCCTTGGGAATGAACACGAAGCTGCCGTCGGAGAACACCGCCGAGTTGAGCGCAGCGAAGTAGTTGTCGCCAACCGGGACCACGGTGCCAAGATATTTCTTCACCAGATCCGGGTGGTTGAGAATGGCATCGCTCATCGAGGTGAAGATCACCCCGACCGCCGCCAGTTCCTTCTTGAACGTGGTGCCGACGCTGACCGAGTCAAACACCGCATCCACCGCCACCCCGGCCAGCTTGGCGCGCTCGTGCAGCGGCACACCCAGCTTGTCGTAAGTGTCGAGCAGCTCCTTGGGCACCTCATCCAGCGACTTGTACTTCGGGCCTTTCGGCGCGCTGTAATAGGACAGCGCCTGCAGGTCGATCGGGCCGATCTCAAGCTTGGCCCAATCCGGCTGCGTCATGGTCAAAAAGTGGCGGTAGGCATCCAGTCGCCACTGGAGCATCCAGTCCGGCTCGTGTTTCTTGGCCGAAAGGGCACGGATGATGTCTTCGCTCAGGCCGGGTGGCAGCGAGTCGGTTTCGATGTCGGTGATGAAACCGGCATCGTACTTGCGCCCCAGCTGGGCGTGGATTTCGGCGTTCTGCAGGTCGGTCATGGGGATTCTCAGGCCGTCGCCACTAGCGCTTCGATGCGCCGGCGTTCGGGGTATTGCGGTGGCACCAACAGCTGCGCCAGTGACACTTTGCCCAGCGCCTCGGCCACCACGTCATTGATGCGACGCCAGTTGGCGCGGACATTGCAGCTGTGTTCGATCCCGCACTGGCCGTTGGCCACGCTGCACTCGGTCATCGCCAGCGGGCCTTCCATCGCCTCGACGATATCCACCAGCGAAATGGCGTCAGATGGGCGTGCCAGCCGATAGCCGCCGTTGGCACCGCGGAAGCCCGCGACCAAGCCGGCGGCGGCCAGCGGTTTGAGCACCTTGGCCACGGTGGGAGGTTCCAGCCCCGAGCGTTCGGCCAGTTCCGGGGCACTCAGCACCGCGTCCGGGCGTGCGGCGAGCACGGTCAGGACGACGGTGGCGTAGTCGGTGAGGCGGGTAACGCGGAGCATGGCGTGGGGGCTGTGCTGCAATCTGTACCGAAATTGTACGTTTTGTCGCCGCCGCCGCCAAGTTTCAGCGCCTGACCTGCATCAAGCGTTGATCGATCCAGTCGGACACCGCACGGGTATAGGCCGACGGCAGCCCGAGTTCGGCGTTGATGGCCCCATGCGACATCGCCTCGGGCAGGACCCGCATGGCAACACCCAGGGCGTGACCGCGCTGCTCAAGCTTGCGCGCTTCCGCACAGGGGGCGGTGGGGACGTGGCGTGTGCTGGAACACACCAGCAGCATGGGCACGGCATCGGCACGCAATTTCTGTTGCGGCGAGGCCGATGCCCAATAAGCAGGATCGGTGCCGAAAGCGTTGCGGTACAGCTGTGGCAGGCGTGGCTGTGCCATCAGGGCGGGTACATCCAACGCGCCACTGTCCAGCGCCACTACGCCTGCGGGGCGATGGGCACCGGCCTTCTGCAGCAGCGTCACATTGCTGCCGACCAGCACCACCAGGTGCGCACCTGCGGAATGCCCCATCAGCATGACGCGCGCCGGATCAGCGCCCCAGCCTTTGGCACGCTGCTGCACCGAAGCCAGCGCGGCTGCCACATCGCGGGCCTGATTCAAGGGGTCCGCATCCGGCACCAAGCGATTGTTGACGGAAACGAACACTAAGCCCTTGCCAAGCCAGTGGGCGGCCTTGTTGTCCACCACGTTGGCCATGGCTTTGTCACCGCGTCGCCAGCCACCCCCATGCACCATGAAGAGAATTGGGGCGCCCGCCCGGACATGTGTGGGCAAGTACACGTCGTAGCGCTGCTTGGGGTCCGTGCCGTAGGCGATATTGCGTTCGACGCGGGCACCGTCCGGCACCTTTGCCATGCGGTGTTCACCGTCGTCTTGCGCCGAGCGCTGCTCCAATCGATGGCGCATCCTTTCACGGGGTGTCTGGGCGGATGCAGGGGCTGTGGCTGCCTGAAACAGGGGCAATGTCAGTACGGCAAGCAGAAGGGCGTGGACAGGGCGCATGGGCAAGCTCCGCTGATGATGTCGTGTCCAACAACGCCGGATCGGGGCATGCGGTTGACGAGGTGGTGACACCTGTCAGGTACATGAGGTGATGAGCGGGTCTGGAGGCCATCGCAACGCTGCGGACAATGGCATGCATCCCAACCCAAGCAGGTGCTTGCGATGACTGTCCAGACCCGCGTTGAACCAATCCTTGCCCAAGCGTTTCAAACCAAAGTGGGAGAGTTGCTTGAGCGCGCTGTGGCCGCACCTGCGGGGGCAGATCGGTCGCGGCTGGTGCGTTGGCTGCTGGTGGCGGCCGCCGTCTTCGTGACATGGCGGATGTGGCGGGGCGCCAAGCAGCTGTTCTGGACGGTGTTCGGTATCGGGATGGCCATCTTTTGGACGGGAGGCTTTTGGTGGTGGCCGTTTTGACCGGCAATGCCCAAAGGCGGTGACGCTGCTGGCAGCTTGCGCCAGAATGCGTCGTCGCCCGTCCTCATCCACCCCATGTCGAAGAAAATCGCCACCCGCAAATCCGCCATCCATGGCAACGGCATGTTCGCCGTGGCATCGATCCGCAAGGGTGATCGATTGATCGAGTACAAGGGCCGCCGTCGTACTCATGAAGACGTGGATGCCGGTGACAGCGGCGACATCGAAAGCGGCCACACCTTCCTGTTCACGCTGAATGAGGACTGGGTGATCGATGCCAATTTCGAAGGCAATTCGGCACGCTGGATCAACCACAGCTGCGCGCCCAATTGCGAGGCAGTGATGGAAGAGAACGAAGAAGATCCGAAGGCATCCCGGGTCTTCATCGAGGCCATTCGTGCGATCAAGCCCGGCGAAGAGCTGACCTACGATTACGGCATCACCTTGGCCGAGCGCCACAGCCCGCGTCTGAAAAAAATCTGGGCCTGCCGCTGTGGTGCAAAAAACTGTACGGGCACCATGCTCAAGCGGAAGCGTTGAGCCGCAACTTCATTCGTCGTCCTCCGGCCAGCTGATGCCAAGCTCGGTGATGACCAGTTGCTTGTCCAAGCCGGGCCAACGCGGGTCGTCACTGCGATAGCCTGATTCTCCCTGCGGCAATGGCTGCGGGTCGGCCCCGTTGCCCAGGCCCAGACGCACGCGGTGGAACGCGCGCGTACCCACGGCATTGGCCAACTTGCCACCATGCCAGTCCTGAATGGTGCCGCCGTAATCCCAGCCGAATCCGTAGAAGGTGATGGGCGCGCCGTTGCGTTGCACCAAGTCCGCCAGGCGCATGCCCGGATGAAGGCCATTGTCGGCATGCCAGCGGCTTTCCACGCCACGCACCCGCAGCTCCTGAATCGGGGCATCCCTGTCCTGTGGGTCCAGCAGCAGCTCCAGCCGTTGCTGGGCATCATCGGGGTAGAGCACCAGTGCCGGGAACTGTTCTCCCTCGGGGCCGGTCAGGGTCATCTCGTGCACATTCTGCTTTCCGAAGCGGCGGGCGAGCTCCGTCTCCGTGGTCAACGGGCCCAGCGCGCCCGGAAGCACCCACAAGTCGGGCGCTTCGGAAGGCGCTGGCTGCGTCGCAAGCGCGGGGGGCTGGGGCTGTTCTACGGGCGTGGCCTCTGTCTTGGTGGGCGGTACTGGCGCAGTGGGCGTTGCCGGCGGCGTGGGGCCATCCGGGGCGCGCGAACATGCAGCCAACAGGCTGGCCAGCGACAGGGCGAGCAGAGGGCGGATACGTGACATGGGGCATCTGAAGGGCGGCGAAGGCAGTTGCCAACGCCGCCCGTGGGTTCAGTCTTCGTCTGCCTTGGGGCGATATGCCTCCACCAATTTCTTCTGGATGGGAACGGGCACAGGTTCGTAATGACTGAAATCGAGGGCGTAGCGACCTCGGCCGGCGGTGGCTGATTTCAATTCCGCGGCATACCCCTCCATTTCAGAAAGGGGGACCTGCGCGCGGATCACGATTTCGCCGCCATGCCCGGCGTCGGTACCGCTGATGCGTGCACGTTTGCTGGCAAGACCGCCGCTGACATCCCCCATGCAGGATTCCGGTGCATTGACTTCGAGGTCAACGATGGGCTCCAGCACCTGCGCTTGGGCCTTGCCGATAGCGTCCAGGAACGCACGTTTGCCCGCCGCGATGAAGGCGACTTCCTTGCTGTCCACTGGATGGTGCTTGCCGTCGTACACGATCACGCGCACATCCTGGATGGGGTAGCCAGCCACTGCACCGCTGTGCAGCACTTGGCGCACCCCTTTTTCGACAGCGGGGAGGAACTGGCCCGGAATGGTGCCGCCCTTGACTTCATCGATGAACTCGAACCCTTGGCCGCGCGGCAGTGGCTCGATCCGCAGAAAGACCTCGCCAAACTGGCCGGCGCCACCGGTTTGTTTCTTGTGGCGGTGATGGCCTTCAGCCTTGAGGCTGATGGTTTCGCGATAGGCAATGCGCGGCGGATGGCTTTTGACGTCGACCGAGAAGCGATCTTTCAGGCGTTGCAGCATCACGCGAAGATGGAGATCGGACAGGCCGCGAATCACGGTTTCGTTGGTTTCCCCGCTGTGCTCGACGACGAAGGCGGGGTCTTCTTCGGCCAACTTCGCCAGCGAAAGGGCGAGCTTCTGCTCCTGTCCCTTGCTGGCAGGTTCCACCGCCAGGCCGAACATGGGACGCGGGAATGGCATGGGCTCCAGCCGGATCTGGTCCTCGTCGTGCGAATCGTGCAACACGGCGTCGAAATGCAGCTCATCGACCTTGGCGACCGCCGCGATGTCTCCTGGAACCGCCTGCGCAATTTCCGCATGCTCCTTGCCCTGGATGCGATAGAGATGGGCCACTTTGAACGGTTTGCGGCCATCATCGACGAACAGCTGCGCATCCTTGCGCACCGTGCCTTGGTGCACGCGGAAGATGGCCAGCTTGCCGACGAAAGGGTCGTTGACGATCTTGAAGACATCGGCAATCACGTGGGCGTCCGGGTCGGGCTTTGCGGCAATCGGCGTGGCGTCTTCTCCCATGCCCTTCAGGAACGGCGCGGGATTGGCTTCGCCCGGATGCGGAAACAGGGCGGCGGTGATGGACAGCAGTTCAGAGACACCCGTGCCGTTGCGTGCAGACACGAAGCACACAGGCACCAGATGCCCCTCGCGCAGGCATTGCTCGAAGGCATCGTGCAGCTCGGCCACCGTGAGGCCTTCCTCGCCCAGATCCAGGAAGTGGTCCATCACCGTTTCGTTGATTTCCACCACTTGGTCGATGATTTTTTGATGCCAGTCCGCCACCGGGCCCAGGTCGCTGCTGCCCTCGCGCTGGCCGTAGCAATCCACCACGCGCGTGCCGCCGTCCGCGGGCAGGTTGAGGGGCAGCACCTCGGGCCCGAAGGTGTCGCGCAGGGTTGCGAGCAAGGCGCCAAAATCCAGGCCCGCATGGTCGATCTTGTTGATGAGGATGGCGCGGCACAGGCCCCGTTGCTTGGCGTATTCCATCATGCGCCGGGTGCCGTGGCCGATGCCGGTCACCGGGTCAATCACGATGGCGACCGTTTCCACGGCATCCAGTACCGAGAGGGCTGGCCCGCGGAAGTCCTGATAACCGGGCGTGTCGATGAGGTTGATGTGCAGGCCGGCATGCTCGAAACCGGCAATGGCGGCGTCGATGGAATGCCCGCGCTCGCGCTCGATGGGGTCGAAATCGGACGCGGTGTTGCCGCGTTCGATGCTGCCTGCCGTCTGGAGTGCGCCACCGGCATGCAGCAGGGCTTCAAACAGAATGGTTTTGCCGGCGCCTGGGTGGCCTGCAAGTGCCACGTTGCGGATCTGCGTTGTGCTGTAGGACATGAGCCCGTTCCTCCTTCGCTTGCGAATGGACGTGGCGTCATGGCTGTCCGCGCTTCGCGCCGAAGCGTGGGCGCTCGGCGGGCGGTCATGGCGGGACTTCACCTTAGCGCAGCCGGTGGGAATGTCGTCTTGCAGTGCAGCATCCCGGGCGGGCAATTCTGTCGATTGGATGAATGGCCGTGCTGAACGGGCCCACGTTCAGCGTCGCGTCAAGCAACCGAACGCAGTGTTGGCGACGTCCGGCCATCCCTGCGCCGGCGACGGGGAATCACCATGAATCGACATATCGCCGGCCTGCTCCTGCTTGGCCTCGCCACCGCAAGCCCGATGGCTTTCGCCCAGTCCGCTTACGTCGAGGACGGGTACGATGATTCGCGTTGGGCGCAGGAGCAGCCGTACGACAGCCAGGAGGCTTATTACGACGAAGCGCGCGTGGTTCGGGTGGACCCGGTGCTGGACGGTGCCGGCGGGGGTGATTGGAACCGGCCGCAGCGTTGTTACCAGACGAGCGCCCCCGGACGTTACGAGTCCGACGCCTATCGTGCAAACCCGGGCGGCCGGTACGGCAATGACGGTTACGGCGGGACGTACGGCCGCGATATGCCGCCCAGCGGGACCCCTGGTGGCCGCAACATGGCAACCATCGTGGGTGGGATCGCGGGCGCCGTGCTGGGCAGCAAGATGGGCAGCGGCAGCGGGACCTATGCGGCAACCGCGGTGGGCTCGATGCTGGGCAGCATGGCGGGGCGTGAGATCTACGACCAGAGCCAGCGCGAGCGCTATGTGCGTGGCGGAAGCGTGCGGGTATGTGAGCCAGAGCCGGTGTACCCCGGCTATGCCCGCCAGAGCAGAGGCGCCAACCTCTACGATGTGACCTACGAATACAACGGCCGCCGCTTCACACGCCGCATGGACCACCACCCGGGTGACTTCCTGCGCGTTCGGGTGGACGTGGCGCCGGAATAAGCGCGCCCTTGTACACGCAAGCCGTCAGCCTTGACCTTGGCTGGCGGCTTCTGCGCGTGTCCCCGGGCGTGTGGCATGGCGCGGCACGCCGTTTTCGTCCAGCACGCGCTCGATCCGGTTGAAGACTTCCGGCCGCGAAAACGGCTTCTTCATGAAGTCGTCCGCACCAATGCGTTGCACGTAGAACTGCTCGGTGGCTTGGGCGTTGCCGCTCATCATGATGATGGGCACGTCCTTGGTGGCGGGGTCACGGCGCAGGGTGCGCAAGACGTTGAACCCGTCCACGCCCGGCAGGACGATGTCGAGAAAGATCAGACCGGGTTTCTCGCTGCGGGCGATTTCCAGCCCCGACTCGCCGTCATAGGCCGTCAGCACGTCGTAATGGTTCTGCTGCAGCATGCGCTTGAGCAGGGCAACGATAGTGGGCGAGTCGTCGATCACCATGATGCGGGTGCCCGGGCGAGCGTTGCGCCTGTCCTGCTCGCGACGTTCACGTCCGGTGTGCGCGCTCTCGTCCGAGCCGTCGGGCTGGCTTTCCGGTCCACGTACACCGGTTTGGCCAGCCCCAGGTTTGCCCTCGGGCGCACGTTTGCGTTTGAACAGGTCGAAAAATGCCACGTAAGCCGTTCCCCGTTGTAGCTGGGGGCCATGGTACAGCGAACCGCGGGATTTGTTCAGCGGCGGTTGTGGGCGTCCTCGGCCAGTGCCTTCAGTGCGAACAGGCGTGCCAGCTTGCCCCAGGCCAGTGCGGAGGCGATGGCACAGCCCAGCAATGCGGCCAGCAGGAAGCCGCCCAACGCGCTGGCGTCCAGCGTTTGCCGCACCGCCAGCAGCAGCAGGGCCAGCAACAGGCTGCACAGGGTTGGCAGCAGATAAGCCGCCAGCACTGCCAGCGGACGCCGACGCAGCAGACGCATGCCGCGCCACCAAGCCTTGAGCGCCGAACGCAGGCGAGCATCGGCAGCCAGCCAGCCGCGCCCGGCTTCCAATCCGGCGTGGGCCAGCATCAGCAGCATGCCGCCGATTGCCAGTGCGATGTAGCGCCCGCGTTCGATCTCGCTGGCCAAGATCGCATGGTCGTGGGCCTTTTCGTTGGCACCAATCATCATGCCGGTCAGCAGCAGGGTGAGGCCCAGCGGCAGCACCGACCACAGCAGCAGACGCAGCAGTGGGCCGTATTCGCCCACCGCACCACGCAGCAATTCGCCAAACGCCGGCGCGCGCGGCGTGCGCGCGGCGACAAGCCCGGCACCCACCAGCAAGGGGGAAAGCAGCAGCATCAGCAGGCCGGCAACGGCGGTGCTTTCCCGCAGTACGGCCAGGGGGGAAGTGGGCGCCATCAGCTTTTCGAGCAGCGGCAGTGGCGACGTGCCATTGGCGATGGCAGGGGCGTCGATGGTGTGGTTGAAGGCGTCAGCCAGCCAGTTCCAGACCGGCAGACTGGCGACCAGTGCGCACAGCAGGCTGGCACCGACCCACAGCAGCAGCAGCCGCCACTGCAGGGCACGGCCGAGTGCACGGGGAATGGCGTTGCGTGCGCGCAAGGGATGGGACATGGCATTCATCGGCGCGCTCCTCAGATCGTGGCCAGCAGGGCGAGGAAGGATTGCAGCAGGGCGTTGAAGTCGCCAAACCAGCGGCGTGCGGCGGCGGGTTGCGGCTCCAGCGTGCGGCTGTTGTTGAGGCGGTTTGCATCCATGCGCAGCAGACCGTTTGGATCCAGTTGGGCAGAAATCGCCTTGCTGGCGGCAACCACTTCGATGCGCTGCCAGCTGTCCTGCGTGGTGATCGGAACATCCCGCTGGCTGCCGTCGGCAAATCGGATGCGCAAGGTTTGCGCCGGTTTGATCGCATCCCGTCGCACCATCACCACGGTGCGATAGGGGAAGGCACCTTCGCCCGCCTTCGCGTTGGGGTGAGCGGCCTTCCAGGCCTTGCGGCGCCTGTCGATGGCCTTGTCCATCTGTGTGCTGTCCACCAGCACTTGGCGTCCCTTGTAGTCGCGGTAGCCGGGCTGCGGCAGGACCTCGGTACTGCTGAGGCTGGTGATCCTGTCGTCAAGCTTGCCGGTGCCGTAGATCCACGCATCGAAAGCGGCATTGACGATGGCGGGCTTGCCGCTGCCTTCGGCCAATGCTTGCTGCAGGTCGGCAAAGTTCGGGTGGCGGAACTTCCAGCGCTCGTAGTAAAGCTTCATGGCGCGTTCCATCGCCGGCGTGCCCACCTGGGCTTCGATTTGGCGCATGGCGGTGGCGGTGCGCGAATACACCGTGTTGTAGCTGCTGCTGGACATCCGGCCCCAGCTGGGGTTGCCCAACGGGTCGGCAGGGTCGTGCAGGTTGGCGCTGATGCGTTCCATCCCGAAGGGTTCGAGAGAAACGCCGATGCCGAGCTTGTCCATCCAGCGATTGCTCAAGCGAAGCTGCTGTTTGCGCTCGGTCATCATGCGCTGGTCCCAGTACTCGTTCATGCCTTCGTCGAGTGCCGGCTCCTCGAATTCGTTCGAGCCCAGGATTCCGTAAAAATACCCATGCCCGAATTCGTGCACGGTGACGAAATCCAGCATGAAGCGGTTGATGCTGCCGGGCGTGACGTCATCAGTGCTGGAAGCGGTGAAGAAGGTGGGGTATTCCATGCCGCCGGCCTCATCTGCCCCATATGGCGGTACGACGGCGGTGACGGTCTTGTACGGGTAGGCGCCGAGCGTCCTGGAGAAATAGGCCAGCGAGTCAAGGGTGGCCTGCATCACCGGCTCCGCGTTGGAGGCGTATTCGGGGGTGTACAGCACCTTGACCTCGACTGGCCCGCGCGGCCCCTGCCAGGTTTTCACCAGGGGCGCGGCATAGCGCTTGTCGGCGGTCCAGGCGAAATCGTGAACGTCGTGCTGGACGTAGCGGTGCGTCACCTTGCCGGCCTGTTCAACTGGCTTGCCGGCCAGCTGGCCAGTGGCCCCGATGACATACCCCTTGGGCACGGTCAGGCGTACATCGTAGCTGCCGAAATCTGCATAGAACTCGCTGTGCAGGTGGAATTCGTGGGCGTTCCAGCGTGGCGCGACGGCACCGCGTTCGCCTGGCAGTTCCAGTACGGCGATCTTGGGGAACCATTGCGCCACCAGATGGAAGCTGCCGTAATGGCCGCTGCGGGCCACCACGCGCGGCAACTGGTCGAAAAAGTCGATGTCCAGCGTGGTGGAGGCGCCGGGTGCCACTGCCTGAGGCAAATCGATGCGGATCACGCTGCGGTCGGTTTTCGGGCCGCCATCGGGATGCACGAACGTCCATGTCGCCGTCTTGCCGCCTTGTTGCACCTTGTCCAGCCGGATGTAGCCGTATTCGCCGTCTTTCGTGGCCACATTGCTGCGGAAGCCGCTGGCGCTGGCACGTTTTTCGGTCATGAAGGTGCTGCCAGGCCCCGAGAACCCATTGAGGTACAGGTGCATGTAGATGCTGCACACCGGCTGGGCGCTGCGGTTGCGCCAGGTCAAGGCCTGCTTGCCGCGCAGGGTGTGCTTGACGGGGTCGAGTTCGGCGTCGATGGTGTAAGCCACCACGCGGTCGGAAAGGGTGGCAGCGGTGTCGCTGCGTGGCCCGCCCCAGGCGGTGGCGGCACTGGGCGTGCGTGCAGCGACGCCATTGGCTGCGGCCAACGGAATGGGGGCACAGGTGGCAGGTGCGGGCGTCGGAGCCTGCGCAAGCAGCGGGAGCGGAGCGAGTGCGGACAGTGCAAGCAAGGCAACGGCAACCCGGCGGTTGAGCATGACGTCTCCGACTTTTCGGACAGAAATGCCGGCCACGATGTGGGAATCGTCATGACGTGGCAACATGCCGATGGTCACGGTCAGCAGGGTTGGGGATGACCATGCTTGGGGAAGGTCAGGAAAACATGATGGCGTTGTGGTCAGGCGGTGCCTGCGGGCGGTGGCGCGCGGCCCAGTCAGTTGCCGCATCGGGTGCTGCATGTCTGCAATGAGCGAGGCGGCCGCCGTTGGCAGCGTGGATGCAGCCTTGGCGCATGCGCTGCGACTTTTGGAGACACAGCCGGCGCTGTCGGTCGAGCAGGCCCGGGAGGTGTTGGTTGCCGTGCCGGGCCACCCCGGTGCCGAGCTGGTGCTGGGCATGGCATACGTTGCGCAGGGTGCATTTGCACAGGCGGAACAGATCCTCGAACCTCTCGCGCGGGCGCAGCCGCGGTCGGCCAGGACCTGGCTGGAGCTTGCGCGTGCCCGCATCGGTGCCGGCCATCGTGCGGCCGCCATACCCGCACTCGAGCGCGCCATCGCGCTGCAGCCCGCCCTGCCGCGGGCGTGGCTGACGCTGGCCAATCTGCGTCATGCCGCAGGCGATGAGGATGGCGCCAATGCGGCCTGTCTCCAGCATGTTGCCGTCAGTGCCCAAGACTCCGAGCTGATGGCCTGTGCGGATGCACTGGCGCAGGGCGATTTGCCCGTCGCGGAAACACGCCTGCGTGCGCGCTTGGCCAAGGAGCCCTTCGACGTGGCGGCGCTGCGCATGCTGGCCGAGCTCGCCGTGCGGCTGGGCCACAACGACGAAGCCGCGGTATTGCTGGAGCATGCCTTGGAGCGTGCCCCCGGCTTTGACGCAGCGCGTCGCAATTACGCGGCCGTGCTCAATCGCGGCAACCGTCACGCCGAGGCGCTGGCTGAAATCGACGCGTTGCTGGAGCGCAGCCCAGCAGACCCCTCGTTGCGCAACATGCGCGCCGTGGTGCTGGGCAAGCTGGGGGATTTCGACGGCGCCATCGCCACCTACGAGGCCGTGCTGGCGCGTACGCCGGGGCAGTGGCAGGTCTGGCTGGGCTATGGCCATGCCCTCAAGACAGCAAACCGCACCGTAGAAGCGGTGGCCGCTTATCGGCGAGCGATCGCCCTCAAGCCTGATTTTGGTGGCGCGTGGTGGAGTCTGGCCAATCTGAAGACGGTGCGGTTCGACCAAGCTGACATCGAAGCGATGCGCAGCCAGTTGCAACGAAATGATTTGGACGACGACGCCCGCCTGCATTTCGATTTCGCCTTGGGCAAAGCGCTGGAGGATGCCGGTGAGCACGCGCAGGCTTTTGCCCACTACGCCAGCGGCAATGCGCTGCGGCGCCGGCAGTTGCCCTTTGATGCCGCGCTGGGGCGTGAACGCACACGTCGTGCGATGCGGACGTATACGCCTGCCTTCTTTGCCGAGCGGGCGGGCCGTGGTTGCCCCGCACCCGATCCGATCTTCGTGGTTGGCATGCCGCGGTCAGGTTCGACCCTGATCGAGCAGATCCTCTCCAGCCACCCGTGGGTGGAAGGCACGATGGAGCTGCCGTCGCTGATCGCCATCACCCGTGAACTGCGGCAACGCGACGGCAGCCCGGAGACGACGTCCTACCACGATGTGCTGGCCAGCCTGGGTCACGCCGAGCTGGCGGCGTTGGGGCAGGACTATCTGCACAGGGCGCAGGTACATCGGCGAGAAGGGCGGCCGCGATTCATCGACAAGATGCCCAACAACTTCGCCCATGTCGGGTTGATCCAGGCCATCTTGCCGAACGCGAAGATCATCGATGCCCGTCGGCACCCGATGGCCTGTTGTTTTTCCAATTTCAAGCAGCACTTTGCCAAGGGTCAGGCGTTCAGCTATGACTTGTCCGACATGGGGCACTACTACGCCGATTATGTGGCGCTGATGGCGCACTTCGACGAAGTGCTGCCCGGCCGTGTCCATCGCGTGATCTACGAAGACATGGTGGCCGATACCGAAACCCAGGTGCGTGCCCTGCTGGACTACTGCGAACTGCCGTTTGACGCCCGTTGCCTGCGATTCTTCGAAAACGAACGGGCGGTGCGTACGGCCAGCTCGGAGCAGGTGCGCCGTCCGATTTATCGTGAGGGGTTGGCGCAGTGGCGCCCGTTTGAGCCCTGGCTGGGGCCGCTGGAAGCGGCGCTTGGGCCTGTCTTGTCGTGTTATCCCGCAGTGCCCCCAAACCATGCGTTGCCGGTTTGGGGTGGAAGTGACGTTGTTTCACCTTGATCCAGGAATTGTCGATGCAGGAGCGCAGGGATGCGCCCACAACACCACAACACACCATGATGAACACCGGAGGGGAGTCCGCGATGCAAGCAAGCCAATCAGGCCTCGGTAGAAGAGGTCACCGCCATTCAATCCGCAAGATGCCGCTGGCCGTCGCAGTGGCGCTGGCGGTCTCCCTGCCCGCATGGGCGCAGGATGCAGGGCAAGCCACGCAGAAGGAGCGGGAAGCCCGCACGCTGGACACCGTCACGGTGACCGCACAGAAGCGCGAAGAAAACCTGCAGACGGTGCCGATCAGCCTGCAGGTGCTGGGCAACCAGCAACTGGAACAGCAGAACGTCGCCTCGTTCAGCGACTACGCGAAGTTGATCCCCAGCCTGAGCTACGGCACCGCGGGCGGGGGCGTGTTCTCCGGGCCGGGCTTCGTGCAGGTGTACATGCGCGGTGTCGCCAGCGGCGGCGATGGCAATCACTCCGGTGCGCAGCCCAGCGTGGGCATGTACCTGGATGAGCAGCCCATCACCACCATCCAGGGCGCGCTCGACATCCACATGTACGACATCGACCGGGTGGAAGCCTTGGCCGGCCCGCAGGGCACCCTGTACGGGGCCAGTTCGCAGGCCGGCACGGTGCGCATCATCACCCGCAAGCCGGATGCTTCCGGCTTTTCGGCCGGCGTTTCCGCCGAGGTCAATGCCATCGATGGCGGCGGCATCGGTCATGTGCTGGAGGGCTTCGTCAATTTGCCCATCAAGGAGAACGTGGCGGCGGTGCGCTTGGTGGGCTGGCAGAAGCACGATGCCGGGTACGTGGACAATCTGTACGGCACCCGCACCTACCCGACCTCGGGCATCGTCGATGACAACGCGGATCTTGCCGAGAAGGACTACAACACCGCCGATACCGTTGGCGTGCGTGCGGCCTTGCGGTTCGACATCAACGATCGCTGGACCATCACCCCACACATCATCGCGCAGAAACAGAAGGCTTACGGCAGCGCCGGCATCGACCCGATGGTCGGCAGTGCGGCTGCCGGCTACGACGCCTCCAGCGGCGAGATGGCGGTCAAGCACTTCTACCCGGAATTCTCCGATGACCGCTGGCATCAGGCAGCGATGACGTTGGAAGGCAAGATCGGCAATTTCGATCTGACCTACGTGTTCTCGCACCTCAAGCGCGATGTCGACTCCGCATCGGACTACAGCGATTACGGCTATTGGTACGACACCTTGGCCGGCTATGGCGCATATTTCTACGATGACAACGGCGTTCTCATCAACCCGGCCCAGTACATCCAGGCCAAGGATGGTTACCGCCGCACCAGCCACGAGTTGCGGCTGGCCTCGCCGCAGGACAACCGCGTGCGCGTGGTGGCTGGCTTGTTCTGGCAGCAGCAGAGTCACGACATCGAGCAGCGCTATCGCATCGACGGGCTGGCGGATTCGCTGTCCAACACCGGTTGGCCGGACACCATCTGGTTGACCGAGCAGGACCGCCGGGATCGTGACCAAGCGGTATTCGGCCAGGTCAGTTTTGATGCCACCGACCGGCTGGAGCTGACCGCGGGTGGCCGCTGGTTCCGCACGGAAAACAGCCTGAAGGGGTATTTCGGTTTCGCCAATGGATACTCTTCCGGCAGCAGCCTGGATCCGGTGGACCGCTACGGTGAGGCAGGCTGCCTGGCCCAGTACGGCCCGCCTTCCAACTGGACGCCCTATGAGGGGGCTCCCTGCAAGGTGGTGGACAAGCGGGTCAAGGAAAGCGATGCCACCTATCGGCTCAATGCAACCTACAAGATCGATGAAGGGAAGATGGTGTATGCGACATGGTCGGAGGGCTACCGCCCGGGCGGCATCAACAGGCGCGGAACATTGCCGCCGTATGTGTCCGACTTTCTGACCAACTACGAGGCCGGTTGGAAGACCAGCTGGGCAGATGGTTCGTTGATCTTCAACGGTGCGGTATTCCGCGAAGACTGGAAGGATTTCCAGTTTGCATATCTGGGGCAAAACGGCCTGACCGAAATTCGCAACGCCAACCAGGCGCGGATTCAGGGCATGGAGCTGGACCTGACCTGGGCAGCCAGCTACAACTTGGTGTTCACCGGCAGTTTCGCCTGGTATGACGCCAAGCTCACCGCCAACTATTGCGGTTGGCTACGCCCCGATGGCA
>CAUJJG010000056.1 GCA_963205445.1 Pseudomonadota bacterium
GGCCACACCTACGGCACCGGTCTCGACGCAGACAGCAAACGCGATTTGCTGGAGTATTTGAGATCGCTGTGACCAGCGCCCCATTCTCCTTTGGCATCCCGGGTCACGTGCGGGACAGGTTCGTCCCCCGCAACGGGTTGAATGGGAAAGCAAGCTTGCCCGGCACTTTGTACGCGCCACCCATCTGTGCCACGTCAGAACGG
This sequence comes from Pseudomonadota bacterium, assembly GCA_963205445.1. Taxonomy (GTDB): domain Bacteria; phylum Pseudomonadota; class Gammaproteobacteria; order Xanthomonadales; family Xanthomonadaceae; genus Thermomonas. The sequence continues at coordinate 204 of CAUJJG010000056.1, forward strand.
TGGATGCGCCCTGCAGGCTTATCCACCCTACGCGAAAACATGGGTAGGTTGGATAAGCGCAGCGCATTCACCACATTGATGTATGGGTAGGTTGGATAAGCGAAGCGCATCCACCACGCACCGAACTGCCACCAGAAAAGCCCGTCGCAAAATCCGCTACCTTGCACCTGCATCCAGGCTACGTCATTTCCTTCGGCTATCAACCAAGCCTGGGAATGAAAATCGCCTGCTGCCCACGCCACCGCAAATCAGATCGTGGCAAATTCAGCTCCGCGCCCGCTGGCCAATAGCAGTGGGCTCAAGGTGCTGCGGATGCTTGCGGGCGTTGACCGATGCGCGCGAACCATTGCGCCATGCTGTCGGGTGAGGCGCTGTCCAGCAATTGTTCGACAATCTGCTGACCCAGCGCGCGATAGGCCTCGAACTGCGCTTCGCCGAAAAACTGCTCAGATGTGGGCTGTTCGGGAAAGGCCGGATTGGAACGCCAGTAGGCATAGATGTCGGCGCTCAGCCCGGCGCACAGCCTCGGCTTGATGTAGAGAATCTCGCCCTGCGATCCATCGGCGTAGCGGATGCGACCCAGCGCATACGGCTGCTGCATGAGGGCGTCATCACGCTGGCGATAAAGGCGGTCGGCATCGATGTCGATCTCCGCCGCAAAATCCACGCGCACTCGTTCGATGGCGCGACCAAGGTCAGCCAGCGCGGTCTGCGGGTCGGCACCGGCATCGGTCACGATAAGGTAACGCACACGCCGCCGGATCAACTCGTAGATGCCGAGGTTCTCGAAGCCGCCACCGTCGGAAAGGTGGATGTGTCGCCGTGTTTCATCGAGGCCATAGCCGAACATTTCGCGGCCAATGAAAATCCACCACCAGGGCAGGAAGCGTGAACGACGATCGGCGAACTTCGGATTGGCCGACCAGTAGCCCAGGCGCAAGTTGAACAAGGCCATCAGGAAAGACACCGCGCGCGCCCGCGTGTCGACCATGTCCGGATCCACGGCGGCGCCGGAAATGCTGAAGGCGTTGGACAGCGCCAGATGGCCGTCGGCAAAACTCTCTCCGTTGCGGATTCCGGTCGGCGTCGAACCGGAATAGAGCGGCGAGAAGAAAAAACTCGCGCCTTGCCGGCTGGCCAGTGTGGTGTTGGCGGAACTGGTGGTGTTCAGCGTGGCGTTGATCAGCGGCAGCGGTGCGCCGAGTTTCGGTCCGATCCGATCCAGCCGGAAGCCGCCCGGGTCGGTTGTGCTGTCGCCTTCCAGTCTGGGTAGAAAGGCCACGCCCAAGCGCGCGCGATAGTAGGCATGGATCGACACGCGATTGATGTTGCAGACCAGTGCGAGCAGCAGCGACAAACCGAGCAGGGCGGCAAAGCCGGTTGAATGCAGCCATGCATGGCCCACCGCCAAGTGGTAACACAGGACCAGCACGCCATAGGCCAACAGGGTGACGCCGACCATCGCCCATCGACCACGGCCCGCACCGCCCTTGCGCTTGTCCATCATCAGCGACGCCACGCCGCCGAGCACGGGCATCAGGTAGGACAGATGCTTGCCCAGGGCGCGCGCTTCCTCGAAGGAAAACATGTGCTCGACCAGACCACCGAGCCTGGCCATCACGGGAATCAGCCCGAGGCCGATCAACGAAAAACCGGCGACAAGCAAGCGCCCCATGCCTATCCGCCAGCGGTCGATGTGCGCACGGCTGGCCAAGCCATCTGCGCCAGCCAGCATGGCAAACGCGACGGCCGCCAGCGGAAACAGCAGCAGGCAGAAGGCGCCCGACATCAGCAGCAGCAAGAACCCGTGGTGCTCGTGGATGGAACTGCCCGGCAGCGCCAACCACTGCGGCCATGCAAACGGCAACCAGCCGAGCGTGAGGCCATACACGGCAATCAGCAGCGGTGGTCCCAACACCATCACGTTGACGAAGATGGCCGCCAGCACCGACGCGATCAGGGTCCACAGCGAGAACCCGCGCTGGGCAATCAGGTATTTGCCATGACTGCGCAACCAGTCCAGCACGCTGCCATTGCCGCCGGCCACCTTGCGCGCAAACACGCTGTGTTCGTCTGGTACCGGTGCATGCGCGCGCAGCCACTGGTAACAGGACGCCACATAGCCGCCACCGGAAACCGAAGACAGCACATCGACCTGGCGCAGCACGCCAGCGGCTTCCAGCGCCTGCAGCACGCCGAGATTGAAGGTGGCCGAGCGGATGCCGCCCCCGGAAAACGCAAGACCAACCAGATCATCGTTGACCGGCGGCAGACCCGCGGCCGCGCGCCGTTGGGTGATCCATTCCCGCTCAGCGCTGCGGACCGGCTCGAAATCCGCCGCGTAGTCCGGTGCGCCGGGTGCGTTCACAGAGTGCAGTCCGGCGGCGAGAAGTCGGTGGGTGTATCGGGCAGGTCGCGATGCACCTTGAGGTATTCAATGATCGCGTAACGCTCCTCGTCGCTGAGCAGCGGTCCGATCACGCCACTGGGCAAAGCATGGTTCACGGGATCGGATTGGGCCGCAGCGAGTTGTTCGGGAGTCGCGGTGAACGCATGTCCGCTGTTGTGATTGCCTTCGATGCTCGTGTCGAACCAGAAACCTTCGCTATTGCCAGCCGTCGGTTCACTGACATAACCCACATGCTTCGCATCGAAAAGGCGATTGCCGACAAGGAAACGTGCGCTGCGCTGTTCGGGCGGCAACAGCATCTGGTACAGGTTCGGCACCGAACCGTTGTGCAGGAACGGCGGCGTCGCCCACACGCCTTCCAGAGGTCGCGGCTTGTAACCGGCAATCTGTTGCGGCAGGTCGAGCGTGCCAAAGCCTTCCAGGCATTGCTGGCGCGCGCGGGATACGTGGTTGTCCTTGAAGTATTTCGCCTTGATCATC
>CAUJJG010000057.1 GCA_963205445.1 Pseudomonadota bacterium
CAGCATGCCCATGTTGGCAAAGCCCTGGGCCATGCCGAGGATGGTGGTTTCATCCAGCAGCGAATTGAACACCCGGCGCGCGCCGAAGGCCTTGTGCAGGCCCTTGGTGACGGTATAGACGCCCCCCTTCTGGGCCACGTCCTCGCCAAACAGGAGGGTTTCCGGGTACTTGGCGAACAGGTCGTGCAGGGCCTGGTTGATCTGGATCGCCAGATGCTTGGGCACCTGCTTCTCCGGCAATTTCTCCTCGCTGCCGAAAGCCTTGATGCGGTCATCAATCGCCGGCGCGCGGGTGGCCTCGGCCATCACTTTGTCCGGCGTGTACGGTGCCAGCGGGCGCATCACTTCTTGCAGCGTTTCGATACGCGGGCGGCTGTCCGCGTCCTCGGCCGCAGCAAAGCATTTCTGGCGGGTGGCTTCGTACAGGCCGAGGAGCTCATCCTTGCCCATCAGCCCCGATTCCAGCGCGATCGCGGCCGAGCGCAGCAGCGGGTCGGCCGCTTCCACAGCGCACAGCTCCTCGATGCTGCGCCACTCGATTTCGAAGTCGGTGCCGGCGTGGCCCATGATCCGGTTGGTGCGCAAGTGCAGGAAGGTCGGGCGGCGGGTGCTGCGGCAGTGCTCGACCGCGCGCAGCACGTCGCCGTAGCCGGCGGCCAAGTCGAGGCCATCGGCGAAGAAATAGTCGAGGTCGGGGCGGTTGCGGAAGGATGCGGCAATCCAGTCCTTCGGCGTCTTCACCGAGATACCGATGCCGTTGTCCTCGCACACGTACAGCACCGGCGCCGGCAGCTTCTGGTAGGCCATCCAGCTGGTGGCATTGAAGGCAGTCTGCGCGCTGGCGTGGTTGGCCGAGGCATCACCGAAACTGCAGATCGCGATGCTGTCATCGGGGATCGGCAGGGCATGGCCGATGCGCTTGGCGGTTTCAATCGCCACCGCGGTGCCCAGCGCCTTCGGCAGGTGCGAAGCAATCGTCGAGGTCTGCGGGATCACCCATAGCGGCTTGCTGCCCCAGACCTTGTGGCGGCCGCCACTGGCCGGGTCTTCCGCACTGGCGGCAAAGGACAGCGCCGAATCCATGATCGGATCCATACCCGGCAATTTGCGGAAGCGTTCGGCCATGAAGCCGCCGCTGCGGTAGTGCAGGAAAGCCGGGTCGGTATGCCGCGCCGCGCGCGCCACCATCGCATTGCCTTCGTGGCCGGAAGAGCCAATCGTGTAGAAGACCTTGTTCTGCACCCGCAGCACCCGCGCCATCAAATCCAGATGACGGCTGATCAGCTGCGACTCGAACAATTCGCGAAAGCCCTGCGCGTTCAGCGCGCTGCCGTCGAGGATGGCCTCACCGGGCGCGGGCTTGGGCTGCGGGCTGCCGTTCCATGACTTCACGAACTCGGTGAAGTTGACGTCGCAGATCTCGGCGCGGTTGAGGCCCTTCATGCGGGCCGGGATGGGGTTGGGTACGGTGTTGAACATGGTGGTCTCCCCTTCTCACTGGAGAAGGCTGGATGGAAATTCGTTCAGGGCTGCACGTCAGCGGTTGTGGCGTGCCCGCCATTCGTCGCGGGTCTGTCCCCACATGTCGGTGCTGACGTCCTGATAGGGGGGCGGCATCTGCACCGGGCCAAGCTTGCGGGAGCCGAAGCGTTGCGCAAGGGCTTGAGAGGCCGCATTGGCGGGATCGATGCAATGAATGATGGCATCCCACCCCAAGGTGTCGAAGGCCCATTCGATGCTGGCCAGTCCCGCCTCGCTGGCGTAGCCCTTGCCCCAGGCATCGGGATGGAAGGCATAGCCGATCTCATTGCCTGGCCAGCCGTCCGGCTTCCAGGGGCCGATCTGCCCCATCCACATGCCTGTGGCCTTTTCGAACACGCTGAACATGCCAAACCCCTGCAGCCACCACGCCCCCGGCATCTGCAGAAAACGTCGCCACGCCGCTGCCCGCGGCTGCGCGCCACCGATGTAACGCGCCGCCGCCTCGTCGGCCAGCATCTCGGCATAACGATCGAAGTCCTCGATCCGAGGCGGACGCAGAATCAAGCGCTCGGTTTCGATGCGGATGTCGTTGAGCGACATGGGGGTGTCCTTTGCTTGTCATCCCCGCAGCGGCGGGGATTCTGCTCATGCCCTTGGACGCTAGCGCAATCGCCGGACTCCCGCCTGCGCGGGAATGACAAGCCGACGGCTCAGAACGCGTTGATGCCCGTCAGCTCGCGGCCGATCACCAGCTGGTGCACGGTTTCGGTGCCCTCGTAAGTGATCACCGATTCCAGATTCAGTGCGTGGCGGATCGCGGCGTGTTCCGTGGTGATGCCGGCACCGCCCAACAAATCGCGGCACTCGCGGGCGATGTCGATGGCCATGCGGCAGTTGTTCCACTTCGCCAAGCTCACCTGTTGCGGGGCCATGGTGCCCGCATCCTTCAGGCGGCCCAACTGCAGCACCAGCAACTGCGCCAGCGTGATGCGGCGAGCCATGTCGGCCATCTTGATCTGCGCACTCTGGGTGGCCGCCACCGGACGGTCGAACAGGATGCGTTCCTTGGTATAGCCCAGCACCTCTTCCAGACAGGCGAGTGCCGCACCGATCGGACCCCAGGTGATGCCGTAGCGGGCCTGAGTCAGGCAGCCCAGCGGGCCCTTCAACCCCTTCACATTGGGCAGACGGCTGGAATCGGGCACGCGCACATTGTCGAAGAACAGCGCGCTGGTGACCGAGGCACGCAGGCTCATCTTGTGCTTGATCTCCTGCGCGGTGAACCCGGGCATGCCCTTTTCCAGCAGGAAGCCCTGAATCCCGTCGTCGGTCTGCGCCCACACGATGGCGATATCGGCCAGATTGCCGTTGGTGATCCACATCTTGCTGCCGTTGATCACCCAGTCGTCACCGTCACGCTTGGCGTGGGTCTTCATGTTGGCCGGGTCCGAGCCGCCGTGCGGCTCGGTCAGGCCGAAGCAGCCAATCACCTTGCCGGCCGCCATGTCCGGCAGCCAGCGCATACGCTGCTCTTCGCTGCCGTAGGCGTAGATCGGGTACATGCACAGCGAGCTCTGCACGGACACGAAGCTGCGGATACCGGAATCGCCGCGCTCCAGCTCCTGGCAGATCAGGCCGTAGCTGACGCCGTTGAGGCCAGCGCAGCCGTATTTCTCGGGCAACGAGGAGCCCAGCAAGCCCAACTCTGCAATTTCAGGCACCAATTCCTTCGGGAACCGCCCCTGGTCGAACGCCTCACCGATGATCGGAATGACGCGTTCGTTGGTGAAGCGGGCCACGGTGTCCTGCACCGCACGCTCTTCTTCACTGAGCAGGGAACGGACATCAAACAGGTCGTACGGGTTGAGAGCCATGGCTGCACGCAGGAATTGGACGAACCGCCATTGTAGTCATGCAGCCCGCCCAAACGGTACGTTCGTTTTGACTTGAAACCGCAGTCAAAACGCCCATGTTTGCGTGAAACACGGACATTTCGCCAGCCGGGCCGTTTTTGCGCGGCCCAGCCCCCGAAAACCCCCTCAGCAGCCCGCGGCAAGCGACCTACTGCAGCGACGACGCAGGACCCACGGCGGCGGTCTGGGTCACCACTTGGCCATCGACCACTGGCAGCTGGCTGCCCGGTCGTTGGGCCATGCGGGTCGTGTGCGTTGCACCCTCCAGGCGGTAGGTAACGTCATACCCCACAACCCTGCTCGCATCGCCCAATGCAATGCGCTTGCCGGGCTTGGCATCGGTGCGCATGGTGCCAGTGCTGCCATCGGGATTGCGATAGGTGACCGTCCATCCGACTGTTCGCTGCGTGGTGGAATTGCTGTTGACGGTACGGCATTGGCGATCGGTTCGGCTGACCACCTGACCACCAACATGCCGGCGATCCACCTCGCGCCCAATGAAGCCACCAGCCACGGCACCGGCCACGGTGGCGGCCTTTCGGCCATTGCCCTTGCCCACCTGGTTGCCCACCAGCCCGCCAATGACAGCGCCGGCCACGGTGCCACCGGTATTGCCATCGCGTTCCGGCATGCGCTCCTGCACCACCACGTCTTCGCAGACTTCCCGGGGGACGCTGACGGTACTGGATTCCCGCAGCGGTTCACTGCCCAGCACCGTGGCGTACTGCGGCTCGCGCACTTCAACTGGACGCACGTTCAAAACATCTGCATAAGCCAAGCGTGGCCCTTGTACAGCAAGGGCGTCGGCACTGACCGCTTCGCCTACCACCGGAGCCTCTACGCTCGCCTGTGGTTGCGCCAAGGGCTGCGAAATCGGCTGTGGTGTCTGTCGGCTGCCGTCAGTTCCCCCGGCGTTGCGACTGTTCATGTAGCCGGCGGTTGCCACACCTCCCACCAGGAGGGCGGCCAGTGCAACGGCAAGGGTGTTGTTCTTCGACATGACATTTGACTCCGCTGTGATGGATTCCCCTGTCCTGCCCGGATTCCAGCACGCCGACTCTGAACACACCCCAAGCCCTTCGCCTCGGGATCCACGCCGTTCAGGCGGCGTCAGGCGTCACCGCAGGACCGGGCATGCTAGCGTTGACGTCATGAGCAACCCTCTCCTGCTGCCGCTGTTGAGCTGGGCGCGCACCTTGCGCTACCCCACCCTGTTCAAACTGTTCGCCGTGCTGTTTGGCCTGAGCCTGCTGCTGCCACCCGGCCTCGACCCGATCCCCTTTCTCGACGAGATCCTGTTCGGGCTCGCCACCTTGCTGCTGGCCAACTGGAAGCAACGCAAAGTGGAGGCAGACACCGCGCAACGCCCCGCCATCGACGGCGACGCCCAGCGCTGAAGTGCGCCTGATCGACAGCCACAGCCATCTCGATGCCCCCGCGTTCGACCCGGACCGCGCGCAGGTCATCGCGCGGGCAAAGGCGATGGGCGTCATGCAGCAGATCGTTCCTGCCGTCACTGCGGCAGGTTGGCCCAAGCTCCGGCAACTCTGTGCCGAACAGCCGGGGCTCTACCCCGCTTACGGCCTGCACCCCATGTTCCTGCAGGAACATCAGCCCGAACACCTGCACGACCTGCGGGCATGGATCGAGCGCGAAGCACCGGTGGCGGTGGGGGAATGCGGGCTGGACCACTTTGTCGACGGGTTGGATGCAGAAACGCAGCAGATGCATTTCGAAGCCCAGCTGCGGCTGGCGCGGGAGTTCAACCTGCCGGTCATCCTCCACGCCCGCCGCGCCGTGGATGCGGTGATTGCCGCAGTCCGCAAGATCGGCGGCCTACGCGGGGTGGTGCACAGTTTCTCGGGAAGCCCGGAACAGGCGGCACAGCTGCACAGGCTGGGTTTTCTGCTCGGCTTCGGCGGCCCGGTCACTTACGCACGCGCGAACCGCCTGCGGGGCTTGGTCGCCACCCTGCCGCTGGAACAGCTGTTGCTGGAAACAGACAGCCCGGACCAGCCAGGCGACCGGCACCGCGGTCAACGCAACGAACCTGCCTGCCTCACCGACGTCCTCGACGTCATCGCCGACCTGCGCCGCATGCCACGCGAAGCACTGGCAGCGGCCACCACGGCCAATGCCGAACGCTTGTTCAACCTGCCCGCTTGGGCTTGAGCAACATCTCCAGCGCCTTGCCCACTGCCGCAAACGCGAATGCACCCGTCACATGTGTCGCCGCGCCAAGGCCGGCACCGCAGTCCAGCTTGAGCGCCTCATCCTTGCCCAGCTGCGGACGGATGCCGCAGACGCTGCCATCGGCCTGCGGGTAGCGCACGTTCTCCAGCGAATACACCGCCGGCACGCCGAAATAACGGTCGTGATTCTTGGGGAAATTGAATTCGCCGCGCAGCTTCTTGCGGATCAGCGACAGCATCGCATCGTGCTCGGTGCGCGACAGATCACGCACACGGATCTGGGTCACGTCGCTGCGGCCACCTGCGGAACCGACCGTGAGCACGGGCTGCTTGCGGCGGCGGCAATACGCAATCATCTCGACCTTGCTGCGGAAGCTGTCGCAGGCATCGAGCACCAGATCAACCGGCTGACCGAGGTGCTCATCGAGGTTCGACGGCGTAAGGAACTGCGCACGCAGATCCAGCGCGATCCGCGGATTGATCGCACGGCAGCGTTCCGCCATCGCCTCGATCTTGGCGCGACCGTATTGACCTTCCAACGCCGGCAGCTGGCGGTTGGTATTGGAAACACAAAGATCGTCGGCGTCGATCAAGGTCAACGCGCCGATACCGCTGCGGGCCAGCGCCTCCACCGCCCACGAGCCCACCCCACCGATGCCCACCACGGTCACATGGCAGGTGGAAAGTCGTGCCAGCGCACCCGCGCCATAGAGGCGATCAACGCCGCCGAAACGCTGCTTGATGTCAATTTCCATGGGCATAGTCTAGTGGTCATGTTGCAACCCGTGCTGCACTGCGCCATGCTGCAGGCAGACACTTGTTTGGAGTACTTGCTCGATGTCTTCTCCTCGCGTCATCAAGAAGTACCCCAATCGCCGCCTCTACGACACCGAAATCTCCAGCTACATCACCATCGAGGACGTCCGCCAGCTGATCGTGGACGGCGAGACGCTGGAAGTACGCGACGCCAAGACCGGCGAAGACCTGACGCGACAGGTATTGCTGCAGATCATCACCGAGCACGAGCAGGAAGGGCAGCCGATGCTTTCCACGCAGCTGCTCAGCCAGCTCATCCGCTTCTACGGGGATTCCCTGCAGGGCTTCATGGGGAACTATCTGGAACGGTCGATGCAGCTCTTCCTCGAACAGCAGCAACAGTTCCGTCAGCAGATGGGCGGCCTGCTCGGGCAGACGCCGTGGACCCTGCTGAACCAGCTCACCGAGCGCAACATGGCCTTGTGGAAAGACTTCCAGCAGAACCTGGGCAGCGGCATGGGCAGTGCCACCCAAAGCAGAGACGCGAACAAGGACACCCGCAAGAGCCGCTGAGGCGTTCCGGCCTCAAGGCCGGGACGATGCCCCACCGGCCTGGTCGCAGAATTTTTCCTGATACTGCAGCGCCTTGGGCATCAAGGCTTCCAGTTGCTGGATGCGGGTACCGGCGCTGGGATGCGTGGACGCGAACTCCGGCGAGGCCTTTCCACCCGACATCTGCCCCATCCGCTCCCACAGCGGCACCGATTCGCGCGGATCGAAACAGGCCGCGGCTGCCAACATCAACCCCAGCTCATCCGCCTCCGTTTCCTGGCTGCGCGCATAGGGCAAGGCACTGCCATAGCCATAGGCCGACATCACCGTCTGCAGCGTCTGCTGGTCCATGCCGCTTGCCGCCCCGGCCATCTGCCCCAACTGCTCCAGCTTGCCCCGGGTCATTCGCTGGGCCCCGTGACGCAGCAGGGCGTGGGCGATCTCATGCCCCATGACCACGGCCATCGCATCGGCATTTTTTGCAACCGGCAGCAGGCCTGTGTAAACCGCCATCTTGCCGCCCGGCAGGCAGAACGCATTGGCCTCGTCGGACTGCAGAACGGTCACCGCCCAATCGAAACTTTTCTCGATGTGGCTGGCCTGCATCCCATGTTCGTCGGCCAACGCATCGGAGACCACGGGCACCTTGGCAATCAGACGTTGCGCAATGGCTTCCACCTGTCGTGAAACCTCGGCATCGGCCGGCAAAGGGCGCTCCTGCTGGAGGATTTGCTGGTAAGACTGCAGGCCAAGCGCCTTCTCCTGTTCTGGTGAAATGCTCTTGTCAATGACAACCGTCTGCCCCGTCAATGGGTCGATGCTGCGGTTCGAGAACCAGTACCACGCCGCATACCCCGCAAACACCAGCAGCACCCAAAGCCGAAGGCCTCCGCGACGCCGTGCCCCGCCGGCATACCGCCCTGCCCCTTGGTCATCACTCATGCCGCGCTCCGCGTTGGGTTCAATGGGGGGATCTTACAGCTGTCGCACCACGCGAAAGCCGACGCGCGCATTGGTCACGTCCACACCGCCCGACATCCGCCAGGCTGAGCGTACCTGCGCGGGCGCACTGGCCCAGGATGCGCCACGAATGATGTGGGTGCGACACCCCGGATTAACCCAGGCCACGCCTGTCGATGGCGCACGACGGTAGCCCTTGTGCCAGCAATCCGCCACCCATTCGCTGACGTTTCCCACCATGTCATGCAACCCGAACGCATTGGGAAGGAAGCTGCCCACTGGCGCAGGCCCCCACCACCCGTCGGTATATCCCGGGAAAGCATTGCTCCAGCGGCGCCCCTGGGGCGAGCTGTCACCACCACCGGCCAGATTCCCCACCTGCACGGGTGGTGCGGCATCACCCCAAGGGTAGCGCCCCTGCCCGCCGGCCCGCAGGGCATATTCAAACTCGGCTTCGCTGGGCAGGCGATAGCGCGCCTTGGTCACGTCCGACAACCAGGCCACATAGGCCTCCGCGTCGCGCGCGCTGACGTGGATCACGGGCATGTCAGGCGCCGCTGGACGCCCGTCGTAGCCGGTCTGCCAGTCAATGTTGCTGCCGCGCAGGAAATTGCCGCTGCGGATGTCATACGCCGTGGAATGCCCGCGTTGCGTCGCCCGTGGCACATGGCCGGTAGCATCGACGAAACGGCGGAACTGGGCCACGGTGATCTCATGCCGCCCCATGGCAAAACCGCGCTCGAACCCTACCGGGTGCTGCGGTTGCTCATCGGAAGTTGCCCCCGGCTCGCCTTCAGCCGCGCCCATTTGGAAGCTGCCGCGTGGCAGCACACGCATCGAGGGCCCACGGCTGCCATCGGGCATCATGTCCGTAAAAACCTGGCCAGGGCGAAACAAGCCGTAATGGCTGACCTGATCGATGCGCTCGCGCAGCAGCAGCCCGTCCCGCTCCCCCGGACGCGCGATCCGCAGAATCTCGGCCAAGCGCTCGCGCGCCACCTGCAGCCCGGAAACGCTGGACAATGCCATCAACCCTTCGTCCCCCAAGCGACGCATGCGGTCGATGCGCAGGGTCTCGATCAACTGCAACGCGGCACGATGCACTTTCGCATCTCCGCGCACGCGGCCCGCCTCCACGGACATGGCCTGCGCCGCGCCAAAATCGCCCGTTTTTGCCGACGTCAGGGCCCGTGCCACCCAGGCGGCCTCCACAGCCAAAAAGCCACTTTGGGTTCTGGGCATTGCCGGCCAAACAAGCTGGGCCTGACGAAACGATTCCATCGCCCCTCCCAGGCCCTCCAGCTTGCCGAGGCGCAAGGCAGCGAAACCAGCATCATTGAATCCAAATGCACGCACGGCGCGCTCCAGCGCCAGCCCAAAACGCCGCACTTCGGCCTGGTCTGGCCAGAGTGCCCGCATCACGGCGTCATGCCGCTGTGCATCTGCGAGCGTCGCCAATTGCGTCCCGTTCGCCAGTGCAACCCATGCCTGGGCCTGCAACGCCAGCCGGGCTTCCTCCAGCGCCTGCGCATCCTGCGCATTGCCGGGATGCAGCTGCTGCAAAGCCAACAGCAATGGAATCGCAGACGCCTCGTCCTCGAACAGATCCCCCCGCGCCAAGGCCCTGCGGACCTGCGCGCGTGCGCGCACCGGGCTGGCCACGGTCGCCACCGGCAAGACACCGGCCGGGCCAGCCGAAGCTTCCTGACCAGGATCGGGCAACGGCGCCGCACTCACCGCTTCCGGTTGATGCGCTTGGTGCGAGATCCGGGGCACAGCGGGCATCTGTACCTGCGAAGGCGGCGCGGGCGCTTCCCGCTTGCAACTTGCAAGCGCGCCCGCCACCACCAGCAGCAGAAAGACAGTACCTGTTCGCAAACCCTGCTCCATGGGCAGCGGCCTTCGCCAACCCTTCGTTCGGGAACTTAGGGCATGGATCATGCCCCGACAACCGCATAATGGGCGAATGACGCACTGGATCAACACCCCCGACGCGCTGCGCGCGCGACTTGCAACGCCACCCGCGATCATCGGGCTGGACACCGAATTCATCCGCGAGCGCACCTACTGGCCTCAACTGGCCTTGGTGCAGATCGCCCTGAGCCCTGCAGAGGACGACATCCTGCTGGTGGACCCCTGCCGGCCTGGCATGTGCGAGGCCCTCCGCCCGCTGCTTGCCAACCCCGATGTGCTGAAGGTGATGCATAGCCCCAGTGAAGATCTGGTGGCGTTCCAGCATGCCTGCACTACCCTGCCAGCCCCCATGTTCGACACCCAGGCTGCCGCCGCCCTGTGTGGCCTCGGCGCTGGGCTGGGCTACCAGAAGCTGGTACAGGCACTGACCGACATCACCCTGCCCAAGGGTGAAACCCGATCGGACTGGCTTCGCCGCCCGCTCTCGCCAGCCCAGCTCGACTACGCCGCCGATGATGTGCGCCATCTGCACACCCTGCATGCCCACTTGCACGCCCTGCTGGACGAAAAAGGGCGCATGGCATGGCTGGACGAAGACAGCGCCCGTCAATTGACCAATGCCGCCAACGAAGGCCACGACCGCTGGCCGCACATCGCCATGCGCAGCGCACAGTTTCTCGACGGCAACGGCCAGCGCCGGCTGCTGCGGCTGCTGCGCTGGCGTGACGCTCAGGCCCGCAGCAGCGACCGCCCGCGCAGCTGGATCCTGGACAATGAGCTGGCCACCGCCTTGGCACGCGAAAAATTCGACAGCCGGCTGCGCTTCGACGCGATGCTGGACGCAAGCCCCAAGTCCCCGCGCAGCCTGCGTACGCCCCTCTGGGAAGCGTTGACGACGCCATTGCCCGACGAGGCCAATGCCCCGCTGGCACGCGGCGATGACAGGGACAAGAAACAGCTGCGGGCGCTGCAGGAAGCCGTGGCCGCCGTGGCCGCAGAACAGCAGCTACCCGAGGGGCTGCTGGCCTCGCGCCGCCTTCTGGAAGGCCTGCAGGATGGCGGCGGTTGGGTCGGCCCACTCTCCGGCTGGCGACGCGCACTGCTTGAACCCCGTCTCGCCCCGCTGCTTTGAAAAAGGACAGTTGGCAGCGCGATCATGGCCCCGTATAATCACGCCTCCCGCAAGGGGCCATAGCTCAGCTGGGAGAGCGCGTCGTTCGCAATGACGAGGTCGGGAGTTCGATCCTCCCTGGCTCCACCA
>CAUJJG010000058.1 GCA_963205445.1 Pseudomonadota bacterium
GCAAATCGGCCCTGTGGCTGGACCACCGCGGCCAGCGCATCGGCCCGGAGCCGCTGGTCACCGGCTTCGACACCCACTGGCTCTGCCAGCGTGTGGCCGAGCAGGAGCGCCCCTGGACCTGGCACCTGTTGAACTGGCGCATCGCGGCCAAGGAGTTCGCCATCTCCGGGGCGGAGCACAACCCGCGCATCCGCGACCGGCAGTTCCCCGCCTTCCTGAAGGAGACGCTGCTGGGCAACCGCCGCCTGCTGCGGCAGATGCAGCAGGAGAGCCCACACTTCCTGGTCGATGACACCCTGGCCGGCCTGACCCAGCGCATGAACGCGCTGACCGGCACGCCGGACGTGCGGCCCGAGGTGCTGCAGGCCACCGCGGACGCCTTCGACGCCAACTTCGCGCGCGGCGGCTCGCTGCACAACGACGACCAGATCCGCCGCATCCTGCATGCCCGCCAGTGGGGGCCGGACCGGCTGCGCACCTGCAAGCCCGCCCCGCTGCAGCAGCGCGGTGCCGGGCCCTACATCGCCATCCAGATGCAGCTCATCACCCGCAAGAGCCTGGGCGGGCTGCAGACCGACCTGCAAAGCCGGGTGCTGGATGCGCAGGGCCAGCCCATCCCGGGCCTCTACGCCGTGGGCGAGGCGGCCGGCTTCGGCGGCGGCGGCGCCAGCGGCAAACGCTCGCTGGAAGGCACCTTCCTGCCCGGCTGCATCCTCACCGCCCACGCGGCGGCCCGGTCGCTGGCGCAGGCGCGTTGACCCCGCAGCGCCGCCCGCCTCCATTTCCCAGGAGACACCCATGCCCCAAGGCGCACAGGCCCTGATGAAGACCCTGGCCGATGCCGGCGTCGAGGTCTGCTTCACCAACCCCGGCACCAGCGAGATGCACTTCGTCGCCGCGCTGGACGACGAGCCGCGCATGCGCGCCGTGTTGACCCTGTTCGAAGGCGTGGCCACCGGCGCGGCCGACGGCTACGCCCGCATGGCCGACCAACCCGCCGCCACCCTGCTGCACCTGGGCTGCGGGCTGGGCAACGGCCTGGCCAACCTGCACAACGCCCGCAAGGGCAAGGTGCCGGTGCTCAACATCGTGGGCGACCATGCCCGCTCGCACGTGCCCTACGACGCCCAGCTGCAGTCGGACATCGAGACCGTCGCCCGCAACGTCTCCCCCGGCTTCGTGCGCACCTCGCAAAGCACCGCCGAGCTCTGCCGGGACGCGGTGGACGCCCTCACCGCCGCGCGTGGCCTGCCCGGCCAGGTGGCCACACTGATCCTGCCGGCCGACGTGTCCTGGGGCGACGGCGGCCAGAGCGCGCCGCCCCCACCCCTGCCCCAGCCGCTGCCGGCGGACGACGCCACCGTGCAGCGCATCGCCGAGGCCCTCCGCAGCGGCGAGCCCAGCGCGCTGCTGCTGGGCGGTCTCGCGCTGCGGGAACCCGCCCTGCTGGCCGCGGCGAAGGTGGCGGCGCACTGCAGCGTCAAGCTGCTGGCGGAAGTTTTCCCCACCCGGCTGCAGCGCGGCGCAGGCCTGCCCGCGGTGGAGCGCATCGCCTACCTGGCGGAGCTGGCGGGCGTGCAGCTGAGCGGCCTGCGCCACCTGGTGCTGGTGGACGCCAAATCACCGGTGTCCTTCTTCGCCTACCCCGGCAAGGCCAGCGACCTGGTCCCGGCCGGCTGCCAGGTGCACACCCTGTCCGCCCCGGACCAGGACGCCACCGCCAGCCTGGGCCACCTGGTGCACGCCCTGCAGGCCGGCCCGGCCCGCCCTGCCCTGCAGCCCGCCGCCCGCCCCGGCCGGCCACGCGGCCGGCTCACCGCGCCCAAGGTCTGCAAGGCGGTGGGGCACCTGCTGCCGGAGGGCGCCATCCTGATCGACGAGGCCATCACCTCCGGCTTGATGCTCTCCGCCCTCACCGCCGGCGCGCCCCGCCACGACCTGATCACCCTCACCGGCGGCGCCATCGGCCAGGGCCTGCCCAACGCGGTGGGCGCCGCCATCGCCTGCCCGGCCCGCCCGGTGATCGCGCTGGTCGGCGACGGCAGCAGCATGTACACCCTGCAGGCGCTGTGGACCATGGCGCGCGAGCGGCTCAACGTCACCACCGTCATCTTCAACAACGCCTCCTACTCGGTGCTCAACGTCGAGCTGGAACGCGTGGGCGCCCAGCGCATCGGCCCCAAGGCCCGCTCGCAACTGGACCTGCACGGCCCGGTGCTCAACTTCGCGCAACTGGCCCAGGGCATGGGCGTGCCGGCGCAGCGCTGCAGCACCGCCGACGACTTCGTCAACGCTTTCCAACGCGCGCTGGCCGAACCGGGCCCCCACCTGATCGAAGCCATGGTGCCGGAATCCCTCAGCGGCCTGAAACGCCGCATCCTCCCCTGGCTCCTGCGCTCCCTGCCCAGCCTGCCACCGGGGGTGGCGCGCACGCTCAAGCGCAAGATTGCGCCTTGAGGGGGAGCGTCCTGGCTCGGGTCGCCTCCGACGGGCTCACCCTGCCGCGAACAACTCCCGCAACGCGGCGGTTCAGAGGCCCAGTTCCACGTCGATGCGCGCCAGTTCGTCCAGCGCGGCGCGCTGGCGGGCACGCTGCTGATCGTCAAATCGCAGCAGGTCCTCCAACGCGACACGGCGACGCGTGCCCACCTTGCGGGCGGGCAACTTCTGCTCCTCAATGAGTTTCACCACGTAAGGGCGGGAGACGTTGAGGTAGTCGGCCACCTCCTGCGTGGTGAGCTCCGCGTTCTGCGGCAGCAAGGTCACATCGCGGCCCTGGCCCAAATGGGTCAGCACGTCCACCAGCAAGCGCAGGGCGCCGGACGGGAGGGCGATCATCTCGTGCGGGTTGTTGTCGGTGACGAGGCGCAGTGCAGGGACATTCGCGGTGCCGTCATCGGCAGGCAGCAGGCGGGCGAGCTGGCGACTGGCTTCGCGGGCCTGAGCGATCTCGTGATCGCTGTGCAGCCGCGGCGGGCGTCGGCTGGGAATAGTCATGTTGGCTTCTCCGATGGTTACGGGTCGATGTTAGCGCGCAAACGAATCCAACGAAACAAGCGAAACCAACGACACAGCAACGGCGCCGAGTATTCGACCGACCGGCGCAATTCATTGATGGGCGGAACGGCATAGCAAACGCACCAAAGGTTCCTGCCTTGCACCGATTCCCCTGTACGCCGAACCTGAACAGAGGCAATGGTCCACTCACGCAGCTGGCCCTGCCCGCCATGGCCCTCAACCGCTGCAGATCAATCTTTCCACCCTTCGACACTCCAGGGGCCGCGTGGGGTGCTTGCGCTGGCTTTGAACGGTGGCAACATAGCGCCAACCAGAAATCCCGATGCGAGCGGCCGTCAATGTAACAAGCTGCCGGACTTCGAACCAATTGGTCGCTGTGTGACTACGCAGCCGAAGGGAGAAGAAAGATGCACCATCAAGACCTTGCGCAATCCTCAGGTGATCAAGTTTGGACGAGTTGTGCAATGCAAGGGAGCAGTGGCTGTCGCCCGACAACTCATTCGGCGTCATGACAGACTATCTCTGCACTTCTCCTCCTCAAGGGGCTGCATTGCGGCATCCCCGCAACCGTCTTGGCTACGCAAGTGGTAAGACATAAGAGTCAACTGCGTCACCTTTGAAAGAAATTAGCAGCTACAGGCCACCAATCTTGCATCGACTTGACGCGCACAAGCCTCGCAATACGCAGAGAAATCCACGGACGGAATCACGCCTTTAATGGCTTTACGCCAAATCATAGACCACCCAGGTTTAAATACATGAATAAACGCTCCAACGGAATCTCAAAGTTGAAATCCACATCCCCTCGCACAGCTTTGATCCAATTTCGTCGAACCGTGTACGCAGCGAAAAATATTCGCAGCGGAATCACAAAAGCAAGAGCAGAAATACCAGCAGAGTACATTCCCACGGCGGTAATGGAGCTACTAAAAGACCGAATGCTAGCTCGACATGTTATTGTAAACCCTTTCCCGGCAGACTTCGAAAAATTTACAAACCACCTTCGACTTGCAAGCGTTGACGCAGAAAAAGAATTTCTTTGGACAGCAGCGGTGCTCCGGAACTTTCCATCTGAGTTAAGTGACTTCGCACTGTTAAGGGAACAATATGAGCGGGCATTTATTACAGGACAACTGGACCTAGCAGAAACAACCATCGAAAATATTCATAAGAATCTTGGGGTCTCGCTTTGGTATCTTCAAAACAAATTGCAACTTGTCCAACTGACTCAAGGATTGAGCGCTCAGAAAGCTCTATTCGAAGCCGCCATTAGTCATCGAGACGTAGACATTTTTGCCGGTCTTTTGGGTTACTACTTCAGCATCCGCAGCGAAGAGAACTACTCGTACAATGAGATTGCACTAGAAGCCAACGATTTGCTCGACGGAGGCAGCTTGGGAGACTACGCTCAGTTTCACGTACTTCCATACGATCTAACCAAGATCTCCAATC
The DNA here is from genome assembly GCA_963205445.1 of Pseudomonadota bacterium. Classification (GTDB taxonomy): domain Bacteria; phylum Pseudomonadota; class Gammaproteobacteria; order Xanthomonadales; family Xanthomonadaceae; genus Thermomonas. The sequence continues at coordinate 4,471 of CAUJJG010000058.1, forward strand.
CCGCAGGAGTTGTTTCATGGGAAGAATGTCGCCCAATTGTCGATCGGTATCTGGCATTCTTGTCAATGGCGAAACTGCAAGTCGCGCGATACGGACCAACCGCATTACCTAATTTCACACGTGCAGTACGATTGCTCAACGACATAAAGGATCCAGAACTCAATGGGTTGAGACGCGTACTCGGCATCCCGCATACGCGCACGGACGACTATTTTGACAGCCTCCGATATTTCGACGCGTACAGTGAAGGCAAGTATGAGCATTGCCTACACAGCATACGACCATCAGTGGAGTTGACGGCAAGAGCAGCAGCAATGAAAGGGACAGGGTTATCTGACAGCACCCTCCAAGGATCTTTGGCAGCAGAAATAGTGTCCTGCATGTCCCAGGTTCTTCTTTTAGGACCAGGTTACACCGCGGCTCGCACTCGACTACAGAAGCTATGCTTAATGTGCCCTCGGCACTCAATTTCGCCTGACCTTGCGGCCTTCCTGGAGAGAACTCACGACAATATTTCGAATCTCGGAGAATATACAGAACTAGATCGATTTACCGCCTTGGCGGAGTCAAGTCTGAAGTGCAACGGTTTTGGCAGTGACCGCCTGTCTCTCGGCGAGCTTGGCCTGGACGATTTCGGTATAGACCTCGCGAGGCGTTCGGAAGTCGAGGATCTTGCGAGGCCGGTCATTGAGCATGG
>CAUJJG010000059.1 GCA_963205445.1 Pseudomonadota bacterium
CAGGATCAGGGCATTGGACAGGCCGTAGTCTTCCAGCACGTAGCAGACCGGCCGGGCAGGGTCGAGCGTGATCTGCGGATCAGTCTCGATGTCCAGTTTCAGCCACGGGTCCAACAGCTTGCCCAAGAGCCGGGCCCACAGGGGGACGCGGACCTTGCCGACAGAGGCGGGAGGCGGGGGGGCCGCGGGGGGGGCATCCGGCGCGGCGGGGCTGCCGTCAGCTGCCAGAAAATCCGGCAGCGGCAATGCCTCCGCATCCCCGGCGCGGGCATCCAGGGCGGGGTGCTCCCCTTCCGCCGGCGGTGCGCCTGCGGGGGCGTCGGACGGCGCAGAGGTATCGAACAGGCCAACCTGGCCGGGCATCTGACGGTTTTGCATCCGGGCCATTATGGCCGAGCCGGTGCCTGCGGCGCCAAATCACCGCTGCCGGGCGTGTGCGCCAGCGCACGCTCTGCGCGCGCGACATACGCCGTCAGATACCAAGCCCCGTCGATGCGTACGGCGGGAACCAGCGCATCGATGGGCGTGTTGGCCAGCGAGTACTGCAGGCGCAGGAGGGCGTGGTCGCCGGTCTGCTGTTGCAGGCTGACCTTCAGGCTGCGCAGCGAGGCATCCAGATCGAGGCCATATTGCCGATGGAGCTGCGCGATCAGGGTGGCGAAGAACGGGGACAGTCGGTTCAGGCTCTGGGTCATGCCCAGTGCGGCCAGGGCGCGATACCCCTGCTGTCCATCGATGCCGCTGCGGGTGGCTGCCGCACGCAGCGCGGTGAAGAAATGTTGGGCACGCTTCGGGTCCGAGAGCGGGGCGGACAAGGCCCAAGGCCCGATCGCCATGATGGCTTGGGCAATATGGCTGCGCTCGCTGTCGCTGTAGTCGGGGTCCTTCTGCACATATTCGTTGCCGAACACCACCAAGGTGCGGATCGCTTGGTCGATGTCCGCATCGGCGCCGGCGAACTGGCGCTTGAAGGTGGCCATCAACGTCTTGTCGGCCTGTGGGGCCTGCAGTGCTGCCAGCATGCGTGGAATGCGGGCATCCAGCGGCAGCTCCTCCAGCGGCCAGTGGCTGCGGCCATCCGCCCAGGCTGCCTCCAGCTGCGGGTACAGCGCCGGCGGCACGGCCAATCGGGCGAAACCCGCACCGTCACGGGCCAGCAGGCGGTCGCGCAGGAACAGGACGGCATCTGCAGGCTTGCTGGCGCGCTGCAGGGCGGCGTCTTCGTGTGTGTGGCCACTGCCGGGGGGCGCCTCAGCGCCGGGCCGGCAGCCTGGCAGGAGCAGCGCTAGGCAAAAGGCAAGGGCCCCGCCACGCAAGGCGGCTGCCAGATGTCGCGTCATCGTGATTCCCCGGATGGCGTGGCCGGAGTGTCGGTGGCGCAGGCGAGGGATGCAAGCGGTAGGGCGTTGGGACCGCCTCGGCGCGCGCGGGGCCGGCAAAGAAAAAGGAGACCCAGGGTCTCCTCAAGTCCGGCAGGGCCGGAGAACGACAGTTGTGACACGGATCCGGCCGTGCAACCGGATACGCGCAGGTTACTTGCATCCAACAATTGATGCAACATGGGTGATGTATGTTGTAACAATATGATTTTGCTCAGTAACTGCAGCGACCCTGTTCCAGTGCCTGCAGCCGCTGCGGGTACAACTCCGTCAAAAGTGTGCGCCAGGCCTGCCAGCCGCTGCGGGCGGCGGATACCTGTTCTGCGGAAATGCGCTTGTCCACGCGGGTGTAGTGCAGGCCCAGGTAGGCGATGTCGGCGGTGCCCAGGGCCGCGCGCATGTCGTCGATGTTTTTCTGGCCGTCGTCCACCAGTACCACGCGGTCGTAGCGAAGGTGCAGGCGCCGCAGCAGGTCCAGCAGAATCAGCCCCTTGTCCTGGCCGGCCGTCATGAAAATGCCTTGGTCGTAGTCCACCCGTGATTCACGCGCACCCGGCGCTTTGCGCCAGGCCCAGCTGTGGCCCTCCGGGTCTTGGCCCAAGGGGGTGGGCAGGGCGTAGCCGGCATCTTGCAGGGTGCGCAGGGTGCCGCCGCGGTACAGCCGGTTGCGTGAGGTGAGCATCAGCTTGTCCACCGGCAGCGCGTTGATCAGGGCTGGCCCGTCCGGTTGGGTAGCCTGCTGGCCACCGGTCTCATAGTTGAGCGCGATCACGTCGAACAGGCAGGGCACCTTGCCGGGATCCCCTTCCGGCAGGTGTTTCTGCCATTCGTACCAGGTGTCACTGCCGAAAAACCCCGGAGACGTGAGCAGGGTGTCGTCGATGTCCAGCACCAGCAGGGTGCGCTGGGGCGATTCGGAAAGGGCCGGGGCCACCTGGGCGAGATCGTCGATGGTGCGTACCTCGGAAGCAGCAGTGCCAAGCTTCGGGGTGTGCGTGGCGCAGGCGCCCAGCAGCAGGGCAAGGGCAAAGGGCAGCATTCGACGCATGGCGGTGGCTCTGTAGTGCAGTCGGGGCAGTGTAGCGGGCCAGGGCAACGCTGGATTCGTCAGCGTGGCCCTAGTCAGCCAGCAAGGCTTGGATGTCAGCGAAGCTGGCGCGGCGGCGTTCGGCTTTCTGCGCGGCGTCCAGTTCGGGATCGGCGCCATCGCGTTGGAGTTCGGCGGCGGGCAGTTCGTCGAGGAAGCGGCTGGGGCGCAGCCGCAGCTTGTCGCCCCAGCGCTGGGCCTCCTTGGCGTGCGACAGCCACAGGCGTTCCTTGGCGCGGGTGATGCCGACGTAGAGCAGGCGGCGCTCTTCGTCCAGCCGGCCTTCTTCCAGGCTGGCCTCGTGCGGCAGGTTGCCGTCCTCGACGCCGACGATGAACACGAAGCGGAATTCCAGGCCTTTCGAGGCGTGCATCGACATCAGCCGCACCTGGTTGCCGGCATCGCCCTTGTCGGCGTGCGACAGCAGCGCCAGCGCGGCGGCCAGCTCGCCCGGGCCCGAGGTCTTGGGGCCGTCGAACCAGTCGGCCAGCTCGTCGAGGTTGCGCCGGCGCAGCTTGAACTGGGCCTCGTCCTTGCAGGTCGTCTGCAGTGCGGCGAGCAGGCCGGAGCGCTCGTTGAGCTTGCGCACCAGCTCGGCCGGGGCCAGCGTGCGGGCGTCGTTGCGCAAGCCGTGCAGGATGTTGGAAAAACCTTGCAGCGCATTGGCGGCACGGGCCGGCAGCTGCTGCGCCACGGCCATGGACTCGGCGGCGCGCGCCAGCGGCAGGTGCTTTTGCGCGGCCAGTTCGGCGAGCTTGGCCAGCGTTCCCGCGCCGACACCGCGATTGGGCGACTGCACCGCGCGCAGGAAGGCGGCATCGTCCTCGGGGTTGGCCAGCAGCCGCAGCCAGGCCAGCGCGTCCTTGACCTCGCCGCGGTCCAGAAAGGCGGTGCCGCCGCTCAGGTGATAGGGGATGCGCAGCAGCTGCAGCGCCTTTTCCAGCGCGCGGCTCTGGTGGTTGCCGCGGAACAGGATGCAGAACTCGCCCCAGGGCAGGCTGCCGTCGTCGGCGACGTGCTTCTTGGCGATGAACTGCAGCTCCGACGCCACCTTGTCGGCCTCGTGGGCAGCGTCGCGGCATTCCCAAACGCGGATCCGCTCGCCGTCGGCGGCCTCGCTCCACAGCGTCTTGGGGTGTTCGTGCGGGTTATGGGCGATCAGCGCATTGGCCGCGCGCAGGACGCGGTTGGAGCAGCGGTAGTTCTGCTCCAGCTTGATGATATTCAGCGCCGGATAGTCGCTGCCCAGCGCCAGCAGATTGTCCGGATTGGCGCCGCGCCAAGCGTAGATGCTCTGGTCGTCGTCGCCCACGCAGGTGAACTGCCCGGCCGGGCCGGCGATGGCTTTGAGCAGCCGGTACTGGGCGTCGTTGGTGTCCTGGCATTCGTCCACCAGCAGGTAGCCGATGCGCTCGCGCCAGCCCAGTCGCGCCTCTTCGTCGTTTTCCAGCAGCTGCACCGGCAGCCGGAT
>CAUJJG010000060.1 GCA_963205445.1 Pseudomonadota bacterium
CCTGCCTTCGGACTATTCCAAGCTGCCTGCGAAGGTGCCGGAGTTGGGGCCACCGCTGCCCGGCGATCTTGGGCCGGCCATCGTGAAGTCGCAGCAGCCCGTGACACCGGCCTATGCGCCGCCGGGCCACGACCCGGAGGATGCACGGCGCAAGGAAGCCGAGGCCGCAGCGGCCTCGACGGTGTTCTTCCGCTCGGGCAATCAAGGCAAGGCCGCTGCGCCTGGCGCAGCCCAAGTCGCTGCGGCTTCGCCCGGCCGCGCCTTGGCGGGCTTCGATCCACTGGCGGCCGGGCCAGCCTCGACGGCTGCCCAGCCCAGCGATCCCACCGCTGTGCAGAACCGGCAAGAGCAGAAAGAGGCTTTCCTGAAAGGCGGTTCTACGGAAACCCGCAATTCCGGCAATCTGCAAATGCCGGCTTCGCCGTACCAAGTCATGGCGGGCACAGTGATTGCGGGCGCACTGGTCACGGGCATCAAGTCGGACTTGCCGGGCGACGTGATCGCCACGGTGACGGAGCCGGTCTATGACACGGCCACGGGCAAGTTCCTGCTGATCCCGCAGGGCTCGCGCATCCTGGGCAAGTACAACAGCCAGGTGAGCTATGGGCAGAGCCGCGTGCAGGTGGTGTGGAACCGGATCATCCTGCCCGACACGTCTTCGCTGAAACTCGACAACCTCGCGGGCACCGATCCTGCCGGCTACGCCGGTCTGGAGGATGGCGTCGATTGGCATTGGGATCGCGTCTTTGCGGGCGCGGCGCTGACCACGCTGCTGGGCGTAGGCGCCGAGCTGGCCGCGCCGGAGAACCGGCAGGACGGCAACCGCATCGTGATCGCCGGGCGCGACAGCGCGCAGGACAGCATCAATCAAGACGGGCAGGAGATGACCCGGCGCAACATGAGTGTCCAGCCGACGTTGACCGAGCGACCGGGCCTGCCGGTGCGGCTGATCGTAGCCCGCGACCTCGTATTGCGTCCTTACCAGCCGATGTTCTATCAGCTTGGGAGAACGCGATGAGCACGACTAAAAAGCTGCGGCTGGGGCCGCTGCCGAAACTGGAATCCACGAAACTGACCTTCGCGTGCCCGGCCAGCTTGAAGGCCGACCTCGACCGCTACGCCGCGCTGCACGCGCAGGCGTATGGCGAGGCCGTGGATGCGGCGACGCTGATTCCGCACATGCTGGAGGCGTTCATGGCGGGGGATCGGGGATTCAGGAAAGGAACGACAGCCAAGGTTGCCCCACCGAAACAACCCTGACGACCTTGCCATCACTCCAACGACAAAGCGCAGCCCTCGGGCTGCGCTTTGTCGTTCTGGAAATCGGATAGTTGGGCTACTATGGAAACGCAAGTCGGTCTGCTGTTGGGAAACGCACCCGATGCAACGCGCTCCGGCTTTCTCTCCCGTTGCTCTTATGTGGCACCTAGCCCACGATGCCGCAGTCACTTCAAGCGGCTCAAAACAGAGCTAACCTAGCGTCCCATATAGAGTTTCAAGCCCCGTGCGATTTGCATAAAAGGCTTGACACGAGCAATTTTTTATTGCGACGACAACACCACAGGCAGCAGCCCGCGTGAGGCCTCAGGCACGGTGGTAGGGATGATTGGCCAACAGCGCGCAGGCGCGGTAGAGCTGCTCGGCCAACACCAAGCGCACCAACATGTGCGGCAGGGTCAGCGGCCCCAATGACCACTGCTCATCGGCATGGGCGACGACCTCGCCGGCATGGCCTTCAGGCCCACCGATCAGAAAGGCCAGGTCACGACCTTGGTTGCGCCAGTGCTCAAGGCGCTGGGCCAACTGTTCCGAAGAATGCATCTTGCCGCGACCATCGAGGGCGATGACATGGGCCTGCTTCGGCAGCGCAGCCAGCACCCGTGCGCCCTCGTCACTCATCGCGCGCGCCGTGTCTCGCCCCTTCCCGCGCACGCCGGGTTCAACCTCGACAAGCTCCAAGGGCAGCCAGTGCGAAAGACGCTTCTGATATTCGGCAAACCCTTGCGCCACCCAAATGGGCGCACGCTCACCGACGGCAATGAGTTTGGCTTTCATCCGGCCACGCGTTGCCGGGGCCGTCAGGCCTCATGCTCGGCGGGATGCTGGTCACCCACCGTCCACAGGCGCTCCAGCGCATAGAATTCGCGCACGCGGGGCAACATGACATGGACGACGACGTCACCGAGATCCACCAGCACCCATTCGGCCTCGCGCTCGCCTTCGACGCCCAGCGGGACGACATCGAGCTTTTTGGCATGGCGCACCACTTCGTCGGCGCTGGCCTTCACGTGGCGGGTGGACGTGCCGGAGGCAACCACGATGTAATCGCAGACGCTGCTCTTGCCGCGGACATCGATCTCGACGATGTCGTTGGACTTGAGCGCTTCGAGACCCTCGCGAACGGTCGTGAGCAAGCGATCCACGGAGGGCGGCGGCGTGGGCAGGCTGGTCTTGATGACTTGGGCGGCAGTGGTCAAGGGAGATCGCTCTGTGGAGACGGCGGCAGTATAACGGGGGGATCGCGATATAGCCCCTTGCGAAGGATATAGGCCGCAACCCGTTCAGGCAGCAAGGCCTGCCAGTCCTCGCCCGCAAGCAGTCGCCGCCGTACCTCGCTGGAGGATTCCCCGCGCAGGCCGGCCAACGGCAACACGCAAAATCCGCCGGCCGGCGTCCTGGCCAACGCTTCAGGCAGGCACTGGCGCTGCGAGATTTCGGCCTGCACCTGCGGTGTGGCTTGACGAAGACTGTCGGCATCCAAGGCATTGCCGGGACGCCCCACCGCAATGATGTGCGCGTGGGTGAAAAGCTCGCGCCAGCGATGCCAGGTGTCGAGTTGCCGCAGGGAATCGGCCCCCACAAGCCAGGCCAATGGCGTTCGCGCCCCGCAATCGGCTCGCAATTCGGCCAGCGTCTCCACCGTGTAGGAGGGCCCCGCACGCCGCAACTCACGCCGATCAACCTGCAACCCAGGTTCGCCTTCGATCGCCAATTCGAGCATCACCGCCCGTTGCTCGCCACTGGCATGCGTGCCTGCTTTGTGGGGCGGATCACGCGCGGGAAGCAGCGCGACATCCGCATCGAAGTGATCGCGTGCGGCACGGGCAATGGCCAGATGGCCCGCATGCACCGGGTCGAAACTGCCCCCGTAACACACCCGCAGCCGCGTGCTCACGATGCCAGCAGCGCGCGTGCGCCCTTGTCTGCCACTGCAAGCAGCAGACGCTCGAGATGTACCCATGGGTCGGGGGATTCACTGCCGATGCGTGGCCTGCCCTTGGCGATCCTGTCCACCCCGCCAGCTGCGATCAGGAACTGCGGCCAGCGCTCTGGCGGATGCCGCGACAGCGCCCGCTTGTACACCGCCTGCTTGGCTTCCCAGATGCGCTGCGCCTTGCATTCGGCGGTGAAGTTGCGCGCGCGTGCCAAGGCGGCCACCGTCGCCAGCTCCTTCACCAGCATGCCCATCAGGGCGGGTACCGCTTCCCCTTCGGCCCTGAGCCCGGCGAGCACCCGGGATACCTGCGCTGCCTGCCCGTCGAGCGCAGCATCGACCAAGCGGAACACGTCATACCGCGCCGAGTCGGCCACCAGCGCCTCCATCCGTGCAACGTCGATCACGTCACCCGGTGTATCCAAAAGCAAGGCAAGCTTGTCGACTTCCTGCGCAGCCGCCAGCAGATTGCCCTCCACCCGCTGCGCAAGACGCGCCACCGCCTCCGGGGTAGCCTTCAGACCACGGCTACGCAGACGCTGGCTGATCCAGCCGGGCAGTTCGTGGGGTTTCACCGGCCAGAAGACCACTGCGTAGCCCGTGCGCTCCACCGCTTCACTCCACTTGCCGGCGTGCGCCTTGGACCACTCGCCGGCAATCACCACCAGCACCACGTCCGCCGGCGGCTGGGCGCAAAACCCGCTGATCACCTTTGCACCTTCATTGCCCGGCTTGCCGGTGGGCAGGCGCAGCTCGATCAGGCGTCGGCTGGCAAACAAACTGGGGGCATGGATCGATGCCGAGAGGGCGTCCCAATCGGCGTCCCGTCCTTCCATGTCGTGCACTTCACGCTCACCGATGCCCTGTGCACGCGCCGCCGCACGAATCGCTTCCGCTGCCTCCAGTACCCGCAGGGGTTCACTGCCAGCCAGCAGGTATACCGGCCGCAGCGGCTCACCACCCGCAAGTGCCGCAAGGTGGTCCATGCCTCCCACTCCTCGTCAGTGCGCGGATTTCGAACTGGCCGCGCCCACCCGCCGCAAAATGGCCATGGCCATTTCGCGCTGCAGCTCGCGCACCAGCATTTCGCGCTCGCTGGCCTTGCCGATGGAATCCACCGCCGGCGCCAGATAGTCGCGCGACAACTCCACCGTCTGCTGCGGCACCAGCACGGACGCATCGCTGCCGCGCAAGGTGAACACCACTGCATAGCGCAATGCGTATTCCTGCGCGCGCCCAAACTGGTCGTGGCTGATGGGGGTATCGGCCCATTGCTCGGACACAACCTGCAAGGTAGCCACCCCCTCCCCTGCATCCACGGCCGCCGGTTGCGCCCCGGCGCGCTGCAACCCGTCAGCCAGCTGTTCCGCAAGCGGGCTGTACCGGTCCGCAGCGAGCACGCGCACCGGGCCAAGATGCTCCGGAAGATCGAGTGCGTTGCGCAAATGGAAGCCGCAGCCGGACAGCAGGGTGACAGACAGGGCGAGAGCGGCGAGACGGGATTTCATGGGGACAGTCCAAGCGGGTTGTGGCTCGAATCCGGCGAATGCCGGGACGACGGCTATACGACGATGTTCACGATCTTGCCCGGAACGACGATCACCTTCTTGGGCAGCTGTCCGGCCACGAAGGCGGCCACGTTGGGCTCGGCCAGTGCGGCGGCTTCGATCGCCTCCCTTGGCGTTTCCACGCCCACCTCGATGGTGCCGCGCAGCTTGCCGTTGACTTGCACCGCCAGCTTCACCGCATCACGCACCAGGGCCGCCGGGTCGGCCTGCGGGAAGGGGATGTCTTCCAGCAGGGTTTCAGCATGGCCAAGCACCTGCCACAACGCGTGACAGACGTGCGGGGTGATTGGATTGAGCAACAGCACGATCGCCTCGAACGCCTCGTGGCGCACCGCGCGGCCCTGTTCGCTGGTGTCGGTGAATTTGCCAAGGTGGTTCATCAGCTCCATCAGCGCGGCGATCGCGGTGTTGAAGCTGTGGCGGCGGGCGTAGTCGTCGCCGACCTTGGCGATCGCCTCATGAACCTGCCGGCGCAGGGTCTTCTGCGCAGCGTCGAGCACGGCTGGATCAACCTGCGGGTGGTCGGGCTGCGCGGCATGCGCGTGCACGTCGCGCCACAGGCGGCGCAGGAAGCGGGCCATGCCTTCCACACCGGCATCGCTCCACTCCAGCGACTGCTCCGGCGGCGCGGCAAACATGGAGAACAGGCGCACCGTGTCGGCGCCGTACTTGTCGACGAGAACCTGCGGATCGACGCCGTTGTTCTTCGACTTCGACATTTTCTCGGTGCCGCCGATCACAACCGGCAGGCCATCCACGTTCGAGACCGCGCCGATCACCCGCATGCGCTCGTCATGCATCAATTCGACGTCGGCGGGGTTGATCCACTCCTTCGCGCCGTTATCGCCTTCACGGTAGAAGGTGTCGGCAATCACCATGCCCTGCGTCAGCAGGCGGGTGGCCGGCTCATTGCTCTTCACCAGCCCCGCATCGCGCAGCAGCTTGTGATAGAAGCGGAAGTACATCAGGTGCAGGATCGCGTGCTCGATGCCGCCGATGTACTGGTCCACCGGCAGCCAATAGTTGGCGCGCTCGTCCACCATGTCGGCCGCGCCGGGGCTGGTGTAACGGGCGTAGTACCAGCTCGACTCCATGAAGGTGTCGAAGGTGTCGGTCTCGCGCTCGGCAGCGCCGCCGCACTGCGGGCAGGTGGTCTTGCGCCAGTCGGGGTCGGACTTGATCGGCGAATGCACATCCCCGCTGGCGAAGGCGTCGGCCACATCCTCCGGCAACACCACCGGCAGCTGGTCTTCCGGCACCGGCACCGCGCCGCATCCGGCGCAGTGAATCACCGGGATCGGGCAGCCCCAATAGCGCTGGCGGCTCACGCCCCAGTCGCGCAGGCGATAATTGACCCGGCAAGCACCGGTGCCTTCGGCTTCAAACTTCGTGGCCAGCGCTTCGAAGGCGGCATCGAAATCCATGCCATTGAACTCGCCGGAATTGATCAGCCAGCCGCGCTCGGTCTGCGCGCCTTGCTGTTCGACGCGCGCCAGATAGTCCTTGACGACAGCCACCGCAGCATCGATTTCAATCACGTCGATCGCGGCATGCCCGCCCAACGCCACCGCCATCGGGTCGTCGTGGTCGGCCAAATGGGAGGTGATTTCCTCCAGTGCATCACGGGTGGCGGCATCGACGATGACGGGCTTCACCGGCAGGCCGTAGGCCTTGGCGAATTCCCAATCGCGCTGATCATGCGCAGGCACGGCCATCACCGCGCCGGTGCCGTAGCCCATCAGCACGAAATTGGCCACGTAGATCGGCACGTCCTCGCCGGTCACCGGGTGTTTGGCCCACTGTCCGGTGGCCATGCCGCGTTTTTCCTGGGTCTCCAGCTCGGCCTCGGACACGCCGCCCTGCTTGAGGTCGGCCAGGAATGCCGCCAGCTCCGGGTTGCACTGCGCGGCCTTCAACGCCAGCGGATGTTCGCCGGCAATGGAAATGAAAGTCACACCCATCAAGGTATCGGGGCGGGTGGTGAACACCGTCAGCGGGGCATCTTCGCCATCGACCGCGAACTGGATTTCCAGCCCCTGGCTGCGTCCGATCCAGTTGCGCTGCATGGTCTTGACCGAATCCGGCCAGCCTTCCAGCCCATTCAATTCATCCAGCAATTCCTGCGCATAGTCGGTGATGCGCAAGAACCACTGCGGGATCTCGCGCTTTTCCACCAACGCGCCGGTGCGCCAGCCGCGGCCGTCGATCACCTGTTCGTTGGCCAACACGGTCTGGTCCACCGGGTCCCAGTTGACCACCGAGTTCTTGCGGTAGGCCACGCCCTTTTTCAGCAGGCGCACGAACATGCGTTGCTCGTGCAGGTAGTAATCCGGCCTGCAGGTGGCGAACTCACGGCTCCAGTCGATCGCATAGCCCAGCGACTTGAGCTGGCCGCGCATGTGCTCGATGTTGGCGTACGTCCACTTCGCCGGTGCGGTCTTGTTCTTGATCGCGGCGTTCTCGGCCGGCAGGCCGAACGCGTCCCAGCCCATCGGTTGCAGCACGTTGTGGCCGGTCATGCGCTTGTGGCGGGAAATCACGTCGCCAATGGTGTAGTTGCGCACGTGGCCCACGTGCAGCGCGCCCGACGGGTACGGCAGCATCGACAGGCAGTAGTACTTGGGCTTGGTCGCATCCTCGCGCACTTCAAAGGCGCGGGAGCTGGCCCAAAACGTCTGGGCGGCGGATTCGACTTGGCGGGGATCGTAGATGGCGGGCTCGGACACGGCGGGAAAGCGGGGAATCGGGCCGGAAAGCCTACCGCAGCACGGCATTTGCCGCCATGATTGTGCCCATTCCAGCCATTCCGGCCATTCCTGAGGCTTGTCCGCATGCGCCATTGCTCCCTGCTCGCCCCACTGCTGTTGCTTGTCGGTGGCACCACCCATGCCGCCGACATGGCACTGCTGTGCGGCCAGATGTTCGACAGCCGCAGCGGCAAGCTGCTGGGCCCGCATACCTTGGTGGTACGAGACGGCAAGATCGCCAGCGTGCAGCAGGGCCGGATGGAAGCGCCTGCCGGCACCGTGGCCATTGACCTGGGCCAACGCACCTGCCTGCCGGGCTTTACCGACCTGCATGTGCATTTGGGCAGCCAATCCAGCCCGCAGAGTTATTCGGAAGGGTTTCGCCTGGATCCGGTGGACTTTGCCTATCGCAGCGTGGGCTACGCCGAAAAGACCCTGAACGCCGGCTTCACCAGCGTGCGCGACCTCGGCGGCGAAGTGGCCCCACACCTTCGTGATGCAATCAATCAGGGGCTGGTGAAGGGGCCACGCATCTTTGCCGCAGGCAAATCCATCGCCACCACCGGCGGTCACGCCGACCCCACCAACGGCTGGAACGACGCGCTCTCGCATCTGGTGGGCCCGCCCGGCCCCACCGAAGGGGTGGTCAATTCCGTCGATGATGCCCGCCAAGCCGTGCGCCAGCGCTACAAGGACGGCAGTGACGTCATCAAGATCACCGCGTCGGCCGGTGTATTGAGCTACGCCAAATCCGGCGATGCCCCGCAGTTCACCGTGGACGAGGTCAAAGCCATCGTCGACACCGCGCGCGACTACGGCTACACGGTGGCCGCGCATGCGCATGGGGAGGAAGGCATTTACCGGGCCGTGATCGGCGGCGTCACCAGCATCGAACACGGCACCTACATGAGCGACCGGGTCATGCGGGCGATGAAGGAACGAGGCACCTGGTACGTCCCCACCATCTCCGCTGGCCGCTTCGTGGCCGAAAAAGCCAAGATCGATGGCTATTTCCCCGAAATCGTCCGTCCCAAGGCTGCACGGATCGGCGCCTTGATCCAGGACACCGCTGCGCGCGCCTACCGCAACGGGGTCAAGATCGCTTTCGGCACCGACATGGGCGTGGGCCCCCACGGCGACAATGCCCACGAGTTCCTCTACATGGTGGAAGCTGGCATTCCCGCCGCTTACGCCCTGCAATCCGCAACGATTCACGCTGCCACCGTGCTGGGCGTGGACGACCAAGGCGTGCTGGAAGTGGGCAAACGGGCCGACATCATTGCCCTGCCCGGCAACCCGCTGGCCGATATCAGCAACGTGCTGAAGGTGGATTTCGTGATGAAGGACGGCGTCATCCAGCGCGCCCTTACCCCATGACGCTGGAATGGTTGGGTTATCTGGCGGCTACCTGCACCACGCTGTCGTTCGTGCCGCAGGCGGTCAAGACCCTGCGCACGCGCGACACCTCGGGCATCTCGCTGTGGATGTACGTGGTGTTCACCTTCGGCATCGCCTGCTGGTTCGGTTACGGCATCTTTCTGAAGTCCTGGCCGATGATCGTTTCCAACGCCATCACATTCGGGCTGGGGGCGCTGATTCTTCGCCTGAAACTGAAGCACGGCTGAGCTGGGCGACCGCCAGCCACCACCAGCCAAACCACAGGCCGAATGCCAGCCGCTGCGCCAGCCCCACCCACAGGCCAATGGGTGCCAGCACCGCAATCCCCGGCACCAGCGCCGCCGCTGCCACGCTGGCCAGCGCAAATCCACGCCGCTGGCGCTGCCCCAGGGCCAGCAGCAGCGCACCCGGCACGAATGCGATCCACCACAGCATCCACATCAGCACATGCAACCGGCTGGCGGCCTCGTCCACCCCGCGCTGGTCCAACGGCAAGGCCCCCTGCAAAGCAAAGGCCAGCACCGACAGCTGGCACAGGGTCAACCCGATCCGCGTCCACCAACCCGACGCCTGCAGCGGCCGGCGCAAAGCCTGCGCGGCCAGCAACAGACAGACGCCAGGCAACAGGAAGGCCCCCAGATTGAACAGCAGCCCCCCCGGCAAGCCGCTCGCCCCGCGCAAGGCCACCGGATGGTGCCAATGCGAATAGTCCGGCAACCCGCAGCGTGCCAGCCCCAACGTCAGCAGGAACAGCAACAACGGGCTCACGGCCCACATCGACATGGCAGGAAAGACGATCTTGAATGGGCTTCTCATGCCCCCATGCTAGCGTGAAGCCCCCTTGCCTCCCCTGCAGCCCCATGACTGACGCCCACCACCCGCACGTTTTCGACGCCACCGCCGCCACCTTCGAGGAGATGGTGATCCGCAAGTCTCTGGAAGTCCCCGTACTGGTGGACTTCTGGGCGACTTGGTGCGCGCCTTGCAAAACCCTGGGACCGATCCTGGAAAAGCTGGCCGCCGAGTATCACGGTGCGTTCTTGCTGGCCAAGATCGATGTGGACAAGGAACAGGAACTGGCCGCCGCGTTCCAGATCCGCTCGGTGCCCACGCTTGCCGTGGTGAAAGATGGCCAATTGCTGGGCACCTTGCCCGGTGCACTGCCCGAGGGCCAGCTGCGCGAGATGCTGGCACAGGTCGGCATCGAACCCGCACCGGCGCCGCCTGAGGCGGTTGCGACGGAGGCAGCCCCGCTCGACCCGCATCAGGACGTCCTGCGCCTGCGCAAGCTCGTGGAGGCCGAGCCGGAACAGGCGGCGCACAAGCTCGATCTGGCCTTGGCACTCCTGCAGATCGGTGCCGCCGGTGAAGCGGAGCAGTTGCTGGACAAGCTGCCGGCCAATCTCGCCACCGACGACCGCGCCATCAAGGCCCGCGCCAAGCTGGGTTTCGCCGCACTGCTCAAGGACGCACCGCCTGCCGATGTACTGGAAACGGCGATTGCCCGCGACCCCGCCGACCTGCGTGCGCGTCACCTGCTGGGCGTGCGCCGCCTGGTGGAAGGCGATGCGGCCTCCGGATTGGAGCAGTTCATGGAGATGCTGCGTCGTGATCGCAAATTCGGAGACGACCTGGCGCGCAAATCACTGATCGATGCGTTCCGCGTCCTTGACGATGAGGCGCTTGTGTCCAAGGTACGCAGGCAAATGTCGGCCTTGTTGCTGAGTTGAGGCAGCAGCACCACGGCAAACCGTGACGGCGACCGTTTCCTACAACCTTGACGCCGTCGTATCCTCAGGCGATGTCGAAGAATTGGGCGACGGCGTGACGGACAAGGATTTCCCCTGCATCGACGGTTACCGCCTCCTGCGCGTTATCGGGCAAGGGGGCATGTCTACCGTATATCTGGCCGAGCAGGTCTCGCTGGACAGGAAGGTTGCGCTCAAGGTGATGTTGCCGGAAGCGCTGGCCGACGAAATCAGCCGGGCGCGCTTCGAGAACGAGGCACGCATCATCGCGCGGCTTGAACATCCCAATATCGTGGGTATCCACGAGGTCGGCCGCACCGGCGACGGACACCCCTTTTATTCGATGCCTTGGTTGTCCCACGGCCATCTTGCCCAACGCAAACTGGCAGGCGACCAGCCCAAGATCGCCGCCATCCTCCGCAACCTGTTGCAAGCTCTGGACTACGCCCATGTGCGGGGCGTGGTCCATCGCGACGTGAAGGCGGAGAACGTGCTGTTCGACGATACCGACCGCCCGATGCTGGCTGATTTCGGCATCGCCCAACGGCGCGGCAGCAATCCGCGCCTGACCAATGCCGGATTGGCGGTGGGCAGCACCGCCTACATGCCACCGGAACAGGCCCGCGGCCTGGAAGTGGATCGCCGCGCCGACATCTACAGCCTGGGCGTGCTGACCTGGGAGATGCTGGTCGGCCGCTTGCCGTACAACGCCGGCGATGCACTGTCGATGGCGTTGAAACACGTGCAGGAGCCCATCCCGCGCCTGCCTGCCGCGCTGAAACATTGGCAAGACCTGATCGACTGCGCCATGGCCAAGGCGCCGGAGCAACGCTATGCCAGCGCCAACGAGATGCTGGTCGCGCTGGATGCATTGGAAACCCGAACAGGCAAGGCCTTTGAGGCGGTCGAGGTCCCTGCGGATTATCAACCCCCCGCAACCAGGGCAGGCCAGACTGCAGGCCTGCGCAAGCGTTTGGCCATCGCTGCAGTGGCCTTGGTGGCGGCGGCTGCGGGGCTGGCCTATGTGTTTGAACCTCACTTGGGCAGCACACCGCAACCCGCCACGCAGACGGCCAGCCCGCAGGGCCCGGTGGCCCCGGGCGATGCGCTGCCCGCTCCAGCCGGAGATGCAGGCCAGGGCGTGCTGCCGCTGGTCAACGCCGTCACCGGTCACGCCGCGCCATCGGTGGATGCCTATATCGCCAATGCCGAGCAGCAACTGCGCAGCGGGCTGCTGCTGGCCCCACCAAACGGAAACGCCTGGGACAGCCTGGATGCCGCTTGGCGCACCAATCCCACCCACCCGGAAACACAGCGGGTGACGGCCCTGTTGTTCGACGGCCTGGCTGATGCCGCCGAGCGCGCACTGCGTGAAGGCAACGCCGCGCTGGCGGCCACCCATTTCCAGCGTGCTCAGCAGCTCGACATCCGACGCGGCGGCAGTGGCGAGTCAGTGCGCTTGTTGCAAAAGAGGCTGGATGCAGCGCTGCTGCAGCGCCTGAACGCCCTCTTGGCCAAGCCAGACACCCGCAAGATGGCCGCCGCCTTGCTGGCCGACACCCGCTGGATGGGGCGCGATGCGGCACAAGAGCGCGCGCTGCAAGCCCGCATCGCATCCGCCAATGACACCAAAACTCAGCCAAGTGCAACCGAGGTTGCCGCCCAGCCAACACCCGAACTTCCGGCCGTGGTCACGGCCGTCACCCGCGCCGAGTACGCTCGTTTCGCCCAAGCCACCGGCCGTGCCGCAGCCGACTGCGGCAAGGGGCTGTTCGGACGCAAACGCAGCTGGAACAACACGGGCAACGACCGCAAGCCGGTGGTTTGCGTCTCGGCTTCCGACGCACAGGCTTACGCCGCCTGGCTGGGGGCGCAGGACGGGCAGCACTATCGGCTGCCTAGCGCTGGTGAGGCGCGCACGCTGGGTACGGCCGCATCCGGCTGGTTGACCCTGTGCGCCGATCGCGAGTGCAGCTTGCGCGCAATCAGCGGGAAACCCCAGCCCCTGGACGCCGACCGGGGCTACACGGACGTGGGCATCCTGCTGGCCCGCAAACAACGATAGCCGGCCGTTTTTCGGCGGTGGTCATGCCTGCGGATACACTGTCGGCATGGCCACGCCCCCGACCTTCAGCCAACGCTTGCAACGCCTGTTCCTGACCGGCCTGCTGACCCTGCTCCCACTCTGGTTGACCTGGGTGGTGGTGAAATTCGTGTTCGTGCTGCTGGGCGACCTCAGCAAACCGCTGGTCGAGCCCACGCTGCAAAGCATCGCCGCGGGCAATCCGCGCACCTTCGGCTGGCTGGTGGAGCCTTGGGTGCAAGGCGCAATCGCGCTGGTCGCCACGCTGGGCTTCATCCTGCTGGCTGGCTGGCTGGCAAGGCGCGTCATCGGGCAACGCCTGCTGGGCTGGTTCGAGGCCTTGATCGCCCGGATCCCATTGGCCAACACCATTTACGGCAGTGCCCGCAAATTGCTGGATATCCTGCAAACCAAACCCGACGGCACCCAGCGCGTGGTGCTGATCGATTTCCCTCACGCGGAAATGAAGACGCTGGGCTTCGTCACACGGGTGATGCGCGAAGCAGGAACCGGCCGGGAGCTGGCGGCGGTGTACGTGCCCACCACCCCCAACCCGACCTCGGGCTATCTCGAAATCGTGCCCATGGAAAAAATCACCCCCACCGATTGGAACGTGGACCAGGCGATGAGCTTCATCATCAGCGGGGGGGCCGTGGCACCGGAATCGATTCCGTTCTCGCCGCCGGCCAAAGGTCACTGAGATGCACCTGCTGGAAGACCGTGCCACCCGGCTGTTCGTCCTGCTGGCCGCGTTCTTCTGTGCCAGCGCGGTGCTGGCCGAATTCATCGGGGTCAAGATTTTCGCGCTGGAAGCGACGCTGGGGCTGGCGCCGCTGCACTGGAACCTGCTGGGCCAAAGCGGCAGCCTGGACTTCACCGCCGGCACCGTGATCTGGCCGATCGTGTTCATCATGACCGACACGGTCAACGAATACTTCGGCAAGCGCGGTGTGCGCCTGATCAGCTGGTTGGCCGCTGCGCTGGTGGCCTATGGCTTCCTGTTCGCGTGGATCGCGATTCACCTCGCCCCGGCCAGCTGGTGGGTGGGTGCGGCGCAGGCACAGGGCGTACCGGATTATCAGGCCGCTTATGCCGCCATCTTCGGCCAAGGCATGTGGATCATCGTTGGCTCGCTGGTGGCGTTTCTGGTCGGCCAGCTGGTGGATGTCCATGTCTTCCACCACATTCGCCGACGCACCGGCGAACGCCACGCCTGGCTGCGCGCCACCGGCTCGACGGCGGTCTCGCAGCTGCTGGACAGCTTCGTGGTGCTGTACATCGCCTTCGTGATCGGCCCGCAACACTGGCCCACGTCCCTCTTTCTCGCGGTGGGCAGCCTCAATTACGCCTACAAGATGTTGGCCGCAATCGCCTTGATCCCGTTGCTGTATCTGGCCCGCGCCGGCATTCATCGCTATCTGGGCCACGACCGAGCGCTGCAGTTGCGCATCGACGCCACCCGCGACTGAACCTTGCCGACCTGACCCCGATCAAGGCGGGCCATCCGCTGCGCCACGATCATGGCGGCACCGCGCATCCTGCGTATCCCCCTCATCGGAGTCACCATGCTGTTCGACGTTCTCGGCCTCGTTGACGAAGCCACCGCCCGTTCCATCGCCTTTGCCGTCCACGCGCTCGACCCGCAGGCCAAGATCACGGCCAATATCGGCCGCGGCCGCCTGCTGGTAGAAAGCCAGCTGAGCGACAACGACATCAGCGACGCCCTGCGTGCAGCCGGCTTCCCCGCCAGCCTGGCCCCCGAGCATGCGGAAGGCACGACCTGCTGCGGCAGCTGCGGCTGACCCGGCATCCGCGCCAACCCGCCGCCGTGCCTGTTCGCGGGCCCGGCGCGGGCGGGCGTCACGTTGCCCGTACCGGTGCGTAGCGCGACAATAGGCGGATGATCGACCCGTCCCGCTACCCGCTCCTGTCGAAGATCGACACGCCCGCCGACCTGCGCCGCCTCCCCGAAACCGAACTGCGCGCCGTGGCGGATGAGCTGCGCGCCTTCCTGATTGAATCAGTCGGTCGTTCCGGCGGGCATTTCGGTGCCGGTCTCGGCGTGGTCGAACTGACCACCGTCCTGCATTACCTCTACGACACGCCCGAAGACCGGCTGGTCTGGGATGTCGGCCACCAGTGCTACCCGCACAAGATCCTCACCGGCCGCCGCGACCGCATCCACACGGTCAAGCAGAAGGACGGCGTGGCGCCTTTCCCCAAGCGCGATGAGTCGGTGTACGACACCTTCGGCGTCGGCCATTCCTCGACTTCGATCTCGGCGGCGCTGGGCATGGCCATTGCCAACACGCGCGCCGGCATCGACCGCAAGGTGGTGGCGGTGATCGGCGACGGCGCGATGACGGCCGGCATGGCTTGGGAAGCACTCGGCCACGCCGGTGGCATGGACGAGGAACCCAATCTGCTGGTCATCCTCAATGACAACCGGATGTCCATCAGCGAAGCGGTGGGCGGGCTGACCAAGATGCTGGGCCGCATGAGCGGCAATCGCACCCTCAACGCGATCCGCGAGGGCGGCAAGAAGCTGCTGGGCGACAAGCGCAACCCGCCGGCACGTTTCGTCAAGCGCTGGGAAGAGCACTGGAAAGGCATGTTCGTGCCCTCCACCCTGTTCGAACAGATGGGCTTCCATTACACCGGCCCGATCGACGGCCACGACACCGATGCCCTGCTGCAGACCCTGAAAACGCTGAAAGGTCTGAAAGGCCCGCAGCTGCTGCATGTCCTGACCACCAAGGGCAAGGGCTACGAACTGGCCGAAGGTGACCAGATTGGTTATCACGCGGTCAGCCCGTTCGACCCCACGGTTGGCGTGGTCGGCAAGCCTGTCGCGAAAAAACCGACTTATACCGATGTGTTCGGCGATTGGCTGTGCGACATGGCTGCGAGCGAACCCACCCTGCTGGGCATCACCCCGGCGATGCGCGAAGGCTCCGGCCTGGTGCGCTTCAGCCAGGAATACCCGCAGCGTTATTTCGATGTGGCCATCGCCGAGCAGCACGCCGTGACGCTGGCCGCCGGCATGGCCTGCGAGGGCGCCAAGCCGGTCGTCGCCATTTATTCCACCTTTCTGCAACGCGGCTACGACCAGCTGGTGCACGATGTCGCCACGCAGAAGCTCGACGTTCTGTTCGCCATCGATCGTGGCGGCGTGGTGGGTCCTGACGGGGCCACGCACGCAGGCAATCTGGACTTGAGCTACCTGCGCTGCGTGCCGCACATGGTGGTGATGGCGCCGGCCGACGAAAACGAATGCCGGCAGCTGCTCAGCACCGGCTTCCGGCACCCGGGCCCGGCCGCAGTCCGCTACCCGCGCGGCACCGGCCCCGGCGTGGCGGTGCAGTCATCGCTGGACACGCTCCCCATCGGCAAGGCGCAGCTGCGCCGCAAGGGCCACACGCTGGCCCTGCTCGCCTTCGGCGCCGTCCTGCCGGCAGCAGAAGCCGTGGCCGCGGATCTGGGCCTGACGGTGGTCAACATGCGCTTCGTGAAGCCGCTGGATCGCAGTCTGTTGCTGGAGCTGGCCGGCACCCACGACGGCTTCGTCACCCTCGAAGACAACGTGGTGGCGGGCGGTGCCGGCAGTGGCGTGGCCGAACTTTTGGCCGCCGCGGGCATCACGCTGCCCGTTTTGCATCTGGGTTTGCCGGACGCCTTCCAGCACCACGCCAGCCGGGAAGACCTGCTGGCGGAAGCCGGGCTGGACGTCACCGGCATCCGACGCGCCGTGCTGGCCCGCTGGCCGGCCCTGCACGCCGCTCCGCCGGCGCAGGCCGCCGCGTCCTGAAGCAGCTTCCCGCTCAGGTGCGCGGCAGGGTCACCCCGGTCTGGCCTTGGTACTTGCCGCCGCGATCCTTGTAACTGGTCTCGCAGACGTCGTCGGCATCCGCTTGGAAGAACAGCATCTGCGCCACGCCTTCATTGGCGTAAATGCGCGCCGGCAGCGGCGTGGTATTGGAAAATTCCAGCGTCACATGCCCTTCCCACTCCGGCTCCAGCGGGGTGACATTGACGATGATCCCGCAGCGCGCGTAGGTGCTCTTGCCCAGGCAGACCACCAGGGTGTCGCGCGGAATGCGGAAATACTCCACCGTGCGTGCCAGCGCAAAAGAGTTGGGCGGGATGATGCATTCGTCACCCACCACGTCGACGAAGCTCTTGGGGTCGAAGTGCTTGGGATCAACAATCGTCGAGTTGATGTTGGTGAACACCTTGAACTCGCGTGAGCAGCGCACGTCGTAGCCATAGCTGGACGTGCCATAGCTGACGATGCGCTGCCCATCGGCCATCTTGACCTGGCCGGGCTGATACGGCTCGATCATGCCCTGCTGTTCGGCCATGCGGCGGATCCAGCGGTCGCTCTTGATGCTCATGCGGTTCGATTCCTGTCAGGAACCGGCAAGTTTAAGGCAAGCACGCCCCGGGGGTTGGCAACACCCGGGTCATTTCAGCAGCGAGGCCATGATTCCCGTGCGCACCTTCGGCTGCTCGCCCAGGCGCGCCAGCAATGCCCGCGCGGTCTCCCGATAAGCGTGCGAAGCCGCAGACGCCGGCTGCGCCACCACGATGGGCACCCCGGCATCGCCCTGCTCACGGATATCCCGCTGCAGCGGCAGCCCGCCCAGTACCGGAACGCCGTATTCCCGTGACATCCATTGTGCCCCACCTGCACCGAAGACATGCTCGACATGACCGCAATTGCCACAGACGTGGGAGGCCATGTTTTCCACGAGGCCCAGCACAGGGATTCCCACTTTTTCAAACATTTTCAACGCCTTGCGCGCATCCATCGTCGCCACCTCCTGCGGGGTGGTGACGATCACCGCGCCGGCGACCGGAATTTTCTGGGCCATCGTCAGTTGGATGTCCCCCGTCCCCGGTGGCAGGTCCACCACCAGCACGTCCAGATCCCCCCAGCGGGTGTCGTTGAGCAACTGCGAGAGCGCCTGGGTGGCCATGGGACCACGCCAGATCATCGGGGTGTCATCTCCCACCAGCAGGCCGATCGACATCGCCTCGATCCCATGCGTCCGCATCGGCTCGATCGACTTGTTGTCGGGGCTGTCGGGACGACCGGAGAGCCCCAGCATGGTCGGAATGCTGGGACCGTAGATATCGGCGTCCAACACCCCCACCTTCAAGCCCTCGGCGGCCAGTGCCAACGCCAGATTGACCGTGGTGGTTGATTTGCCAACCCCCCCCTTCCCCGAGCCGACGGCGATGATGTTGCGTATGTTGGCGAGCGGTTTGAGCTCACCCTGGACGGCGTGGGACGGCAGGCGGGACATGGCGGGACCAGACGGAATGCGGATGCCCGCATTTTAGGCAAACCTCAAGCACCCGGCCTTGACCAGAGTCAGCGTCGCTGCCCCCATACCGCCGCGAATGGAGTATAAAAGCGCTTGAGGGGTGCGCCGCACTCCGTATGCTCCCTGGGAGGGGACGAACATGCGCAAGATGATCCTGGCTGTCGGGCTGGCCTCGTTCGCGTTCACGGCAGCTGCCCAGCAGCACGCATCACCGGTTGGCAAGTGGAAGACGCTGGACGACCAAACCGGCAAGGCGATGACCATTTCCGAGATCTATGAGGCCAAGAACGGCACGTTGGCGGCCAAGATCACGGAGAACCTGGGCATGGCTGCCACCTGCACCGAATGCAGCGGCAAGTACAAGGACAAGCCCTACGTGGGCATCGTGACCCTGTGGAACCTGAAGGCCAACAAGGATGGCACTTGGGGCGGCGGCAATGGCTACAAGCCTTCCGAGGACCGCAGCTTCACGGCCAAGTCCCTGCGCCTGATCGACGG
>CAUJJG010000061.1 GCA_963205445.1 Pseudomonadota bacterium
CGGCGGCTACCACCTCGGCTTCCCCGGCCAGTACCGCGATACCGAGACCGGCTTTGCCTACAACATCCACCGCGACTACGATCCGGCCACGGGGCGGTACTTGCAATCCGATCCGATCGGGCTCAATGGCGGGATCAACACCTATGCGTATGCCGAGGGGAATCCTGTGATGATGGCTGATCCATTGGGGTTGGAGGGCGTGGGATATTGGAACAACGGTGCGATGACCAATCTCACTGGAGGCGTTTCCGAGTGCGAGGCTGCAGCATTTATCGACTCCGCCCTGAATATCACACCATTTGTCGGAATGGCAAAGCAGATGTGGGAAGGGTCCGCTGATATTTTTGACTATGGATCGTCTTTTACGACGACTGCTTCTGCAGTTCTCGTGTGGAGGGTGTCTAACGCCTTGCGTGAGGATCGTAATAGACGTTTGATACAAGCCGATGTGCTTACAGATTCCGGGCGACATCCGAAGTATGACTGGGCGGAGACTGGAGTAAAAAATATGAAGTTCGTTGCAAAAGGCCTCTTTATCGCCGGTTTAGCACTTGAGGTGCGCGAATTTCAGGAGAAGATCGCGCAATGCGGGTGCGATAAATGAGGTTTTTAAATAAAATTGAGGATGTTCAGGCGGCTTATGCGGCGGCGGCGGCTCCCGTTGTAATTTTTTTGGCCTCCATTGGCTTTGCTGAAACTGGGGTTGGGGTGATTGCGGGAGTCTTGTTTCACTTGTGCTCGTGTTTGCTTATTGAGGTGGCTCTTGCAAAGGCAAGGAGTGAGGATTCTGAGAGCTCGAGTCGGGTTAGTAAAATTTTTTTCTTTTCGACAATTATTACTGCGCTAGTTATGGTATTAGCTATTGGATACGCTCTAGTAAGGCGGGATGTTGATGCCCGTACAGTAATGCTTACTCTGGTTTCATCTTCCTGGATTCTGGGCGCATTTTTGAAGATGTGTCGACGGTTATAAATCAACCCATCAAGTACAGCCCTGAATCCGTGAGCCCGCCGCGAAAAATCCGTGTAACACATTGAATATATTGTATAATACGCGCCATTGCTCTTCACCCGAATGGTGCATTCATGCGGATCAAGGTGGTTCAGACCTCGCGCAATCTGAGCGGCCACGCGGGGTTGGTGGCCCTGGGCCACTGCCTCAACCACTTCGCCCAGCTCCCCGCTGCCATTGATCCGAAGCTTCCGGTGCGCGCAGGCATTGCCAACAGCGACGTGGTGCGTTCTTACGTGGGCCTTCTGGCGCTGGGCAAGAGCGACTTCGATGCCATCGAGAACTACCGCCAGGACGGCTTCTTCCGCCGCTCCCTGGGACTTCGGGCCGTGCCTTCCTCGGCCACCTTGCGCCAGCGCCTGGACGAAGTGGGTCGGGAGCTGCAGACGATCACCGATGAGCTGCCGGTGGCGCTGCTGTCTCGCGCCAGTGCGCCGGTGACGGCGCTGCCGATGGGGCACGTGCCCCTCGACATCGACGTCTTCTGCATGGACAACTCCGGCACCCGGCGCGAAGGCGTGTCGCGCACCTACGCCGGCTACGACGGCTACGCGCCCATTGCCGCCTACCTGGGCGCGGAAGGATGGTGCCTGGGCCTGGAGCTTCGCGAGGGCAAGCACCACAGCGCGATGGAGACCGACTACACGCTTGAGCGGGTGCTGCCGCGCGCCGCGGCGCTGACGCAGCAGCCGGTTCTGGTGCGCATGGACTCGGGCTTCGACAGCCACCGGCTGATCGCGCAGATCGTGCGCCACGGCGCGGCACGCAAGGCTGCGGGCGGCGCAGCGATCGACCTGCTGGTGAAGTGGAACCCGCGGCGCAACGGTGCGGCGAAGGTGATCGAGCTGGCGCAGGGCAAGGAAGATCTCGCCTGGAATGAGCCTCGCGAGGGCAAGCGCGTTGCGGTGTTCTCCGAGCCGCTGGTGCGTGTGGTGGATGGCAACAAATACACCCACACCCGCGTGTACCGGGTGATCGAGCGGCGCATCGACAAGCACGGCCAGCGCCTGCTGATCCCGACCTGGCAGGTCGATGGCTGGGAGACCAGCCTTCCGGTGGGCGAAGATGGCCTGCGCTGCGAGGAGGTGATCGGACTCTACGCTGATCACGGCACGCACGAGCAGTTCCACAGCGAGTTCAAGACCGACCTGGACCTGGAGCGCCTGCCCTCGGGCAAGTTCGACACCAACGACGCCGTACTGAGCCTGGCGGTGCTGGCCTACAACAGCCTGCGCCTGATCGGCCAGCACTGTCTGCTGGGCGAGGACGCCCCCGTGCGCCATCCCGGCAAGCGGCGGCGGCTGCGCACGGTGATGCAGGAGATCATGTATCTGGCCGTAAGCATCGCCGAACATGCGCGCCTGATGGTGCTGGGACTGGTTCACCATGCCAGCGCCTACGCGGCCTTCAGGCGCCTGGTGGAAGGCTGGCGAATACGATTGGCCTGAGCGCCCCTTCCTGGCTCAAGCGCCTGCCGATGCGGCGGCTCGCGCGTGGGCGCGAGCCGGAATCCGGGGCCGAATGACTGGCCAGCGGCCCCGACAGCGAGTGTAATCCGCGAGAATCATGCTTGTGCGGGTATTGCAACGCCCGCAGATCGGCCGAGTGCCGCCACACGAGGCGCTGCGAGCCAGCGGAGGAGGGCTGGAACGCGGATGGGGCCGGCAGGGTCACGGAATCAGGATTAGATCAACAGATGAATATGCGGATATCGTGTGACTACAGCGAAATCCTGAAAATGCGCTCAGAGAGAGCGTAACCAACTGATTTTTCGTCAGGGATCGGCATCAAAATCGCCTGTAGTGCGGCTTGAAGTGCGGAAGTTGGGTTTTCTGGCCCTGGATTGTTCCATATTCGAGACAGTGATTTGCTCAATCCGGGCTATGCCTTGCGTTCAGCTTCGTCCAGAGTGGGCCGCAGGAAGTCGCCAGAACTTCTCCGAGCGCCGAAAGCGGCGCGCCCGAGCCGGACAGCCAGGGGGGAAATCATGCGCAGGTTTGTGTACGTTCTCGGTGCAGCGCTGCTGCTTTTGCTCGGACCTGCGCAATCGCAGCCATCGGCTTCGGATACCTTGCCCGCGACGAACCTGTCCGCCGACCCCGGGCTGACGCCGGCCGAGGTGGCTGATGTTCGACTTGCGGACGTGGCTCCCGGTTTTTCCTGGGCCTTCCCTGCGAGCAACCCGCAGGCGCCTGACGCCAAGGCCATCGGCCAGGCCACCTGCACCAGCTGCCACACGCTGGAAACCGAACACTTCGCCCATACCACACACGCGCTCGGCATGGAGGTTGCGGCGCGCGCCAATCCGATGGCCGCGACCTGCGAGGCCTGCCACGGAGCAGGTTCCGAACACGCTGCCGCACCCACGACGCCCGGCAAGATCATCGCCTTCACCCATGACGGCGGCACGCCGGTTCCAACCCAGGTTGCCGCCTGCCTGACCTGTCATCAGGGCGGCCCGCGCGATCACTGGACCGGCTCGGTGCACCAACGCAATGACGTGAGCTGCTCGGATTGCCACAACCCGATGGCCAAGTTCTCCTCCGAAGGGCTGATGGCCAAGCAGTCGATCAGCGAGACCTGCGCCACCTGCCACCAGGACATCCGGGTGCAGTTCAACCGGCGCTCGCACATGCCGCTGCCCGAGGGATTGATGGCCTGTGACGACTGCCACAACCCGCACGGCAGCCTCAATGCGCCGCTGCTCAAGACCGCGACGGTGAACGAGACCTGCTACCAGTGCCATGCGGAAAAGCGCGGCCCGTTCCTGTTCGAGCACGCGCCGGTGCGCGACAGCTGCCTCAACTGCCACACCCCGCACGGCTCCAACCAGCACGCCCTGCTGGTGGCGCCGGTGCCGATGCTCTGCCAGCAGTGCCACTCGCACGTGCGTCACCCCAACGACCTGCTGCAGCCGGGTAGCCTGGCCAGCGGCGCTTTTCCGGACGAGCGCCTGATCGGGCGGGGATGCATCACCTGCCATGCGCAGATCCACGGGTCCAACCACCCGTCCGGCCCACGTTTGCACAAGTGATGGAGGACCAGCCATGACTTGCATCAGAACGACATTGGCCCTGGCGCTGGCAAGCCTGCTGGGATCGGGCGGCGCACAGGCGCAGGATTCCGGCGTGGGCGTGGACTTCGCGTTCGGCAGTCGCCTGGAAAGCGTCACCAAGGCCGCGAACGATTGCGACCCGCGCGGCATGAGCTGGCTGCGCGCCGAAGGCAGGCGCAGCCCGACCGGCGCGCGTTATATCTGCGCCCCGGAGATCCTCGAAACCGCGCAGGGCGACTGGTTGCGCTCAGGACACCTGAGCCTCGGCTGGCTGTCGACCAGCGGCGACGTCGGTGCGCCGAACTGGCTGCGCTACAGCGACTGGGACGACGGCCCCGCGCTGGGACTGCTGGCGCTGACCTTTCGCCGTCCCTACGACGGCACCTATGTGGAACTTCGCGCCAGCCGCACTTCCTCCGACAACCAGTACCTCAAGGCCACCGTGGGGCGCGCCGGAAAGTACCGGGTGGAGGGTTTTGCGCGTTCCCAGCCCAACGTGATGAGCACCACCGCGCGCTCGGTCTGGAGCGGCGTCGGAACCAACCGCCTGACCCTGGTGCCCGGGCTCGTTCCCGGTGCCAGTCCGGTGCCGGACGTGGCGGCCGCTTCGGCCGCTGCCGCGCCGCAGCGCCTGCAGGTCACGCGCGACAAGCAGGGCGTGGGCGTCAATTATTTCTTCACCTCGCGCTGGACGGGCTACTTCAGTACCACCAACGAGGAGCGCCAGGGTGCGCGAGCCTTCGGCGGGCCGTTCTTCTTCAACTTTCCTTTCCCGGCCAACGGCGGCATCTACGAAACCCCGCGGCCGATCGATGACGCCACGGTCAACGTCAACGGCGGTCTGCGCTACGTCGGCAACCAGTGGCGCATGGACCTTGCCTACACCGGCTCGTTCTATCGCGACAGCCATGATGCGTTCACCTACGAGAACCCTTATGCCTTGTGGGCCGTGGTCCCGGGCGCGACGTCCATCACGCCGCTGGTGGGCGAGTTCGCCACCGAGCCGGACAACGATTACCACAACGTCCGCGCCACGTTCACGCGCAAGCTGGCGATGAACGGCGAACTGTCCTTCGGCGCGGCGGGCGGTACGATGCGGCAGAACGAGGCGCTGCTGCCGCCGACAAACTGTACCGGCATGATGGGCATCGACCTGTCCCCGCTGGGCTCCCCGGTCAATCCGTATCTGTTCGATTGCGCGGACTGGAACACCCCCGCCTCGCTGTCCCGGCAGAGCGCCGGGATGCGGATCGACACGACCGATGCCAACGTCGGCCTGGTGCTGCAACCCACGAACTTCGCCACCTACCGAGCCACCCTGAAGTTCCGCCGCGAGGATTACCGCGATACGTACGTGGCCTACAACCCGATCACCGGGCAGTACGGCTACGTTGCCGAGAACGGCGCGATGGGCGCGGTGGTTCCGGGCGAGATGGGCATCTGGGATCCGTTTGCGAACGCCAGAGTACCGACGCGCGTCAGGAGCCTGGCGCTGGACAAGGAAACGCGTGAGCTGGCGCTTGCCGCCGATTTCCGCCTGAACAGCCGCAACACGTTCGGAGCGGCCTATACCTACACCGACGTGGAGCGGACCCATCGCGAAGTCAGCCATGCGCGCGATCACGTCCTGAAGCTGACCTGGGTCAGCCGCGCGTTCGAGTACGCCACGCTGCGGGCCAACTACCAGTACCTGCGCCGCAGCGGCAGCGACTATGTGTCCAATCCCTACGAGCACACCCTGTCCATGGGCATGCCCGGTTTTGGCGGCGATCACACGAACACCCCTCCGCATACCGTTGATGCGCTGCGCAAGTACGACGTCGGCGGCCGCACCCAGCACAAGGCGACGCTGATCGCGAGCGTGATGCCGAGCGAGACCACCAGCCTCAATGCCACGCTGCGCGGCGACTGGAACGATTACCGTGCCGAGCTGGGGCGGCAGTCGCTGGACACCTATGGCTTCACCGTGTCCTGGGACTGGCAGCCGTCGCTGCAGACCAGCGCCAGCGCGTTCGTGGGATGGGACAAGTCCTCGCTGGGCATGGCCAACGTCAACGACGCGGCCACCGTGCCGGAAGACCCGACGCTGGGCGGCGCGGTGTATCCGGAGGCTTCGCGCTGGTGGGTCGATGACGACAACCGCAGCCGCAATGCCGGCGCCACCTTCGACCACGATTTCGGACGGGTGAAACTCGACGCCGGCTGGAACTTCGTCGACACGCGCGGTCTGACCGGATACCGCTACGCCTCGGTGGCGGCGCTGGCCTGGCCCACGCTCGCCGAAGCCGGGCTTGCGGGGCGCTATCCGGAGCTGACCTATCGCACCCACAGCCTGTCGCTGGGGCTGACGGTGCCGATCCGCGATCGCTGGTCGCTGCGTCTGTTCGACCTGTGGGAGCGCGGCCGGATTTCCGACTGGCACTACCAGGGCCTGGAGGATGGGTTGGTGATCGACCACCGGATCTATCTGGACGCCGGCCAGCGCGACTATCGCGCCAATCTCGTCGGCCTGATGCTGGAGGTGAAGCTGTGAACGCCCGATCCTTCGTGTTGACCGGGATGGCGGCAGCGCTGCTGCTGTCCGGCACGACGCTGGCGGCCAGTCTGGATGTCGTCGAATTCAGACGCCCGATGCCGGTGACGGGCAGCATTGCAGCCGGCAAGGAAAAGGCGCAGGTCTGCAACAATTGCCATGGTGCCAACGGCAAGGCTCCGGTGGCCATGTTTCCCAGCGTGGCGGGGTTGCCCGAGCAGTATTTGTACTGGAAGCTCGTGGAGTTCAAGAATTCGCTGCGCAGTGACTCGATCATGACGCCGCTGGTGGC
>CAUJJG010000062.1 GCA_963205445.1 Pseudomonadota bacterium
CTGTTCAATGGCGATGGCAGCGATTACGACGCGCGGCTGCTCGCCATCGGCAAGCGCGAGGCGCGGGCGGAGGTCCTCACCGCGCGCCAGCTCGACAACGAATCACCGCTGGCCATCACCCTGCTGCAAGGCATCGCCCGCGGCGAAAAGATGGACCTGATCCTGCAGAAAGCCACCGAGCTGGGCGTGACCCGCATCCTGCCGGTGGAAAGTGAACGCAGCGAAGTCAGGCTGGACGCTGCGCGTGCGGCCAAGCGACTGGTGCACTGGCGCGAAGTGGTGATTTCCGCCTGCGAGCAGAGCGGGCGCGCTGTCGTGCCCGAGGTGCTGCCGCCGCATCCGCTGGCGCAGGCAGCAGCGCTGTGTGCGGGGCGAGGGTTTCTGCTCGACCCACAGGCGTCGCAGTCCCTGTCGGCGCTGCAGGGTGCGTCACTGGCCGCCTGCAACTTGGCAATCGGCCCGGAAGGCGGCTGGTCTTCTCGCGATCAGGCGCAGCTGCAGGCTGCCGGCTTTGCCGGGCTTCGACTGGGCCCGCGGGTGCTGCGCACCGAGACCGCGGGTCTGGCCGCGATCAGCGCGTTGCAGGCGCTGTGCGGGGATTTGGGTTAAGCGGCGGCAGCCATTGCGGCCTGCACGCTCTCTTCCAAGGCAGCGAGGTCTGGAACGATGGCCTCGTCCTCGTTCATCCGAACCCGGGCCAAGACACCCTCCGGCACTTCGTCCGAATCATCCAACGTCGCCAGTGCCGCTTCGGTCACGGTCACCAAGCGGGGGAACCCTTGGGTCAACATCGCGAAGTATGGATGCCGCGTATCCCCGCCCAAAGCCTTGAGCACGATGACTTTGCTGCCCAGACCACCCTCTTCCTCGGCAATGCCGGCGAAACGCGAGAACGACACCAGCGGAAGTTGCCAACCGCGCCAGCGGATGCGGCCAAGCAGCCAGTCGGGGGCATTGTCCACCGGCTCCGGCGTCGCAAAGGACAACACTTCGGCGATGGTGGCATTGGGCAGAAGCAGCCGCGCCTCCCGCACCTGGATGAGCACGCCGCGGATGATTTGGGCTAAGTCGGACATGATTTCCCTCAGACGGGCCAGCGTTGCAGCAGTTGGGTGGACATGATGGTCAGGCTGCGCGCCTCGCCACCGCGAGCCACCAGCAGCTGGCTGGCGGCAGGGTCAAAACAGTTTTCAACGGCCTGGCCAAAGACCAGCCCGCCCGCCCAGCGCATCGCCAAGGCGGCATCAACCAGCGACGTCGCCGCGCCGCTGAGCAGCAGCATCGCGCTGTCCGCCGGACGCAAAGCGGCAAATTTCGGCTCTTCCTCGCATGTGACGAACACCGCGCCCTGCGGAGCCTCCTGCACGTCCAGCCCATCGGGGAGAACATGGACAACGCCAGTTCGCAGGCGTTCGCCATGCTGTGCAAGCACGACCTCAAGCGCTGTTGCGCGCTGCATCTGCCGTACCAGCCGGTCGTATTGACCGCCGGCAATCGCCTGTCGCAACAGCAGCGGCTGCGGGAATCCCGCCGGAAGCGAGGACAAAATCTGGCGCACCGCATCGGGCCCACCTACGCCTGCGGCAATGACAACCGCCCCCATCGACTGCTCCGGGGGCTTGCCGGTCTCCGCCTGCAAGGCTGGCAACTCTGCCAGCTTCAGGGTGATTTCGGTCATCTCCTGGGAAAAACTCGGCACCGCGTCTGGTGCGGCCGGCAGCACGTCATCGTGCCCCTGGAGTTTCGCAGCCAGATGGCGCGCCCAACGCGCTGCCTCCCACCCTTCCCGCTTCGCTGCGACTTCAGACTCGTCGAACATCACATCCAGCGCGGGGTCGGCCAAGAGACCATCAAATTTCCCCAGTACCGACTCCACCACCGGGTCCAGAACCAGCAGCACCGTTTCCACGCGCAATTCGCGCACCGCAGCCTCATCGGCCGTCACTGGGTCCAGCGTAGCCACCCATTCGGCGCCGGCCTGCTGTACCGCAGCCTCGGTACGTTCGCGCGCGGCTCCCGCGCGCGCCAGCACCACGACACGGCGACGACTCATTGCAGCATTCCGTCGCTGACGCGCTCCAGCTTGAGCAGCTCGAACACGTTACGCATGAGCTCGACTTCCTGATACGGCTTGCCGAGATAGCGTTCCACACCGATGTCCATCGCTCGCTGGCGGTGTTTGTCGCCCGAGCGCGAGGTGATCATGATGATCGGCACGTTGCGCAGTCGCGCGTCCAGCTTCATTGCGGTCGCGAGTTCGTAACCATCCATGCGCGGCATTTCGATGTCGAGCAGCATCAGATCCGGCACGACCTCCGCCATCCGCTCCAACGCATCGATACCGTCCTTCGCCGTTGCCACCTCGAAGCTGTGGCGCTCCAGCACGCGACCGGTGACCTTGCGCATGGTGACCGAGTCGTCCACCACCATCACCAACGGCACGCGGCGCTGTTCGACCTCGTGCACCACCGGGGCCTCGGCCTGCGGCATGCTGACCTGACGACGCACCAGCGGCGGGACGTCCAGGATCACCACCACGCGGCCATCGCCCATGATGGTCGCACCGAAGATGCCGGGGACCGACGTCAACTGCGGACCGCCGGACTTCACCACGATTTCGCGGCTGCCGATCACTTGGTCCACGGCAACGGCGGCGCGCAATTCGCCCGCGCCCACCAGCAGCAGTGGCATCTGCATGTGACCTTCCGCCTTCGCGGACGGCGCACCCACAAGCTGCCCCAAGTCATACAGCACGTAATCTTCGCCACCGTAACGGTAACCGGCATCGTGCTTGGCCATCTCCTCGCGACTGATGCGCCCCACGCCCCGCACCGAGGCGATCGGCACCGCGAACTCGGTATCGCCGATCTTGACGAAGACCGCTTGGGTCACCGCGAGCGTTTGCGGCAGACGCAGGGTAAAGGTCGTGCCCGTGCCCGGGGTCGAGTGGATGTCGATGGTGCCGCCCAACTGGCGGACTTCGCTCGCAACCACGTCCATGCCGACGCCACGGCCAGCCAGACGACTGACGGTTTCGGCCGTGGAGAACCCTGGCTGCATGATCAGTGCATCCAGTTCGCCATCGCCCATCACCGCGTCCGGCTTCAGCAGGCCACGCTCGATGCCACGCGCACGGATGGCGTCGCGATTGAGTCCCGCACCGTCATCTGCGATTTGCAGCACCACTTCCGACCCTTCGCGGCGCACCGTGATACGGATGCTGCCTTCCTCGGGTTTGCCGGCCTTGCGGCGCGTCGCGGGCACTTCCAGCCCATGAGCCACCGCGTTGCGCAGCATGTGCTCCAGCGGTGCCGTCATGCGCTCCAGCACGTTGCGGTCGAGTTCGCCCTGGGCACCGTCCAGACGCAGCTGGGCTTGCTTGCCGGTTTCCCCGGCCGCCTGACGAATCACGCGACGCAGTCGCGGGACCAGCGAGTCGAACGGCAGCATGCGCGTGCGCATGAGGCCTTCCTGCAGTTCCGAGCTCACGCGCGACTGCTGGGTCAACAGCGTTTCGTACTGGCGCGTCAGATCCTCCATCGACCCGTGCAAGCTCTGCAAGTCGGCAGCCGATTCGGCCAGCGCGCGCGAGAGCTGCTGCAGGTTGCTGAAGCGGTCCAGCTCCAGTGGATCGAAGGTGGCGTCGTTGACGTCCTGTTCGCGCTGGTATCGCGCGATGATCTGCGCTTCGGTTTCCGCATCCAGACGACGCAGCTGATCGCGCAGTCGGATGTTGGTCTGCTCCATTTCCTGCGCCGTGGTCCGGAACGCAGCCAGCTGCTGTTCCAGACGTGCGCGGTAGATAGCCACCTCGCCCGCGTAGTTCACCAGCTTGTCGAGCAAGTCGGCACGAATGCGTACCTGCTCCTGCGGCGCACGAACACCAATATCGTCGTCGTCGCCAATCGCGTGTTGTCCGATCGGTGCCGACAGTGGCGCAAGCTCGACCTTGATGGCCGGTGCCGGGACAAACCCGCTCGTTTCCACGGGAGTCTCTGCGGCCGCCTCCTTGCTGGGCAGCGCTCGCCCTTCCGCGCGTGCAACGAAATCTTCGATCAAGCCTACTGGCATGCCAACGGCACGCCGTGCAGCGACGCGGGTGATCATGCCGTGCAGCCGGTCGAAGCCCCGCTCGAGCAAAGGCACGCCGTCA
>CAUJJG010000063.1 GCA_963205445.1 Pseudomonadota bacterium
AGCACGGCTGGCAGGTGCGGGTGGTGGACCTGCGCTGGCTGGTGCCGCTGAACGCCGCGGCGATCGCCAGGCACGCAGGCGAATGCGCGCGGATCCTGGTGGTGGACGAAGGCCGCCACAGCGCGGGGATCGGCGAGGGCGTGATCACCGCGATCACCGAAGCCGGGCACGGCGGCAAGCCGCTGCAGCGGGTGGTTGGTGCCGACACTTACACCCCGCTGGCGGGCGCGGCCTTCCTCGTGATTCCGAAGGACGAGGACATCGTGGCGGCGGCCGCGCAGTTGTAAGCGCACAAGGGCGGGCGTTCGCGCCCGCCCGATCAGTCCCTCGGGAGGTCGCGCACCATGGCTTGCGTGGCCCGGGCCGGCCCGCTGAAACCCACCAGCTTGTCACCCAGCAGCACCAGCTGGCCGATGTGTCGGTCTTGTCCGTTCTCGGAATATTCGAAGCGGAAGCGCCGTTCCAATCCCAGCCAACCGTCCTCCTTGCGGCGCAGTCGCAAGCCGGTGGCATGCACGGCCTGGTCCAACCACTGCACGCCGGCGGCGGCACAGGCGTTCTGCCCGATTTCCGCTGCACGCTCGGCGGCGGCACGGGCGGCGGTGAAGAAGAAAAATGCGGCCCCCCCCACGATCAGCAGAATCAGCATGGTCGGCACGGGGTCACTCCAGTTTCAATGAAAAATCGATGGCATGGACGTGTTTGGTCAGTCCGCCGATCGAAATGCAATCCACGCCATCCTCGGCGATGGCCCGCAGCGTGTGCATGTCCACGCCGCCGGATACCTCCAGTGGAATTCGGCCATCAAACGGGGAGGCCTTGGCGATCCGCACGGCGGCCTTGCGCATCTCGGCGTCAAAATCGTCGATCAGGACGCGGGTGCAGCCTGTCGTGAGGGCTTGCCGCAGTTCGTCCAGGGTCTCCACTTCCACGATCAACGGCAGCTGTGGGTACAGCGTGCGGGCACGTTGGATGGCCGCCGTCACCGAGCCGAAGGCGCGGATATGGTTTTCTTTCAGCATCACGGCATCAAACAAGGCCAGCCGGTGGTTGTCGCCGCCGCCCATGCGCACTGCGTATTTTTGGGCCACACGCAAGCCCGGCAGGGTTTTGCGGGTATCCAGAAGGCGGGTGCCGGTACCGCGAACCGCGTCGACATGATGGGCCGTGACGGTGGCCGTGCCGGAGAGGGTCTGCAAGAAATTGAGCGAGGCGCGTTCGGCGCTGACCAAGGCGCGGCTGCGGCCTTGCAGGGTGGCGATGACCGTGCCTTTGGCGACACGCGCCCCTTCATCGCAATGCCAGTTGATTGACACATCCGGATCCAGCGCCCGATGGCAGGCATCGAACCAAGGCCGGCCCGCCAGCACGCAGTCCTCCTTGCACAGCAGGCGTGCCCGCGCCGGGCTATCGGGAAGCAGGGTCGCGGTGACGTCACCCGGGCCAATGTCCTCGGCCAAGGCGGCCGCCACATTGGCCGCAATGGCCTCAGCCAGGGGTAGGTCCGGTGCGGTGGTCATGGGGCGGGAAAGCCTTCGATCTGCGCCGTGGCCAAGCGTTCTTCGGCCAACAGAACGGGGATGCCGTCGTCGATGCGGTACACGCTCTTGCGGTCGCGGGTCAGCAGGGCTTCGCGCAGTGGCTCACGCTGGGGGCTGCCATCGGCACGGGTGACGCCGCCACTGGAAATGGCGCGATTCAGGGCGTCCAAACCTGCGGGTTCCAGCAGTTGCAGGGGCTGGCGGGTTTCGGGGCAAACCAGGATGTCGAGCAGCTTGCGATCCATCGAACGGGCAACCTCAAACGGGGGCCGTTAGAATACGTCTTTGCCGACAGGAATCGCTCGATGTCCGCAGCACCCACCGCCACGCCGCTGGTTGGCATCGTCATGGGCTCGCGCTCCGATTGGGAGACCATGCAGCACGCCGCGCAGAAACTGGACGCATTGGGCGTGCCGCACGAGGTCCGCGTGGTCTCCGCCCATCGTACCCCCGACGTGCTGTTTGACTACGCCGCCAGCGCCGCCAGCCGCGGCCTGCGCGCGATCATTGCTGGCGCAGGTGGTGCCGCCCATCTGCCGGGCATGCTGGCCTCGAAAACCGCGGTGCCGGTTTTGGGCGTGCCGGTACAGAGCAAGGCACTGAACGGCATGGACTCGCTGCTGTCGATCGTGCAGATGCCGGCCGGGATCCCGGTGGGCACCTTCGCCATCGGCAATGCTGGTGCCGCCAACGCCGCGCTGTTTGCCGCGGCCATGCTGGCGCATGAGCACCCGGCCATCGGCGCGGCGCTGGCGGCCTTCCGGGCCAAGCAGACCGAGGACGTCGTGGCCAACGACGACCCGCGCAAGTGAGTACGGTTGGCATCCTTGGCGGCGGCCAGCTGGCGCGCATGCTGGTGCTGGCCGGTGCACCGCTGGGTCTGCGCTTTGCCATTTTCGATACCGTGGCCGACGCCTGCGCCGGTGAGTTGGCGCCGCTGACGGTGGGCAGCTATGCCGATGCCGAGGCGCTGGCGACATTCGCCGATGGCATCGCTGTGGCCACCTTCGATTTCGAAAACGTGCCGGCGCAGGCCGCCGAAACGCTGACCGCGCTTACGTTTGTCGCGCCCAATCCGCGCGCGCTGGCCGTTGCGCAAGATCGACTGTCGGAGAAAACCCTGTTCAGCGAGCTGGGGATTCCGGTGCCGCCGTTTGCAGCCATCGAGACCCGCGAACAACTGGCGGCAGCAGTGGCCGAGCTGGGCACGCCCTGCATTCTCAAGACCCGCCGGCTGGGCTATGACGGCAAGGGTCAGTTCCGGATCAAATCGCCGACCGACGTCGAACCCGCCTGGGCCGCGCTGGGCGAGCAGGTCGGCAAGGTCGGGCTGATCCTCGAAGGGTTTGTGGCCTTTCAGCGCGAGCTGTCGGTGGTGGCGGTGCGCGGCCGTGACGGCGAATTCCGGGCCTGGCCATTGACCCAGAACTGGCACGTCGACGGCGTGCTTTCCGCCAGTCTCGCCCCGGCGCGTGTTGATGAAACCACTCAGGCCACCGCGCTGGCGCACGCGCGCCGGCTGGCCGAGGCGCTGGACTATGTCGGCGTGTTCGCGCTGGAGCTGTTCGATCGCGATGGCGAACTGCTGGCCAACGAGATGGCGCCGCGGGTGCACAACTCCGGGCACTGGACCATCGAGGGCAGCGAGACCTCGCAGTTCGAAAACCATCTGCGCGCGGTCGCCGGCCTGCCACTGGGCAGCACCGCGATGCGCGGCCAGGCCTGCATGCTCAACTGGCTGGGCGAAATGCCCGCCGCCGCCGCCGCGCTGGCGGTGCCCGGCCTGCACTGGCACGACTACGGCAAGCAGCCGCGCACCGGGCGCAAGGTTGGCCACGCCACGCTGCGTGCGGACCTGCCGCAGGCATTGGCCGAGGCGCTGCGCCAAGCGGGTGAGGCGCTGGGTCGACAAACACAAGTGGCGCCGGCGGTTGAGGTGCTGGCGGCTT
>CAUJJG010000064.1 GCA_963205445.1 Pseudomonadota bacterium
CGAGGATGCCAAGCGTGGTGGTGGCCGCGGCGGTCGCGGCGGCGGTTCGCGCAGTGGCAGTGAGCGTCGCGGCAGCGACGGGCGCCCTCCGCGGGGTCCGCGCCCGCCCCGAAAGGACGGGGAGCCCGCATCCGAAGGCGCTCGCGTACCTCAGGCCGTGCCGCAGGCAGCTGCCAACGTGGCCGAGGGCGAACGGCCAGCCCGCAAGCGGCGGCGTCGCCGCGGCGGACGTCCGCTGGAGGGGGGCGAGGCGGCGACGCATGCCGCTCCTGCCGCTCCGGCAGCGGTACCGGTCGCGCCGAAGTTCGTCCCGGCCAGCAAGTCGCCGGCGGCTTCCGCTGAAGCCTCGGGCAAGCCCTCGTTGCTGCATCGCATCGGCCGTGGCCTGAAGTCGCTGGTGTGGCGCGGGCCGGGCAAGCACTGACCGCATCGCGTCAGCGCGGTCGTCGCAAACGCGATTGCGTCACGGCTTGTCGGTTTGCGCTGGCCGTGGCCGGCGGCTCGGGCGATACTGGCGGCCCGTCTGCATGCCGCCCCTCCGCATGGCAATCCTGCGTTTCGACAATGTCGGAAAACTCTACCCCGGTGGCCTGTGCGCACTGGACGAGGTGAGTTTTGCCGTCGATGCCGGCGAAATGCTGTTCGTGACGGGGCACTCCGGTGCGGGCAAAAGCACGCTGCTGAAGCTGATCCAGCTGGCGGAGCGTCCCAGCCGTGGGGCGGTGCTGTTCGATGACCGCAATCTGGCCAGCGTGCGGGGGGGGAAGATTGCCGCCCATCGGCGCAATGTCGGCGTGGTGTACCAGAACCACCAGCTGCTGACCGACCGCAGCGTCGCAGACAACGTGGCCTTGCCGCTGGTGCTGCGCGGAATGAAGCGCGCCGAAATCGGCAAGCGGGTGCGTTCGGTGCTGGACAAGCTGGGGCTGGCTGCGCGCGAACGGTCGTTGCCCAGCCAGCTGTCGGCGGGTGAGCAGCAGCGCGTGGGGATTGCCCGGGCGGTGATCGCCGAGCCGCCCCTGCTGATCGCGGACGAGCCAACAGGCAACCTGGACCCCACCCTGTCGGCGGAGATCATGGCCCTGTTCGAATCCCTGCCGGAGCGCGGCACCAGCGTCTTGGTTGCCAGCCATGATCTGGCCTTGGTGAAGCGCATGCGCAAGCGGGTGCTGGTGCTGGACCACGGCCGCCTGCTGGATGACATTCAGCCGGAGGATCTGGCCGATGGCTAAAGCCGGCAACCAGCGTGTGGACAACCCCCATGGCGGGCGGCTGGGTATGTGGTTGGCACATCATGGCTACAGCATCGTCGCCAGCATCGGCCGACTGCTGCGTCGGCCTGGGGCCACCTTGCTGACCACGGGTGTGATGGCCGTGGCCTTGGCGCTTCCGCTCGGGCTGTGGCTGGCCTTGGCCAATGTGCAGCGGCTGGGCGGGGCGCTGGCCTCCAGTCACGAAATTGCCGTATTCCTGCGCGCTGACGTGGATGTCGCGCAGGCCAGGGCGCTGGCCACGCGGCTGCAGGCGCGAAGCGACGTGATGGAGGTGGCGGTGGTGGCGCCGGCGCAGGCGTTGGCGCAGCTGCGCCAGCGCGCGGATCTGGCAGCTGCCATCGATGCATTGGGCGAGCAAGCCGCGCAGGCCGCCTTGCCCAGCATGTTGCGTGTCGTGCCGCGCGGGGAGGCGCAGGGCTTGGTGGGGGCGCTGCAGGCGCTGCCAGAGGTCGAGCGGGTGCAGTACGATGCACATTGGCGGGCGCGCCTGCAGGCTTGGCTTGGCTTCGGCGCGCGCGTGGTGCAGGTGCTGGCGGGCTTCCTGGGGTTGGGGGTCCTGCTGGTGGTGGGCAATACCGTGCGTCTGGACATTCAGGCGCGTCGTGAGGAGATCGGGGTCTTGCAACTGCTGGGCGCCAGCGATGGGTTCATCTGCCGGCCTTTCCTGTATCAGGGGGCTTGGTATGGCTTTGTCGCGGCGGCGCTTGCATTCGGCGTGCTTGCATTGGCAGGCGTCGCCCTGCAGCCCGCGTTGACCGCATTGGCCGCACAGTACGGCAGCAATTTCCAGCTGCAGGGCCTGTCCTTGCAAGCGGCTGTGGGCGTGCTGGCGGGGGCGGGTGTATTGGGCTGGCTGGGGGCCGTATTCGTCACCGGCCATTACCTGCGGCAAACCCGGCCGGGGGTGGGCTGATGGCCGCCAAACAGGATCTTCGCCATGTGGTCAGCGATGCCCCGCGGGTGATGGTCGTCGATGGCAGCCGCTTGGTGCGCAAATTGATTGGCGACACCCTGCGCAAGGAGCTTCCGAACGCTGATGTGGTGGGTTGCGGCAGCCTTGCAGATGCGCGCGCTGCGCTGGACGCCGGTGCCTTCGACCTGGTGACGACGGCCTTGGTGCTTCCCGACGGCGATGGCCTTGCGCTGGCCCGTTTGGTGCGCGAGTCCACCGGGCAGTCGTATGTCCCGGTGATCGTGATCTCGGGCAATGCCCAGGAAGCGTTGGAGACCCGCGCTTTCACCGAGGACATCACCGACTACTTCGACAAGTCGCTGGGGCAGGACGCGCTGGCGGCCTTCATCCGCGGCTACGTGCACCCGGCGCCCATCGAGGGTGCGCGCGTGCTGTACGTGGAAGACAGCAAGGTGGTGGCCGTGGCCACCCGGCGCATGCTGGAGCGCCAGGGCATGCAGGTGCTGCACGTGATCAGCGCCGAGGATGCGCTGGAGCACCTGCATCGCTTCATCGGTCGCACCGATGGGGATGTCGGTGCGGACCTCGTGCTCAGCGACGTTTACCTCAAGGGCGTGCTGAGTGGGCATGACCTCCTGAACCAGATCCGTGCCGTGTTCCAGTACGGCAAGCGCAAGCTGCCGATGGTCATGATGACGGGCGATGACAATCGCGACAATCAGGCCTCGTTGCTGCGCGAGGGCGCCAACGATCTCGTGCTCAAGCCGATCGAAGAGCGCCTGCTGGTGACCAAAGTCCTGTTCCAGCTGCGGCTGTCAAAGCTGGGTTGACCGCCCTCACGGCTGCCAGCCGTAGCTGAGCTTGGCGAACACGCTGCGGGTGTTGCCGAACAGCTGCGGATGTTCGTCGTCCATGAAGCCGCCCCAGGAGG
Source organism: Pseudomonadota bacterium (assembly GCA_963205445.1). Classification (GTDB taxonomy): domain Bacteria; phylum Pseudomonadota; class Gammaproteobacteria; order Xanthomonadales; family Xanthomonadaceae; genus Thermomonas. Next base: position 3,119 of record CAUJJG010000064.1, read on the forward strand.
CACCGGCGTACAGTGCCGTGCGGGGGTTGACCTTGTACGAGTACACCAGCTGGGCGGCCAGGTCGCGCGCACGGGCATTGATCGCACGGGGGTACAGCGCCGGATCCCGACGTACCGAGCTTCCTTGCAGGGTCAGGCGCAGCCGCTGGTGCGGGTCGAACTGCCAGCTGCCGCCGGCATTGAGCAAGGTGGCTTCGAACGCGGTGCCGCCATCGCGACGCATGCGTTGGCGCGTGAGCGCCCAGTTCAGGGCCAGTCCGCGCCCGATGCTCAGGTTGCCCCAATGCTCGATCATCGCGCGCTGGCCGGTTTTCTCGGCGCTCAGGTCCAGCATCCGTCCCGCCTGCAGATACAGGCCCAGCAGCAGATTGCCGGTGGGGCGATATTGGGCGTTGGTGTCGACGTAGCGCTCGTCGAACAGCCGGCCGCGCCAGAAGCGTTTGCGGGTCATGCCATGCAGGCTGAAGTTGCTCTGCATCGGGCCCTGCGCGCTGATGCTGCCTTCCCATTCGCGTTCCAGCAGCTGGCCATCGAAGCGGTGGGTCACGTCGAAATCGGCGTACAGGTTGATGCGGTCGAAGGCCTTGCCGTCACGAAACCAGCTGCGCTGACCACCGACCAGCGACTTGTCGTAACCCACCTGGCCCATGAAGCCAAGATCAGCACGAAAGCCCGGATCGACGTCCATATGCCAGACATCGAAAAACCAGCTGCGGTTGCTGAAACTGTATTCGACGCGCCAAGCGTTGCCTGAGGGCGTGGCATCGTTGCCAAGCTCCCCGGCGTAGCCCGCCACGATGGTCTGCGGATATTCGGACCGGCTGTGCAGAAACTGCGTGGTGAAGGTGTGCGGGTCCTTCTTCCAGCGCAGGTCGATGCCGGCCACGCTGTTGGCATAGTCGTCGCCTTCACGTGCGGTGCCGATCATGCCGACGCTGAGCTGGGTGCTGAAATCGTGGCGATAGCGACCAACCGCCACGTTCGCCGTTTGCGCCAGCTGTTCGAAGCGGGAGCCCAGTACGCCCGGCACCAGCAACAGGGTGGTGGCGTCGCGGGCGACGATTGCGCCATAGGTATTGCCGCCGCTGCGGCCGGTGACGCGCAGGCCGAAATCGGGGTCGGCGATCTGGCGGGTATGCAGCACATTGAACTGGCTGGTGAAATAGTCTGCACCTTCCAGGAAAAACGGCCGCTTCTCCTGATAGAACAAGGCAAAGCTGTCGTTGAAGCCAAGCTGCAGCTGGTCGGTTTCCACCTGTGAGAAATCGGGATTCAGCGTTGCGTTCAGCGTCATGGCGGGCGAGGGCGCCCAGCTCACGTCCACGCCCGGCTCCGCCGAGCTCTGGTCCTTGCGCCACCGTTCGCCGGCGTGGTCGCGCATTTGGGACGCACCCATCATCAACGTTGGCACGAGCTCGAGGTTGCGGCCTTGGTGTGCGCCGGCCATACCTTCGTATTGCCCCCATTCGCACTGAAAGCAGCTGGACGCCCGCGGGACCCGATGACTGGTCAGCTGGTGACGCTTGTCGCGTGGCCAGCTGCGGAACAGCGAAATGCCCCAGCGCTGGTCGCCGCCGCCGTTGGGGAAGCGCAGGGTGGCAAACGGGATGCGGATCTCGACATCGTAACCCTCGGCGGTGATCCGGCCGGCGCTCTGCCACAGGCCGTCCCAGCTGGGATCCTCCTGGTTGTTGGCATTGGTCTCGTCGCGAATCAGGTCACCCTGCACGCCAAGCGGATTGACCACCAGCTCGTAGCCGCGACGGTGATCGTTGAAGGTGTCGAGGAACACGCCCACCCAATCGTCGTTGAACATCGCGTCGCGGTCGCGCAGATGGGCGCGGATTTTCGATGGGTCGGTGTCGATGGCGTGGAAAGCCACGTACAGGGCGTCGGCGGTGTAGCCGATGCGCACCGTGGTCTTGACCGGGGCCGGCGTGTTGTCGCCGGGTTGGATCTCGTAGGCGATCTCCTGCTCCAGCGCGTTCGCCCATGCGGCGTCATCGAGCGTGCCATCGATGGCGATGTCGCCCTGCAGCTGCGGGATGCGCCCGCCGGAGAGGGCGGGGCCTGGCATGTCGGATGGGCTGGCCTGCTGTGCCTGGGCAAATGGCGCACACAGCAGCAGGGCAACGGTGAGGAGGGATGGCTTCAAGTGAAACTCCGCAGCGATGGGTCATGGATTGAGATGCGGCAAGCGCCATGACGGTTGCCATGACTGATGGCAGGGCATGACGGAGACGCATGGCGCGAGGTCTTCAGTCTTGCCCTGTGCTATGGCCCTGTCCTTGGGCATGCGACGAACCGCTGCAGACGGCGATAAACTCCGGTTTTCCGTTGCCGGGTCGTTTCCATGCGCCAACTCATCCTGTCCGTTTCCATCGCCGCCGCTCTGGGGTTGGCCGCAACTGGCTGTCAGGGCAACCAGCCCCCCGCACCTGCCGCAGCCTCGCCCGCGGCGCAGGCGGCCACCGTGGAGCAGGTGGTGGATGAACATTCCTTTGCCCAGCCCAACAAGGTGCGCACCACCGATCTGGCGTTGGATCTGGCCATCGATTTCGACAAGAAAACCATCGCAGGCACGGCGACGTACGCGCTGGAGTGGATCGACAAGGCGGCAACCCAGCTGGTGCTGGACACCCGGGAGCTGACCATCGAGAAGGCGGAGGGCCTGGGCGCCGATGGCAAGTGGGCACCGCTGCCGTTCAAGCTGGCGGCGGCGGACAAGGTGCTGGGCAGTGCCCTGACCATCGAAACCCCGACCCGCCCGGCGCAGGTGCGCGTGACCTACGTCACCGCGCCCGGTGCCTCCGGCCTGCAGTGGCTGGACCCGGCGATGACCGAGGGCAAGCAGACCCCGTTCATGTTCAGCCAGTCGCAGCAGATTCACGCGCGCTCGTGGGTACCGCTGCAGGACACCCCGCAGATCCGCTTCACTTACAGCGCCCACGTCAAGGCGCCGGACAACGTGATGGTGCTGATGAGCGCCGACAACGACCCGAAGGCGGCGCGCGACGGCGATTACAGCTTCAAGATGCCGCAGAAGATTCCGTCCTATCTCATGGCGATCGCGGCCGGTGACCTGGTGTTCAAGCCCATGGGCCCGCGCAGCGGGATCTGGGCGGAGCCTGCCATGGTGGACAAGGCGGTGGCCGAGTTCGACGACACCGAAAGGATGATCGACACCGCCGAGGGCCTGTACGGCAAATACCGCTGGGGTCGCTACGACATCCTGGTGCTGCCGCCGTCCTTCCCCTATGGCGGCATGGAAAACCCGCGGCTGACCTTCGCCACCCCGACCGTGATCGTCGGCGACAAGTCGCTGGTTTCGCTGGTGGCGCATGAGCTGGCGCACAGCTGGTCGGGCAACCTCGTCACGTTTGCCACCGACAAGGACAGCTGGCTCAACGAGGGCACCACCACCTATGTGCAGAGCCGCATCACCGAGGCCCTGTATGGCCGCGACATGGCCGACATGGAAGAGGTGATCGACCGCGACGAACTGAAGGAAGAATTCAAATCGCTCGACCCGAATCTGCAGCGGCTTTCGCTCAAGCCGGGCACCTTGGACGATCCCGACAACCAGTCCAGCGCCACCGTTTACATCAAGGGCGCATGGTTCCTGCAGTTTCTGGAAAAGCGTTTCGGGCGCGAGGTGTTCGATCCGTGGCTGAAGGGCTATTTCGACCACTTCGCTTTCCAGAGCATCACCACCCGTCAGTTCCGCGACTACCTGCAGGCCAATCTGGTCGACAAGCACCCGAACGTGGTGACGATGCAGGAAGTGGATCAGTGGCTGTATGAGCCGGGCATTCCGGGCAATGCGCCGCAGGTGCAGTCGGGCAAGTTCAGCACGGTGAACGCGGCACGCATCGCGTGGCAGGGCAGCGCCAAGCTGCCCGACAAGAGCATCACCGGCGGCTGGGGCACGCAGGAATGGGTGCATTTCATCGAAGGCATGCCGGCAACGCTGAAGGCCGAGCAGCTGGCGCAGCTGGATGAGGCCTTCCATTTCACGGGGACGGGCAATGGCGAAATCGCGATGCGCTGGTATCCCTTGGCAGAGCGCAGCGGCTATGGGGCCGCCCGTGAAGCCATGGGGCAGTTCCTGTCGCGGGTGGGTCGGCGCAAGCTGATCCTGCCGATCTACAAGGCGCTGGTGGCGACGCCGGACGGGCTGGTGTTCGCGGAACAGGTGTTTGCCAAGGCCAAGCCCGCCACGCATCCGATCACGGCTGGGTCGGTGGAGGCCATTTTGGCCGAGGGCCGGGCCAAGGCCCCCGCCGCTCCGGCAGCGGCAGACACCGGCAAGCCCAGCGTGGCGGGCGGGCTGGGGAAGGCGCCATTGATCGAGGACCCAGCCACGCCACCGCCAGGCGAGACGAAGTAACGCCGCGTGATGCGGAGCCGTCGGTTGATCTGGGGCATGGCCCTTGCAGTGCTGGGCCTGCTGCTGGTCTGGGGTGGCTGGGTCATTGGCCGAAGCCCGTACCTGCTGGTGCGCCTGGAGTTTGCCCGCCAGCGCGTGGCCGCCGGCCTGGATCGGGGCGAAGCGACGGTGGACGGCACCCGCTGGGTCTTTGCCATGCGCACGGCCGACCGGCCAGAGGCCCCCACCTTGGTGCTGCTGCATGGCTTCACCGGCAGCAAGGAGAACTGGTACCCCCTGGCCAGGGCGCTGGGGGGGCGTTACCGTCTCCTGATCCCCGACTTGCCCGGCTGGGGCGAATCCGAGCGCAAGCCCGGCGTGGCGTTGGGCTTCGTTGGGCAGGCGGAACAGGTCGCCGCCTTCCTGCGCACACAAGCCAAGGGCCAGCCGGTGGTGCTGGTGGGGCACTCGATGGGGGGCGGCATCGCCGCCGTGACGGCAGCCCGATACCCGCAGATGGTGTCGAAGGTGGCGCTGTTCAATGCTGCAGGTGTCCGCTTCAAGGACAATGCGTTCGGCCTGTCGGTGCTGGCCGGGGACAACCCCTTCGCCGTGCATGATGCGGCTTCGCTGCAGCGTTACATTGACACCGTGTTCCACGTCGAGGCCGCCAAGCCCGCGATCCCCTGGCCGGCCTCGGCTGCGCTCATCGACAAGCGGCGTGCGGATGCCGCATTCGAGCAGGCGGTGTTGGACCGCATCGGTCGCAGCGAAGAAACCCTGCTGCCGGGCGAGGAAGCCGCCCGCATTCACCAGCCTGCGCTGCTGCTGTGGTGTCGGCAGGATGCCGTGATCGACGCCAGCGCCCTGGAGCTGTACGCGGCCCGCATGCCGCAGGCACGCAAGGTGTTGCTGGAGGGATGTGGCCACATGTCGCTGATGGAGCGCCCGCATGCGGTGGCTGATGCCGTGGTGAAATGGTTGACGAACGATGCGAAGGAGTGAGCCCGTGATGAAAGCCGTCCTGCTGACCACTGCCCTGTGCCTGCTGTTGCCCGCCTGCAAGGGGGCGGACCCGGAGGCTGCCGCGCGTGCCGCCGCCGCCCAGGCCGCGGCGCAGGAGGCGGCGGCAAAACCCATGGAGGCTCAGTTCGAGGATGCGGTTGCCCGCCAGGACTGGCGGATGGCCAAGGGGTATGGGGAGGTCCTGCTGGTGGACCATCCCACCACCCAGGCGGCGGCCCGGGTGAAGCCGAAGCTGGACGAAATTCGCGCCAAGGCCGAGGCGGCCCAGCAGCAGCAGCGTCTGGCGGCCCTGTGGAGTTACGGCGACGAGACGGTGAAGGGGGGGCACCAGCTGTCGGCGTCGATCTATTCGCAGGAACCGGTGGATACCGATGGCAGCGGTGCACGCCCGGTGCGTTTGATCTTTCGCGACCATCCGGAATGGGGGCGCAGCAGCTATCTGGTGCTGGAGGCCGGCGATTTCGATTGCTACAAGGGCTGCAAGCTCAAGGTCACCCTCGACGGCAAGACCCACCTCCTGCCGGGGTCAAGGCCGAATACCGACGAGGCGATCGCGATGTTCATCGAGGACCGCAAGGCGTTGTGGCGCCTGGCGAAATCCGGCAAGCAGCTGTCCATCGAATTCCCCACCAAGCAGGTGGGCAAGCGAACGGCCGAGTTCGAGGTGGGCGGGCTGGAGCCTTCGAAGTTGCCGAAGTGGAATTGAGGCAGAGTGCCGGGCAAGCCCGGCACCTACGAGACGCACATCACCCGTAGATGCGGGGCTTGCCCCGCATGCGGCATCACCCAAGCGCGTATCCGAATTGCTGGCGGAACTGCTCGGCGAATTCGTCGTAGTCGAAGCGCTGGTTCTGCGTCCCCGGGTGCTCGACCTTGAGCGCGCCCATCAGATTGCCCATGCGGCCGATGGTCATCCAGTCGTAGCCCTTCTCGATGCCGAAGATCAGCCCGGCGCGGAACGCATCGCCGCAGCCGGTGGGGTCGGTGACCCGGCGCTCGTGGGCCGGCGGCACTTTGTGCAACTGGCCGTCGGCGTGGATCTCGGCGCCCTTGGGGCCGCGGGTGACGATATAGGCCTTCACCTTGCCGGCGATGTCCTGCGCGCCCCAACCGGTGCGTTCCTGCAGCAGGTTGGATTCGTAGTCGTTCACGGTGACGTAATCGGCCTGTTCGATGAAGGTGCGCAATTCCTCACCGTTGAACAGCGGCATCGCCTGGCCGGGGTCGAAGATGAAGGGGACGCCGGCAGCGTGGAATTCCTTCGCATTCTGGATCATGCCTTCGTAGCCGTCCGGGCTGACGATGCCGATGCTCACGTTCGGCACGTCCTTCACATGATTCTCGAAACTGCGCATCATCGCGCCCGGATGGAACGCGGTGATCTGGTTGTTGTCGTGGTCGGTGGTAATGAAGGCCTGCGGGGTGAACAGCTCCGGCAGCTCCTTGACCCGCGACAGGTCGATGCCCAGCTCCTGGAAGTACTCGCGGTAGGGCGCGAAATCGCCACCGACGGTGGCCATCGGGATCGGATCGCCGCCCAGCAGCTTGAGGTTGTAGGCGATGTTGCCGGCGCAGCCGCCGAACTCGCGGCGCATCCGGGGCACCAGGAAGGACACGTTCAGGATGTGCACCTTGTCCGGCAGGATGTGGTTCTTGAACTGGTC
>CAUJJG010000065.1 GCA_963205445.1 Pseudomonadota bacterium
TGGCAGCGCCAATCGCCGAACAAGAAAACGCCCCGGTGTCGGCCGGGGCGTTGGGGCTTGCGTGAGCGGCGTGCTTACAGCGGTTCGCCGCCGATTTTCCAGGTCAGCTGCAGATAGAAGCTGCGCCCCATGCTGTCGAACCACGAGGTGTCGTAGTAGGGGTAGTTTGCCCAGGTGGCGTCCTTGGGGGGCATCTTGTCCAGCAAGTTGTTGACCGTCAGCGCCACCCGCACATGGTCGTTCACGTCATAGCGCGCACCGGCATTGAAGCGCCAGGTGGCTGGCGTCCAGGCGTCGTTGTTGTAGTTGGCCACGCGGCCCAGATAGGTGCCGAACAGACTGGCCCCCCAGGCGCCACGGTCCCAGGTGGTGCCGAGGTTGGCCTTGCTGCGCGGCAGGGTGGTGTCGCTGAAGCTCACGTCCAGCATGTCTTCGGCCGGGTCCCCCGGGTACAGCTGGCGGGTGTGGCGATGCGTCCAGTTGTAATTGGCGGTGAAGCGGAAATCCCCCGCGGCCGTGGTGGGCAGCCTGTAATTGGCGGTCACGTCGATGCCCGAGGTCTTCTCCTTGGCGATGTTGATCGGTGCGAAGTGAACGCTGGTGATGTTGCCGTTGCTGTCACGAATGACGCGGGCTAGCGCATCGACGCAGGTCGGCGAATGGATGTCCACGCTGGCACCGGCGGCGGTCTTGCCGAGGCGGCAATTGGCTTCGGTGATGCGCAGCAGTTCGCGGTCCTGGGTCTGGACCTGGTTCTTCACCTCGATGGCGTAATAGTCCACGGCCAGATCGAAGTTGGAACTGGGCGACCACACGAAACCGACGGTGGAGGAGGTGCTTGTCTCGACGTCCAGATCCATGTTGCCGGTGTAGACGTCGAAGGTGCTGACGTCCCAGCTGCCGTCGTCGTAGCAATCCCCGTCGCTGTAGCCGGGCTCGTCGGTGCGGCACTGGTAGTAGTCGGTGGCGTAACGCGTGCGGTAGTAGTCGTTGCCCGCGAACAGGTAGTGCATGTCAGGGGCGCGGAAACCGGTGCCGTAGGAACCACGCAGCAGCAGGCTCTCGACCGGGCGCCATTCCAGACCCGTGCTCCAGGTGAACTTGGCAGGGTTGCGGCCGGCGTAGCCGTAGCGGTCGTAGCGCCCGGCCAGACTGGCCGAGAGCGTTTCGTGCAGGGGCAGGCGCAGTTCGCCTGCGGCGCTCCAGCGGTTGCGGCTGCCGCTGCCGTCACCGTAGCGCGGGCCGTAGTAGGCATCTTCGGTCAGCGCCAGCGGGTCGGGGTTGATGCGGTACGACTGCCTGCCGTATTCGACGACGCCGGCAAACCCCGCATCGCCGGCCGGCAGGGTGAACAGGGCGGGGGTGTTGAAGCTGAAGCTGAGGTTGTCGTTCTCGGCCTTGGGGTGGAAGGTGGACATCGCCGCGATCGAGGCAAACTCGGTTTCGGTCAACGGCTTGAACAGGCGGTTCGGGTCCGGATTGTAGATGGCGTAACCGTCGCTGTCATAGCCCAGCAGAGGGCCAAGGAAGAGCTGGTTGGCGGCGGCGGCGCGGATGCGCGGCATGCCCACGACGGCCTTGTACTGCGAATGGTTGTAGGCCGCTTCCCAGCTCCAGTTCTCGCCCCAAAAGCCGTGCAGGCCGGTGGTGATGGCGAAGGTCTTTTCGGTGGTGGTGTTCATGCGGTTGCGCAGCCCACCGATCTCTTCGGGCGTGAACTGCCGCGACCAGACCTCGTAATGGCCGGTACCCGCGTTGTAGAACATCTTGTTGCGGTAGTTGTTGGTGGAGTTGGGGTCGTGGAACTCCCAGCCCATGTGGTCGCTGGCCACATCGTTGCCGTTGGTGCCGGTGAGCAGCCTGACCTTCTGGTGGCCGGCCTGGATGTCGGCAAACCAGCTCAAGGTATCGGAGATCTGGTATTCGAAGGCGCCATAAACATTCACGCCACGGCGTTCGTTCTGGATGGTCCGGTAGGCGATGGCGCGGGTGCTGCCGCAGTAGGGCTCGCCATAGCGGTCCTCCGCCAATACCGTGGTGCCTTCGTTGAGGCCGGCCATGGCGGCACAGCCGTCATCGGGGGCGATGTTCACGTCGTCATCCCAGTCATAGCGCTGGGCGGTCAGGCGCGGCAGCTGGCGGCGCGAGGTGGGCGCATCGAGCGTGGAATCCTGGATGCCGCGCTGGTAGCCCCATAGCGGGCGCTTGTCCTGCAGCTCCAGGCCAACGATGCCGCTGAACTTGCCGGTGTCAAAGCCGGTGGTCAGGTTCAGGTGATGCGATTCACCACCGCCGCGGCTGGTGTCGCCATAGCGGTAGTCGATGACGGTGCCGTCGGTGGACTTCTTCAGGATGAAGTTGATGACGCCGGCCATCGCGTCCGACCCGTACACCGCCGACGCGCTGCCGGTGAGGATCTCGACCCGCTCGATCATCCCCAGCGGGATGTTGCCGATGTCGGTGAAGTTGCTGCGGCCGTTGAGCGGCAGCGGAAAGTCGGCCACCCGGCGGCCGTTGATCAGCACCAGGGTGTGGTTGGGGCCCAAGCCGCGCAGGTCCACGGCTTGGGCGCCGGGGGTGGACTGCGCGCCGGTGGTGTTTTGCTGGCCCTGCACGCTGCCGCTGTTCTGGCTGAGCGAGCGCAGCAAGTCGGGCACCGAGACCAGGCCGGCTGACTGGATCTGGGCCGCCGTGACCACGGTGATCGGCGCCGGGCCTTCCACCTGCGCACGCGGAATGCGCGAGCCGGTGACCTGCACGGCTTCCATGTTGGTCACGGGGGCGTCGGCAGCGGCCTGGGCCGGCTGCGCCTGGGGCGCAGGGCGGGCCGGGGCCGTCTGTGCCGGCGCGTTGCCCGTCGGCACGATCAGCACGGCTCCCGACGGGTCGCGCTGGGCCCGGAAGCCGGTGCCCTTGAGCAGGGCATCCAACGCCTGCGGGGAGGCAGTTTGTGCGCTCAGCCCTTGGCTGCGCGCCCCCTTGAGCTGATCGGCACGATAGACCAGCTGGGAGCCGGTCTGGCGCGCATAGGCATCCAGGGCGCCGGCCAAGTCGCCTGCAGGAATGGTAAGCCGGGTAGCGGTCTGTGCCTGAGCCGCCAGCGCGGCAGAGCAGGCCAGGGAGAGCAGCAGAAGGCGGAGCGGGCGTTGCGATGGCATTGGCGGTTTCCCCAGTTGCACCTGTGGCGGTGCTTGTGAAATTTCTTGACGAACGAGAACGAAAAATCCCGCCTGCCTTTGCCGCGGGGTTGCTGCAGCGCCGGTGGCGTCGCTGCAGACTCAGTCGGCGTGCAGCAGGATGCGGTCGGCTTCGGCCTGCGCCCGGACCGGGAAGCCGGCTTCCAGCAGGCGGACGAAGCCCGCCGCGTTGTCCCAGCGAAAACTGCCGCCGATCCGCAGGGCCGCGGTCTGCGGGTCGCCGATGACCAGCTTGCGGGCGTTGTAACGGTTGAACTCTGCGGCGACCTCGGCGAGGGTGGCGTCATGGAAGGCCAGCAGGCCGTTTGTCCAGTCCAGCAGGCGGCTGGCATCGGCCACCGAGAGGCTGCGCACCAGCACGTTGCCGTGCTCCACCAGCGCCACGCTGCCGGCCGGCAGCAGCACCGAAGGCGGCGCTTCACGGCCATGGGCTGGCGTCTCCAGCCGCACCGTGCCTTCGGTCACCACCACCCGCAGCGCGTCGGGGCTGCGGCGCACGGAAAAGCGCGTCCCCACGGCCACGGCCTCATAGCCATCGGCGCTGACCCGGAAGGGGCGCTTGGGATCCTTGGCGACATCGAAAATCGTCTCTCCCCGGACCAGTTCGATGGCGCGCGAGCGCCGCGAGAGCCGCGCAACAATGCCGCTGTCGCTGCCCAAGGTGGCCTGAGTGCCGTCCTCCAGCCCTTGGCTGCGGATCTCGCCCAGCACGGTGGCATAGGCGTGGGTGGTGATCTTCGTCTGGGCGTGCCAGCTCCAGCTGGCCGCGACCGCGCAGGCGGCCAACACGGCGACGGCAGCGAATCTTGGAAAGCGGCGGCGGACTGCGCTGGGGCGACGGATGCGCGGCTGGTGGGCGAGGGCATGCAGCATTTGCTCGCTGCGCGCAGTCGATGACGGGGCGGCGAGGCTGCGCGGGGGGGGGCCGCTGGGGGCCTGTTGACCTGCGGCCAATGCCTGCAGTCGCCCGCACTCTTGCCACGCCGCCTGCAGGCGCAGCCAGGCCACGCGATGCGCGGTCTTCGCCTGCAGCCACTGGGCCAGCGCCTGCTGGTCTGCCTGCGACCAGTTGGGGCCATCCTGCCGGGCCAGCCAATCGGCGGCTTCCTGTTCGATCGCCAGGCTGTCCCGGATCCCGCCTTCAGTCCCCTTGGTGTCGTGCATGGGCACCCCCTTCCGCGGCGTTGGATGCGACGGGGCCGGTGGCCTCGCCTCCAAACAGGGCATCGGCGAGCAGGCGCATTCCCTTTGCGATGTGTTTCTCCACGGTTTTCTCGCTGATCCCCAGGCGACGTGCAACGTCCTTTTGCGACAGGTCTTCCACGCGGCGCAGCCAAACCACCTCGCGACAGCGGTCCGGCAACTGGTTGAAGGCATCAGACACGCGGCGCAATGTCTGGCGGCCCCCGCACCAGCGTTCCGGCGAGACCTCATCCACCAAGACGAGCGAAGGCTCGAAATCACCCATCGGCTCGATCGACACCACCTTGCTCCGGCGCTGGCGGTCGGTCAGCAGGTTGCGTGCACTGCTGAAGAGGAAGGCCTTGGGCTGCGTCGGCAATGCTTTCGCTGCGGCTTCGTAGATGCGCGCATACAGCTCCTGGCGCAGGTCGTGGTGATCCTCGCGCTGTGGCCAATGGCGTTGCAGAAAGCGCATCAACGCGGCTTCGTGAGTGAGGATTTCCCGGATGAACCAAGCGTCGAGGTCGTTCTGCATCCCTTCACGATAACCAAACTTTCGTCGCGCAGGCGGGGGAAAAGAGGCGTACGTTCGTCTGATTGTTGAAGACACGGAACACGGGGAGAGACGAATGTTGAAGCGATGCACCCTCGGGGCGATCCTGCTGACCACTCTGCTGGCGGCCCTGTCGGCAACGCCTGCGCAGGCTGGGGATCTGGACTATTACGTGCTGGGGGACGTCAACGCGAAAACACCCGGTGACGTGCAGCCGGGCCTGCTGTTGATGGGCGGAGGCGACCGCAACGTCGAGGCCTTGCGTTGGTTCATGAAGAAGGCCGGCAATGGCCACATCGTGGTCTTGCGCGCCTCCTTGGGCGGGCAGATCGGTGAGGAGTTCTTCCGGCAGATCGGTGGCATTCGCTCGGTGCAGACCTTCGTCTTCAAGGATCGCGAGGCGTCTTATGACTCAAAGGTCCTGTCTGCGATCAGGCATGCGGACGGCATTTTCATCGCGGGTGGCGACCAATCCCGCTATGTGCGTTTCTGGCGCGACACGCCGGTGGCCAGGCTGTTGAATGCGCACGTACGCGCCGGCAAACCGCTGGGGGGCACCAGCGCCGGGCTGGCGATCCAGGGCGAATACCTGTATGGCGCGATGAATGGCGGTAGCATGACCACCGCGCGCGCGCTGTCGGACCCGCTGGGGGATGGCAACACCATCGAGACCGGGTTTCTGGAGTTCCCGCTGCTTGAGGGCGTGCTCACGGACACGCATTTCAGCGAGCGCGGTCGCCTGGGGCGGCTGACCGCCTTTCTGGCCAAGGCCGAGGCGCTGACCGGTCAGGCGATGCTGGGGCTGGGGGTGGACGAGGCGGCGGCAGTGGCGGTGGAGGGCGACGGCACGGCCCGTGTCCATGCCACGCGGCCGGGGGCAGGAGCGGTGCTGGTGCGCAGCACGTTTGCACAGAAGCAGCACGAAGACGAACCGATGAACCTCGAAGATATCGAGGTGGCGGTGGCCGGCGTCGGTTCGACGCTGCATCTGCCAGATGGGCGCGTGGAGCAGCCCCTCGAGCAGCGGCGCTATGCGGTGCGTGACGGCGTGCTGGTGGCGCTGGATACGCCCTTGCTGGTCATCCACGGCGGTGCCGGCGTGGAGCCGGGCGATCTGACGCCGCAGGAGGAAGACGCGGCCCGCAAGGCGATGGAGACCGCGCTGCGCAACGGGTTTGCCAAGCTGCAGGCCGGCGGCACATCGCTGGATGCGGTAACGGCCGCGATCACCGTGCTGGAGGATGCGCCGCAGTTCAACGCCGGCCGCGGCGCAGTGTTCACGCATGACGGCAGGAACGAGCTGGATACCTCGATCATGGACGGGGCCACCGGCCGTGCAGGGGCCGCTGCCGGCCTGCATCACGTCAAGAATCCAATCACGCTGGCGCGCGCGATCATGGACAAGTCCCGCCATGTGATGATGGTTGGCGAGGGTGCCGAGCGTTTCGCGAAGGAGCAGGGCATCACCTTGGTCGACCCGAGCTGGTTCCGCACCGAGAAGCGTTGGCAGGGCTTGCAGCGGGCCTTGGAGGCCGAGAAGAAAGCGCAGGCCAGCAACCAGCCGCTGACATTGCCGGGCAAGGCGTATTTCGGCACCGTTGGGGCATTGGCTTTGGACGCGCAGGGGCGGTTGGCGGCGGGCACCTCGACCGGCGGCATGACCAACAAACGTTACGGGCGTGTCGGCGACTCGCCCATCATCGGCGCCGGCACCTGGGCGGATGCGCGCTGTGCGGTCTCGGGCACGGGCTGGGGGGAGTTCTACATCCGTGCCGCTGCCGCGCACGAGATCTGCAGCCGCGTACATCATGCCGGGCAGCCGCTGCCCAAGGCGGCCCAGGATGTCATCAACCGCGACATCCCCAAGGCCGGCGGCGACGGTGGTGCCATTGCGATGGGGGCAGACGGGACGGTCGCTTTCCCGTTCAACACCGGCGGCATGTATCGCGGCTGGATTGGCAGCGATGGCGTGCCCCACGTGGCAATCTACAAAACCGATGCCATGCTGTTGCCGGGGCGCAACTGGCAGGGGGCCGGCTTGCTGCCGCAGGACTGATCTCGCCTGCCTGAGGCCTTGTGCCGCGTGCCGGCGCAAGGCCCTCAGCGCTCCGAGTGGCCGCCCTCGTCGTAGCCGCGTGGCGCCAGTGTTTCCGGCTTGATCAGTTCGATGAAGGCCCGCGCCTGCGCGCTGAGCAATTTGCCTTTGCGCATCACGATGCCGTAGCTGCGCGAAGGGAACCAGCGCGCCAGCGAGCGTGCCGCCAGCCGCTGGCGGTCGGCCTCGGTCAGGCAGATCGCGGTGACGATGCTGATGCCCAGCCCCATGGCCACATACTGCTTGATCACCTCCCAGCCCCCCACCTCCAGGGCCACCGTGTAAGGCACCCGATTCTGCTGGAACACCAGATCCACCAGCCGGTAGGTGGTCAGTCGTTTGGGGGGCAGGATCAAGCCGTAAGGAGACAGATCGGCCAAGGTGAGGTCGCGTTTTGCGGCCAGCGGGTGCGCCAGCGGGGTGATCAGCATCGGCTCGAACCGATAGACCGGGATGTAGGTCAGGTCGGCGGGCACGTCCAGCATCGACCCCACCGCCAGATCCACCCCGTCACTGCGCAACAGGTCCAGGCCGCTGGCGCCGGTGACGTTGTGCAGCGACACGCGCACGTCCGCATGCCGCTGGCGGAAGGCCTCCACGATGCCCGGCAGCAGATAGAGGATGGTCGAGCTGCCGGCCGCCACGTTGAGCTCGCCGGCGTCCAGGCCGCGCAGCTGCTCACGGAAATTGGCGGCCAGATTGTCCAGCCCCTCCACCAGCGGGCGCGCCATCTCGTACAGCATCTCGCCTTCGCGGGTGGGGACCAGCCGACGGCCGCTGCGTTCCAACAGGCGTGCCCCCAGCTCCCGCTCCAGGGCCTGCAGCTGCAGGGTCACCGCCGGCTGGCTGAGGAAGAGCGCCTCTGCGGCGCGTGACACCGAACCCAGCCGCGCCACCTGACAGAACGCCCGCAAAGGCTTCAATCGTGAGCCCTTGTAGGCAAACCGCAGACTGTCGAGCGGGTCTTTGGCCATTGTTTTCAAACGAATATTTATTTAATTAATACGTTGCATTGACAAATCTGTTTTGTCAAATACCAAACGCTGGCGGATGGTTGAGCTCCCCACAGGATTCTGGAGTTTCAGATGTCGGCAGTGTTGCAAGATCGCCCGGATGCGGGTGTGGAGGTCACCGGCAACCATCCGGGGCAGGGTGCGCTCCTGACCGAAGATGCGCTGGCGTTTCTGGCTGGCCTGCATGCCCGGTTCGAAGGCGAGCGCCAGGCCCGCTTGACGGCCCGCCGGACCCGCCAGGCCGCGTTCGACGCCGGCGCCCTGCCGGGTTTCCGTCCCGATACCGCCGCGATCCGCAATGACGACTGGCGCGTGGCGCCGGCGCCGGCCGCGCTGCGCAATCGTCGCGTCGAGATCACCGGCCCGGTGGACCCGAAGATGGTCATCAACGCGCTGAACTCCGGCGCCAATTGCTACATGGCCGATTTCGAGGACAGCACCAGCCCAACCTGGGCCAATCTGATCGCTGGCCAGTGTGCGCTGCGCGAGGCGATTGCCGGCACGCTGGCCTACACCGCCGACAACGGCAAGCACTACGCGCTGCGCCCGGAAGCCGAGCAGGCCGTGCTGATCGTGCGCCCACGGGGCTGGCATCTGGACGAAAAGCACGTGCAGGTGGATGGCCAGCGTTTGTCGGCCTCGTTGTTCGATGCCGGCCTGTTCGCCTTTCACAACGCCCATGCGCTGGCGGCAAAGGGTCGTGGCCCGTATCTGTACCTGCCCAAGCTGCAGTCGATGGAAGAAGCCGCCCTGTGGGAGCGGGTGCTCGCCGCCATCGAAACCGGGCTGGGGCTGCCGCATGGGCAGATCAAGGTGACGGTGCTGATCGAGACCCTGCCGGCCGCGTTCGAGATGGACGAGATCCTGCACGCGCTGAAGGACCGCATCGTCGGCCTGAACTGCGGCCGCTGGGATTACATCTTCAGCTACATCAAGACCTTCCGCCGGCACCGCGACCGCGTGTTGCCCGAGCGGGGGCAGGTGGGCATGACGCAGCCCTTCCTGCGGGCCTATTCCGAGTTGCTGATCCGCACCTGCCACCGCCGTGGTGCCCATGCGATGGGCGGCATGGCGGCGCAGATTCCGATCAGCGGCGACGAAGCCGCCAACACGGCGGCACTGGCCCGCGTGCGCGCCGACAAACTGCGCGAGGCCACGGCCGGTCACGACGGCACCTGGGTGGCGCACCCTGCCCTGATCCCGATCGCCCGCGAAGTCTTCGACGCGCGCATGCCCGAGGCCAACCAGCTGCATGTGGCGCGCGAGGACGTGGATGTCACGCGCGAGGACCTGATCAAGCCGTCGCTGGGCACCATCACCCGTGCCGGCTTCGAGAACAATGTCGAAGTCTGCGTGCGCTATCTGGCCGCCTGGCTGGACGGCAATGGCTGCGTGCCCATCCATCACTTGATGGAGGATGCCGCCACCGCCGAGATCGCCCGCGCCCAGCTGTGGCAATGGCTGCATTTCAACGATGACGGCGGCGAGCCGCTGCATCTGGATGACGGCACGCCGGTGGACTTCGTCCTGCTTGAACGCGCTTTCATCGGTCTGCCCAGTCGTCTTGGCGGCAATTCCGCCCTGCCAGGTGCCAGCCGCGTCAGCGAGGCCATCGGCATGCTCGACCGCTTGACCCACGCCGACACGCTGGCCGATTTCCTCACCTTGCCCGCTTACGAACGCATCGATTGAATCCGCCCCGCCCGCAGACACACACCTGAGAGACCTGCCATGAAGAATCAAATGCCGACCGCCGAACAACTGAAACTGGACTGGGCCAACAACCCGCGCTGGGCGGGCATCACCCGCAGCTACTCCGCCGAAGACGTGGTGCGCCTGCGCGGCACCGTGCACATCGAGCACTCGTTGGCCCGCCATGGGGCCGAGAAACTGTGGAAATCGTTGCACCGCGAGGATTTCGTCAATGCGCTGGGCGCGCTGACCGGCAATCAGGCCATGCAGCAGGTCAAGGCCGGGCTGAAGGCGATCTATCTGTCGGGCTGGCAGGTGGCCGCCGACGCCAATGTCGCCGGCGAGATGTATCCCGACCAGTCGCTGTACCCGGCCAACTCGGTGCCGCAGGTGGTCAAGCGCATCAACAACACCCTGCTGCGCGCCGACCAGCTCAACCATGCCGAAGGCGATGACAGCATCGACTATCTGCAGCCCATCGTGGCCGACGCCGAAGCCGGGTTTGGCGGCGTGCTCAACGCGTTCGAACTGATGAAGGCGATGATCGAAGCGGGCGCCGCCGGCGTGCATTTCGAAGACCAGCTGGCCAGCGTGAAGAAGTGCGGGCACATGGGCGGCAAGGTGCTGGTGCCCACCCGCGAAGCCATCGAAAAGCTGACGGCGGCGCGTCTGGCCGCCGACGTGATGGGCGTGCCCACGCTGATCGTTGCCCGCACCGATGCCGAAGCGGCGGACTTGCTGACCTCCGACATCGACCCGAACGACCTGCCCTTCTGCACCGGCGAGCGCACCGTCGAAGGCTTCTACAAGACCAGGAATGGCTTGCAGCAGGCCATCAGCCGCGGCCTGGCCTACGCGCCCCATGCCGATCTGGTCTGGTGCGAAACCGGCAAGCCGGATCTGGAGTTCGCACGCAAGTTTGCCGAGGCGATCCACGCCAAGTACCCCGGCAAGCTGCTGGCCTACAACTGCTCGCCCAGCTTCAACTGGAAGAAGAACCTGGACGACGCCACCATCGCCAAGTTCCAGAAGGAAATCGCCAGCTACGGCTACAAGTTCCAGTTCATCACCTTGGCCGGTTTCCATGCGTTGAACTACGGGATGTTCGACCTGGCCCACGGTTATGCCCGCCGCCAGATGAGCGCCTTCGTTGAACTGCAGGAGAAGGAATTTGCGGCGGCCGATCGCGGTTTCACGGCGGTCAAGCACCAGCGCGAAGTGGGGACGGGCTATTTCGATGCCATCACCCAGACCATCCAGGGCGGGCAAAGCTCGACGGTGGCGCTGAAGGGCAGCACCGAGGAAGAGCAGTTCCAGGGCGAGCGCGCCGCCGCTTGATGCAATGTGTGAGGCAGCACGGGCCGGTGGAGACGCCGGCCCGTTTTTTTGCGTCTTGGGGGGGGAAAGCAGCGGGAGGAAGGGTGCGTGACATTGGGCTTGCAATCGGTTGCACACGTCGATTCAATGCGCGGCTGCGTGCGCTGTTGCAGCGCTCCTGCACTTTGCATTTCTAGTTCCAAGTCAGACGTCGCCAGCCAAGGGCATGCCAATGAAAGATCGCGTACTCAATGCCGACCGCATCGTTGGGCGGTTCGTTTCATTTGCACTGCTCACCGTGTTGGCTTGGTGGAATCTTGGCGTGGCGTATGCGCAGGTGCCTGACTATTCCGACTGCCATACCAGCGCCCGTGGTGCATCAGGTGAAGTGTGGTGTCCATCGCCTGAGGCGGCTTATACCGGCAGCCGAAATGCTGCCTACGAGCGGAATATCCTTTGGTATGAATTGGGGTCGCTCAACCGGGACTCCCGTGAGCCGGTATGTGTGTCTTCCATACGATATGGCGCATATGGTCTTGTGCATTGCACATTTCGCGGCATCTTTGGGAACGAACCTGTATGGCGAAAATACCCGTTGGACACCTGCATGCCGGGTTTGGCCGATCCAGGAACAGGGCAGTGTGGTGGCCCTCCCAAATGCGATGATGGTTGTCTTCCGGCAGGCGGCAACGGCAGCAATCCGATTGACAGCGCCATGGGCAACAAGCGTCAGATCGAGACCGACTACGTAGGCGGCGGCATGTTTCCGCTGCATCTGGAGCGGACCTACAACAGCCAACGCACCATGTTTGACGTGGCGGCGGGGCCGCTTGGCATTGGCTGGACGCACAGTTACCAAGCACGCTTGGTGCCCATCGTGAGCGGCAGCACGATCAGTCGCATCCGTGCCTATCGCCCCAATGGGGCCATCCAGACCTTTTCCCTGAGTGGCGGTGTCTGGGTTGGTGATGCAGACATACCGGGGCGGCTGAATGCCGTGACCAGCGGCAATACCCTCGTTTCGGCCACCTACGCTCGCAGCGACGATACGGTGGAAAGTTACGACGATGCCGGCAGGTTGATTGCCATCACGCGCAGGGATGGTGTGTCGCAAATCCTTTCCTATGCGACAGGTTCCGGCACCTCTCCCCATGTGCAGATGGTCACCGACCCGGAAGGACGCAGCCTGACCTTCACGTACACCGGCAACCACCTGAGCAGCGTCACCGATCCCGCCGGCGGCGGCATCCACTACACGCATGTCGATGACGACCTGACGACGGTGACCTATCCCGGTGGTGCAGGCATGGTCACGCGCACGTACCACTACAACGAGGCCGGTCAGACGGGGGGCATCTCGCAACCGCACACCCTCACCGGCATTACCGATGAAGGCGGCCAACGTTATGCCAGTTGGGGGTACGACGCACGTCGCCGTGGCGTGCTCAGCGTGCACGGCGATTACGCCACGGGCACCATCGACCGCACTGTCCTGAACTTCAACGGCAACGGAACCAGTGCGATCACGGACAGTCTGGGCAAGACCCGCGTATACGGGTTCGACGTCAAACATCGCGTTGCCCGTTTGGCATCGTTGGATGAGCCATGCCTGTCCTGTGCCAATACCACGAGCGCCAGAACCTACGATGCCAACGGCAGGCCGGATGTGAGCATCGATTACGAGGGCGTGGTGACCGATCAGGACTACAACGCCCGCCTGTTGGAAATCCAGCGCATCGAAGCGGCGAACGATACCCAAGGCCGCAAGCGGACGATCCAGACGGACTGGCACGCCACGCTCAATGTTCCTATCGAGCGGCGCACGCTGGATGCCGGCAACACGCTCGTTGCCAAGACGAACTGGACGTACAACGCGCGTGGTCAGGTATTGACGACAACGCAAACCGACCCGGCCACCAGCGCCACCCGCACCAGCACGAACAGCTGGTGCGAACAATTCGACGTGACGGCCGGCACCTGCCCCCGCGCCGGCCTGCTGCTGTCCGTGGACGGCCCGCGCACCGACGTGGCCGACCTCACCACCTATACCTACTACCCCAGCGACGCATCCACCTGCGCAACCGAACCCACCACCTGCCCCTACCGCAAGGGCGACCTGTGGAAAGTGACCAATGCACTGGGTCACGTCACCGAAACACTGGCCTACGACGGAGCAGGCCGGGTGCTGTCGGTGAAGGACGCCAACAACATCATCACCGACCTCCGCTACGACCCCCGTGGCCGCCTGACCCAACGCCGGGTACGTGGCGGCGCAGACGCGGAGCACCGCATCACCCGCATCGCCTACTGGCCCACCGGGCAGGTGAAGAAGGTGACCCAGCCAGATGGCAGTTACACCACCTACCACTACGATGCCGCCCAGCGCCTCACCACGATCAAGGATAGCGCCGGCAACAGTATCCGCTACGTGCTGGACAACGCCGGCAACCGCGTTCGCGAAGACACCCGCGACCCGTCCGGCACCCTGACCCGCCGCCTGTCACGCATCCATGACGAACTGGGCCGCCTGCAATCGCAGGCAGACGCCTACGGCAAGGCCACGACCTTCGGCTACGACGCCAACGGCAACACCACGTCGGTCACCGATGCACTGGGCCGCCAGACCGCCAACGCCTACGACCCGCTGGGCCGGCTGGCCGCCACCTTGCAGGACGTGGGCGGCATAGAAGCGCACACGCAGTTCACCTACGACGCCCACGACCACCTAACCCGCGTGACCGACCCCAACGGCCTGCACACGGACTACAGCTACAACGGGCTGGGCGATTTGATCCAGCTGAGCAGCCCGGACACCGGTCTCACCCACTACACCTACGACAGCGCCGGCAACCGCACCGGCCAGACCGACGCACGCGGCAAGACCCAGACCTACAGCTACGACGTGCTGAACCGGCTCACCCAGATCAGTGGCCCGAATCGCAAATACCTGTACGACAGTGCCAATGCCAGCGTTTGCCCGGCAGGCGAGCGCGCCAACAAGGGCCGTCTGTCCGGCATCAATGATCAAAGCGGTACCACGCGCTATTGCTACAACCGCTTTGGTGATCTGACCCGCAAGGTGCAGACCACCAATGGCATGACATTCGCCACCCTGTACGGCTACGACAGCGCGGGCCGGCCCATCACTACCACCTACCCGGATGGTGCGGTGCTGGATACCCTCTACGACACCCATGGCCAGGTGGCGGAACTGGGCATCACGCCTGTGGGCGGCAGCCGCCAGATCGTTCTCAGTGGTGTCACGTATGCGCCATTCGGCCCAGCCACAGGCTGGGCATACGGCAACGGTCGCATTCTGCTGCGCAACCTGAACCGCAACCACCAACCGGAATCGATCCACGACGCAGCAGCGGGTGGCCTGTCCTTGCGTTACAGCTTCGATGCCGTGGGCAACCTCACGCAGTTGCAATCGGCAACCGGCAGCAGCACATTGGCGCAGTATGGCTACGATGCTCTCAACCGCTTGATCCAAGTGATGGACGGCCCCACCGGCACGCCCATCGAGGCGTATGACTACGACGCCACGGGCAACCGTCAGCGTGTGACCCATGCAGGCATCGCCACTGCCTACATGTACGCGGCAGATAGCCACAGGCTGGACAAGGTGGGTGCAACCAAGCGCACGTACGATGCGGCCGGCAACACGGCGAAGATCGGCGGCAATGCGCGGCAGTTCGACTATGACAATAGCGGGCGGATGACGCAGGTGAAGGCAAACGGCACCGTCACGCGGCAGTACCAGTACAACGCCAAGGGCGAGCAGGTGCGTGCCTTCCTTGATGCGGACAGTGCGTACTTCGTCTATGACGAGACGGGGCATCTGCTGGGTGAGTCCGACGAAAACGGCCAGCCGAAGCAACAGATCCTGTGGTTCGGCGACCTGCCGGTGGG